>NZ_JBWKEZ010000011.1:90056-165120 GCF_056434525.1 Streptomyces sp. NPDC044002
GGGGAAGGGGGAGATTTTTTCCTCTTCTGTCATGGCAGGGATGTGTTTGTCGCTGTTGATCCCCCCCTTGGGGGGGGCCCCCCCCCCCGGCCATTCCGGCTTCTGCGAGCAAATGACGCATCCTTGACAGCAATCCCCGCGAGAGAGGCGCTCCCAGGATGACTGCACCCTTTGCGACTGTGCGCGGTCGTGGCTACCGGACGGACGAAGTCGACCGCTATCTCGCGCGGCTGTCCGGCAGCCGGGACGAGGCCTGGGAGCGGGTGGCGCGGCTGACCGTGCTGGCCCGTCAGATGGAGGCGGAGGCCGAGCGGTTGCGCGCGGCGGTCGCCGCGCTGGCTCCGCAGACGTACGACGAGCTGAGCGAGCGGGCCCGGCGGATCCTGCAGCTGGCGCAGGAGGAGGCGGAGGTCCTGCGGGAGGAGGCGCGGGCGGACGCGGCGGAGGCGGCGGGTGCGGCCGAGGCGCACGCCGACCGGGTGGCCGAGCTGGCGCGGCACGACGCGGAGGCGGTGCGCGAGCAGACCGAGGTGCGGGCGCGGCAGGGGCTGCTGCGGGCGCAGCGGGAGGCGGACGGGCTGCGGGCGGAGGCGCGGGAGGACGCGGCGGGCTGGCGGTCCGAGGCGCAGGCCGCGCTGGCCGAGGCCGGGCGCCGGGCGCGGGCGCTGCTCGCGGAGCGGGAGCAGGAGCAGGTCGAGCGGTGGGACGCGTCGGGGCGGGAGCTGGCGGCGCGGGCGGACGAGCAGGACGCGCGGTACGCGGAGCTGGAGCGGTACGCGGAGGCGCGGCTGGCGGAGGCGCGGCGGGGGTACGCGGAGGCGGAGGAGTCGGCGCGGCACGGCCAGGAGGACGCACAGGCGCGGGCGGAGGAGCTGGTGGCGCAGGCGCGGGTCCGGGAGGAGCGGACGGGGCGCGAGACGGACCGGATCCTGCGGGAGCACCAGGAGGCGCAGGAGGAGATGCGGGCCCACATGAGCCACGTCCGCTCCAGTCTGGCGGCGCTGACGGGCCGGGCGCCGGCGGAGGGGTAGGGGCTGATCCGCGCGGCGGCGCGCTTGCCGCGCGGGGCGGGGCGCCGCCAAGTGGGTTGTCAGTGGGCGGCGTTAGCCTCGCGGTATGAGTTCTTCGCTGAGTGTGTACCTGCTCGATCTGAAAGCCGTCCACGCCCTGGTCGGCTCGCGCGACGACGCGCTCCTGGAGGTCGTCCGGGAGCGGTTCGCCGCCGATCTCGCGCATGACGACGACTGGTTCGACTCGGAGATCGAGAACGGCGCGCCGAGTGCGTACGAGGCGCTGCGCGCGGTGGTGTACGGCGGGCCGTTCAGTGAGGACCGGGAGCACGCCTTCCAGTACGCGTACGCGTACAAGCGGCTCTGTGACCTGACGGGGTCCTTCCTCGACAACTCCTCGTTCTCCCCGTACCGGGGCGACTGGCTGGGGATGGTCGACGCGGGGCTGCGGGCCCTGAAGATCGACGCCGTTTCGGTCGAGGACTTCGACTTCTCGGACCTGCCGGGCGGGCTGCCGTCCACCTACACGCCGGGGTGCGGCGAGTGGACGTACGAGGAGTGCGTGAAGGCGCTGGAGCAGTTCGAGGAGACCAAGCGGCGGGGGGACGTTCCGCTGCTGGACAGCGAGGTGGCGGAGGCCGTGGGGGACGTGCTGGGGTGGCTGCGGCAGGTCGAGGCGCGGCCGGGGTTCGGGATCGTGGGATTCCGGTCCTAGGGTGCGCGAGGTGCTGGGGCGGGCCGGGCTCGGGGTGGTGCGCGGCGGGGTGCCGGAGGGGATGGTTCCGGCTGTCGAGGGGTACGGCTCGGCGGAGGTGTCCGGGGGTGTCTACGTCCGGTACGCGGATCCGCGGCTGGTGGAGGCGCTCAATGAGTGCTGGTACCGGCTCGCCGTGGCCGAGGGGCTGTTCGGTGAGGACGGCGAGTTCCTGCTGATGCCGCCGGGCGGGGAGGGCGGCTGGCGGCGGGTGCGGTTGCTGGAGGGGTGGGACCTGATGGGAGCCGGTGCGGAAACGTTTCTCGGGGCCGGCGCGGGCCGCCCGGACTTCACGGCGATGGCCGTGGACGGCGGTGTCGCCGTCGTCGCCGCGTCGTACGAGGGTGGGGCCGGCGTGTTCGCGGTGCGCGGCCCCGGGAGCGTCACCTGCCGGCGGCTGTGGGAGTGAGGAACTCGCTGATCAGCTGGGCGATTTCGGGGAGGTGGGTCTCCAGGGCGAAGTGGCCCGCGCCCTCGAAGATGTGGACCTCGGCGTGGGGTGCGTCGCGGAGGTAGGCCTTGGCGCCGGCCGGGGTGAAGAAGGGGTCGCCGGCGCCCCAGGCGACGAGGACCGGGACGGCGGCCGTGCGGAGCCAGGCCTGCCAGGCGGGGTAGTGGGCGAAGTTCGAGGCGTAGTCGAAGGCGAGGTCGGCCTGCGCGTCGGTGCGGCCGGGCAGCCCGAGGTAGTGGACGTCGAGGGTCCAGTTGTCGGGGGAGATGAGCGCGGGGTCCGCGACGCCGGTCTCGTACTGGAAGCGGGTGCCCTCCTCGGTGAACAGGGCGCGGACGCGTTCCTCGTTGCCGGGTACCTCGCGGCGCAGTCCGGCGAACTCGCGGGCGGCGTCGGAGAGGCCCTCGTCGTAGGCGTTCCCGTTCTGGACGATCAGGTGCGTGACGCGGTCGGGGCGGCGGGTGGCGAGCCGCAGTCCGACGGGGGCGCCGAAGTCGAAGACGTACAGGGCGAAGCGGTCGAGGGCGAGGGCGTCGGTGAAGCCCTCCACGACGTCGGCGAGCCGGTCGAAGGTGTACGTGAACCCGTGCGGGGCGGTGGTGCGGCCGAAGCCGGGGTAGTCGGGGGCGATCAGCCGGTAGGGGGTGCCGGCGAGCGCGTCCATGAGGCGGGTGAACTGGTGCGAGGCGGTGGGGAAGCCGTGCAGGAGCAGCAGGACCGGGCCGTCGGCCGGGCCGCTCTCGCGGTAGGCGACGGTCACGCCGTCCACGTCGACGGTGCGGTGAGCGATCATCACATGCCTCCTTGGGCTTCGGTAGCATTAGTCTGCGGGAACTGTGGCTAATGGGTCAAGAGGGATTGCTAGCATTAGCGGCGTGAACCTCTTCCCGCTGCTGGGCGAGCCCCTCGCCCTCGACCTGCTGAACACCCGGCCCGCCGGCACCGGCGACCTCATCGCCGACCGGGCGGGACTCGCCGCCTGGCTGGCCGAGGAGCCCGGGCGGCTGAGCCGCGTCGCGGAGGTCGGGGAGGCCGAGGTGGCCGCCGTGCACGCCGTGCGGGAGGCGGCCGGGCCGCTGCTCGCCGCCGCCCGCCACGGTGAGCGGCCCCCGCCGGGCGCGCTGGCCGCGCTCAACGGGATCCTCGCCGCCGCCCCGGCCCGCACCGAGCTGGCCTGGACGGCGCTGACCGGCATGACGGCGGCCCCGTACCGCGAGGCCGCCCCCGCGCAGCGGCTCGCCGCGGAGCTCGCGGAGGCCGTGGTGGGGCTGCTGACGGACCCCCGGGTGACGTCGGTGCGCGAGTGCGAGGCGCCGGACTGCGTGCTGCTGTTCCTGCCGGCGCACCCGCGCCGCCGCTGGTGCGTGGCTTCGGCGTGCGGCAACCGGGCCCGGGTCGCGCGCTACTACGCCCGGCACAAGGGGGAGGGCGCGTGAGCCGCGAGTGGGAGTCGCTGACCGAGAGCCAGCGGGCCTTCATGATCAACGCCTTCGAGATCGACATCCTGCCCGGCGTCTGGGGCGACCTGGCCGAGGAGGACAAGGAGCTGCCGGCCGCCGAGCTGGCGCCCGTCCTGCTCGACCTCGTCGACCGCGGGTGGATCGAGGTGCGCCGGGTGGTCCCGTGGGTCGCGCCCGACGGGACCCAGGGCTTTCAGCCGGGCGGGGCGGTGCCGCGCGAGGCGCTGCCGGAGGTGCTGGCGGACCCGGCCGAATGGGAGTACCCCGAGGGCGGAGCGGACTGGATCGGGACCCTGACGCTGACCGAGACCCCCGAGGGATGGCGGGTGAACCGGATCTCCCCCGAGGAGGCGGCGGGGTGAGGCCGTGGGGGCAGGGTGGGTGAACCTCGGGGCGCGCTCCCGCTGAGGAAAGGTTTCGTCAACGCGTCGCGCTTCTACGCTCCCTCCCGGATGCCACCGGACCGGCATCCGCCCGCGGAAGAGAAGAACGGAACCCCCTCATGCGTCTTCGCACCACCGCCGTAGCCCTCGCCGGAGCCCTCACCCTCGTCCTGCCGACCGCCGCCACCGCGCTCGCGGACGACGGCAAGGTCCTCAGCTACAGCTTCCAGCAGAACGGCGAAAGCAAGACCGGGCAGGTGAGCGACCTGGCCGAGGACAAGTGCCACGCGCTGGCCGTCACCGACGCCCCCATCGAGGAAGTCGTCAACGAGACCGACAAGGTGGCCCTGTTCTTCGACAACAAGAACTGCGAGGGCGAGCCGGTCGCGGCCGCGGGCCCGGGTGAGAAGGCCGGTGAATTCGAGGCCTCCGCCGTCGCCTTCGAAGCCGACAAGCAGGCGCAGCCGGCCAAGCCGGGCGAGCCGGCCAAGCCGGGCGAGCAGGACAAGCGCGAGGAGGCCGCCCAGGCCCCGGTCCAGCAGCCGGCCGACAGCGACAGCGACGCCGCCGACAGCTCCGACAGCTCCGACAGCTCCGACGAGGAGTCCGACTACTTCGACTCCCCGTTCCGTATGCTCGGCTGATCCCGGCCTGACGAACGCGGGGCCCGGCACCGGTGGGTGCCGGGCCCCCGTCATGCCCGCGGGGCCGCCGCCGCGGCGGCCGGGGTGCCCTCGTACCGGTACGGGTCGCTGCGCAGCCCGCGCGAGACGACCACCACCGTGAACGGCGGCTTCGCCGTCTGCGGCAGCCGGGCCGTCAGTGCGCCCGTCGCCGGATCCGGCGTCGCCTCGACCGGGGTGCCGTCGACCGTGAGGCGGGGCTCGGTGAAGCCGCCGCCCTCCACCCGGAGCAGCCCCTCGGGGGAGACGGTGACGTCGGTGATCACCGGGTTGGCGCGGGTGGCCATCTTGTTGACCAGGTAGGCCCCGGCCGGAGCGCCGGTCAGCGCCCAGATCTCGCCGGGCAGCCGGGGGAGCCCGCCGCCCACGTCGGAGAGGAAGAAGAGGACGACGTAGAGCATCGTGACCGCGCTCAGGGCCACGTACTGGAGGTCCACGAGGTCGGTCCGGCCGCTGTCGTTCGCGATCAGCTCCCGCAGCGGGCGGCGCCCGTCCGGGGTGGGCCTGGGGGCCGGCTTGGCCATGCTGCCGCTCTCCAGCCGGAAGCCGACGACCGCCTTCGCCGCGATCAGGGCCGCGTACGGGCCCCCGAGCAGCGGCAGGTAGACCGAGGTCAGGGACGACAGCGGGCCGTCGGAGCCGGCGGCGCGGAAGTAGGAGACGCCGCCGCCCGCCGTGAGCCCGTACGCGAGGATCGCGAGCAGCAGCCAGACCAGGAGCACCGTCCAGGCCAGCGCGAGGGTGGTCGAGGTGGAGAGCCGGCCGTCGCGGCCGGTGACGAAGCCCGGCCTGCGGCGCAGGCGCAGCGCCACCGGTCCGGCCAGGGCGGCCAGTAACGCGAGCGCGAAGAGTGCGGATGCCATGTCGTCCCCCCGGATGCGGTCCTGGCAAGAGGGTCACCCACTGGGCCCGAACATGACAACCCGACGCGCGGGCCGCCCGGAGCACGCGGGCCGCGGACCGCGGACCGCCGCCCCGTCCCGGAGCCCCCTACTCGTGCTCCGGCAGCACCGGGAACCTGCGCGGCGCCACCAGCAGCAGCACCAGCACCGCCGCCACCCCGGCGGCCGTCGCGCCGAGGAAGATGTGCTCCACCGCGGCCGCCACCGCCGCCCGCAGGTGCTCGGCGGCGGCCGGCGACAGCCCGCCCGGCTCCGCCAGGGCCCGCGACACGTCGTCGAGGCGCTCCGGCAGCCCCGGCAGCGGCGTCCCCGCCAGCCGGGCGGCGACGGTCGCGTTGGCCACCGCCCCCAGCAGTGCGGCCCCCACGCTCTGCCCGACGGTGCGGCAGAACAGCACCGAGGCCGTCGTGGTGCCCCGCTCGGCCCAGCCCACCGTGGACTGCACCCCGACCACCAGCGGCAGCTGGAACAGCCCGAGGGCGGCGCCCAGCAGCAGCATCACCAGCGCGGGCTGCCACGGCCGCGCCGGGTACGGCAGCAGGGTGAAGGCGAACAGGACCGCCGACCCCAGCCCGATGCCCAGGGCGGCGGTGTCGCGGAAGCCGATGCGCCGGTACACGTGCTGGCAGAAGGCGGCCGACAGCGGCCAGCTCAGCGTCATCAGGGCGGTCAGGAGCCCGGCTCCGACCGGCCCGAGCCCGAGCACGGACTGGGCGTACGTCGGCATGAACACCATCGGGGCGACCATCAGCAGCCCCAGCGCCGCCATCGCCAGGTTCACGGCGGCGATGGTGCGCCGGCGCCACACCCAGCCGGGCAGGATCGGTTCCTCGGCCCGGCGCTCCACCCTGACCACCACCGCCGCCAGGACCGCGCTCGCGCCCAGCAGGCCCAGCGAGGGCGCCGACAGCCAGGGCCAGGCCACCCCGCCCTGGACCAGTGCGAAGAGCAGCAGCCCGCCGCAGGCGAAGACGGCGAGGGCCCCGGCCCAGTCCACCGGGCCCCGGCGGGCGGGGGAGCGTACGGGCTCCACGAGGTGGCGGGCGGTCAGCCAGAGGGCCAGCCCGGCCAGCGGCACGTTGATCAGGAAGGTCCAGCGCCAGCCCGCGTACCCGGCCAGCACCCCGCCGAGCGCCGGGCCGAGCAGGGCGGAGCTCGCCCACACGGTGGTCATCCGGGCCTGTATGCGGGGGCGGTCGCGCAGCGGGTAGAGGTCGGCGGCCAGGGTCTGCACGGTGCTCTGCAGAGCTCCGCCGCCCAGCCCCTGGACGATGCGGAAGGCGATGAGCGCGGCCATGTTCCAGGCGGACGCGCACAGCAGGGAGCCGGCCAGGAAGAGGGCGGTGCCGAAGAGGAGGACGGGCTTGCGGCCGAAGGTGTCGCTGAGCTTGCCGTAGACGGGCAGGGTGACGGTGACGGCGAGGAGGTAGCCGGAGAACAGCCAGGAGAAGACGGCGAACCCGCCGAGGTCCCCGACGATCTGCGGGACGGCGGTGGAGACGATCGTGCTGTCGAGCGCGACCAGGGCCATGTTCAGCATCAGCGCCGCCACCACCCGGGTGGGCGGCCGCCCGGGCCCGGCCCCCTGCGGCCCGGAGTCCGGCCCCGAGGCCGTTCCGGGGCCGGGGGCGCTCGCGCGGGCGCTTCCTCCGGGGCGGCCGGCGGGGTCCGCCGCGCCCTCCACGGACGCTTCCGTGGAGCCTTTCGCCCGGTTTTCTCCTGCTTCCACCATGTTCCCCTCGTCTGCGGGGAACACCATCTCACCGGGCCGCTCCGGGCGGAATCCCCGTCTCACGGACGCCCGGCCCGTCCGTGTCCCCTACCCCCGGTCCACCGCAGGGTGGACAACCCCTAGGGGTGGCTCAGCATTTGGGCCCAGGGGACGTTCGTCCCGGCGGAGGAGGACGCAAGGCCCGCGAGGTCCTTAACTGGTTCATACGAGCGGGGCCGCCGGGGGGTGGGGGTGGGGTTAACCCCCCGGCGGATACGGCGATGGGCACCAGCGCGCCCGGGACCTCCCGCACCGCAGACTTCGACGGCGGCCGTACGGATACCGGCCAGGCACAGGCACATACCGGCCACGTACCGGCCACGTACGCGCCGGCGGCACCGGCACACCAACAGGGGAGACAGCACCGTGACAACGGCGATGACCGAGACCAGGCACGGGAGCGGCGGGGGACAGAACTCCGTCGCGGCCCGGGCGCGCCAGGTCGTCAAGGCCTACGGCTCGGGCGAGACCCGCGTCGTCGCCCTCGACCACGTGGACGTGGACATCCACCGGGGCCAGTTCACCGCGATCATGGGCCCCTCCGGCTCGGGCAAGTCCACGCTGATGCACTGCCTGGCCGGGCTGGACACGGTGACCGGCGGGCAGATCCACCTGGAGGACACCGAGATCACCGGCCTGAAGGACAAGAAGCTCACCCAGCTGCGCCGGGACAAGATCGGCTTCATCTTCCAGGCCTTCAACCTGCTGCCCACGCTCAACGCCCTGGAGAACATCACCCTCCCCATGGACATCGCGGGCCGCAAGCCGGACCCGCAGTGGCTGGACCGGGTCGTCCAGACGGTCGGTCTCGCGGGCCGCCTCAAGCACCGCCCGACCGAGCTGTCCGGCGGCCAGCAGCAGCGCGTGGCGGTCGCCCGCGCCCTCGCCGCCCGCCCGGCGATCATCTTCGGCGACGAGCCGACCGGGAACCTGGACTCCCGGGCCGGCGCCGAGGTCCTCGGCTTCCTGCGCCAGTCCGTCGACCAGCTGGGCCAGACCATCGTGATGGTCACCCACGACCCGGTCGCCGCCTCCTACGCGGACCGCGTCATCTTCCTCGCCGACGGCCGCATCGTCGACGAGATGTACGGGCCCACCGCCGACCAGGTCCTCGACCGGATGAAGGACTTCGACGCGCGCGGGCGGACCTCGTGACCGTCATGAAGACCGCGCGGCGCAACTTCCTCGCGCACAAGGGCAGGATGGCGCTCTCCGCGGTCGCCGTGCTGCTGTCGGTCGCCTTCGTCTGCGGGACCCTGGTGTTCACGGACACCATGACCACCACCTTCGACAAGCTGTTCGCCGTCACCAGCTCCGACGTCACCGTCAGCCCCAAGGAAGCCGAGGAAGGGGAGGAGGTCTCCGCCCGCGGCAAGCCGGAGTCCCTGCCCGGCTCGGTCGTGGAGAAGGTCCGCGGCGCCGAGGGCGTCAAGTCCGCCGAGGGCGGCGTCGTCTCGATGGCCGTCACCGTCGTCAACTCCAAGAACGAGAACATGGGGTCGACCACCGGAGCCCCGACCATCGCGGGCAACTGGAACGACAACGAGCTCAAGTCGATGAAGATCACCTCCGGCCACGCCCCGCGCGGCCCCACCGAGGTGATGGTCGACGCCGACACCGCCGACAAGCACAAGCTGAAGCTCGGGGACGAGCTGCGCACCATCGCCGTCACCGGTGACGTCCGGGCGAAGATCAGCGGTATCGCCTCCTTCACCGTGACCAACCCGGGCGCGGCCATCGTCTACTTCGACACCGCCACCGCCCAGGAGAAGCTGCTCGGCGCCCCGGGCACCTTCACCCACGTCAACGTCACCGCCAAGGACGGCGTGACGCACGAGCAGCTGAAGAAGAACGTCGCCGCCGCCGTCGGCGCGGACACCTACAAGCTGCAGACCGCCAAGGAAGCCGCGGCCGCCAACAAGAAGGACATGGGCTTCCTCGACGTCATGAAGTACGTGATGCTCGGCTTCGCCGGCATCGCCTTCCTCGTCGGCATCTTCCTGATCTTCAACACCTTCTCGATGCTGGTCGCCCAGCGCACCCGCGAGATCGGCCTGATGCGCGCCATCGGCTCCGACCGCGGCCAGATCAACCGCTCGGTCCTCATCGAGGCGTTCCTGCTCGGCGTCGTCGGCTCCCTCGCCGGAGTCGCGGCGGGCGTGGGCCTGGCCGTCGGCCTGATGAAGCTGATGGGCCAGATGGGCATGCAGCTGTCCACCGCCGACCTGACGGTCAAGTGGACGACCCCGGTCATCGGCCTGGTCCTGGGCATCGTCGTCACCGTCGTCGCCGCCTACGTCCCGGCCCGCCGGGCCGGCAAGGTCTCCCCGATGGCCGCCCTGCGCGACGCCGGTACCCCCGGCGACAAGAAGGCGGGCAAGGTCCGCGCGGCCCTCGGACTCGTGCTCACGGGCATCGGCGCGGCGGCCCTGTTCCTCGCCGCGGCCGCCGAGAAGGCCTCCGCGGGCTCGCTGTGGCTGGCCGTCGGCGTGCTGTTCAGCCTGATCGGCTTCATCGTGATCGGCCCGCTGCTGGCCGGCGTCGTGGTCCGGGTGCTCGCCGCCCCGGTGCTGCGGCCCTTCGGCTCCGTCGGCCGGCTCGCCGAGCGCAACGCGCTGCGCAACCCGCGCCGCACCGGTGCCACGGCCGCCGCGCTGATGATCGGACTGGCGCTGGTCGCCTGCCTGTCGGTGGTCGGCTCCTCCATGGTGGCCTCCGCCACCGACGAGCTCGACCGGACCGTCGGCGCCGACTACATCGTCGCCTCGCAGGGCGGCCAGCCGATGATGCCGCAGGCCGAGCAGGCCATGCGCGGCACCAAGGGCCTGGACCACGTCACCGCGTACCGCGAGGTCGAGGCGAAGATCACCGCCCCGGACGGCACGTCCGCCCAGGACCGCCTGAGCGTCACCGACCCGACGTACGCCGAGGACGTGCGCCGCAAGATGGTCGCCGGCGCGCACAAGGACGCGTACGCGGCCGGCTCCATGGCGGTGGGCTCCCTCTACGCCGACAAGCACCACGTCAAGGTCGGCGACGAGCTGACGGTCGCCTTCAACGGCGGCAAGACCGTCAAGCTGAAGGTCGCCGCGATCACCTCGGACGAGGGCAACCTCGACAAGGGCGTGAAGTACATCAGCACCGCGACCGCCGAGGCCAACATCCCGGCCGACCAGCTGGCACGCCCGTTCATGCTGCTGGCCAAGGCCGAGAAGGGGCAGGCCGACAGCGCGTACACGGCGCTCAAGGCGGCCATGGCCGAGTACCCGCAGTACAAGGTGCTCAACCAGACCGACTACAAGCAGGACCTCAAGGACCAGGTCGGGCAGCTGCTCAACATGGTCTACGGGCTCCTCGCCCTCGCGATCATCGTCGCGGTGCTGGGTGTCGTGAACACCCTGGCCCTCTCGGTGGTCGAGCGGACCCGCGAGATCGGCCTGATGCGCGCCATCGGCCTCTCCCGCCGCCAGCTGCGCCGCATGATCCGCCTGGAGTCGGTGGTCATCGCCCTCTTCGGCGCCCTGCTGGGCCTCGGCCTGGGCATGGGCTGGGGTGCCACCGCCCAGCAGCTCCTCGCCCTCCAGGGGCTGAAGGTGCTGGAGATCCCGTGGCCGACCATCATCGGCGTCTTCGCCGGCTCGGCCCTGGTGGGCCTGTTCGCCGCACTGGTCCCGGCCTTCCGGGCGGGGCGGATGAACGTTCTGAACGCGATCGCCAGCGAATAGCGGGGCGGTCGTACGGGGGAAAGCACGGGGGAAACACGGGGGAGCAGTACGGGGGAACGCGCCGGCCCGGACCGTCCGCAGGGACGGTCCGGGCCGGCGTCGTGCTCCAGCGGCTCAGAGGCTCAGAGGCTCAGCCGCTCAGCCGCTCAGCCGCTCAGCCGCTCACAGCATCCGCTGGAGCAGGACGTACCCGCCCGCCTCGCCCATCAGCGCGAAGCGCGACCCCGGGTGCAGCCGCTCGGCGAAGGCGACGGGATCGCCAGCCCGGCCGTCGGAGCCGTCGTAGACCAGGAAGGCCGGCAGCACCCCCTCGGTGCCGCCGATCCAGTACACCTGGCAGCGCGAGGTCAGCCGGGTCAGCGGGCCGTGGTCCGCCTCCACCCGTACCCCGTCCGGGATCTGCGCCAGCAGCCGTTCGACGGCGGCCACCCGCGCCGGCTTCTCGTACGCGGACCGCTCGCCGAGCCGGGCCAGCGGCAGGCTGGTCGCGCTCAGCGCGAGGGCGGCGGCGAGCACGGCACCGGGCAGCTGGTGGGCGTACGCCCGCACCCGCGGCCGGGGGCTGCGCCGGGCGGTGTCGAGGGCGTCGGCCAGGGCCAGGGCGACGACCGGCATCAGGACGGCGCTGTAGTGGTACTCGGTGGACCAGTAGTGCGGGTCCCCCGACAGGAACCGCCAGCCCAGGGTGGGCGCGGCCACCAGCAGCAGCGGGGAGCGCAGCGCGAGGAGCCCGGTCGTGGGGACGAGCACCCAGCCGAGGGTGGTCAGCTTCGTGCCGAGGCCGCTCAGCGGGCCGCTGCCGGCCCCGCCGCCGGATCCGCCCCCGCCGAGCTTCTCCCAGTAGGCGTAGCCGTCGGCGGCGAAGGCGGGTATCACCACGGTGAACACCAGTGCCGCGGCGGCCGCCCCCGCCACGGCGACGGCCGCCGCGAGCCGCGCGGCCCGCGGGTCGGCGCGCCGGGCCCGCCAGGCGGTGACGAGGGCCAGGGCGGCCAGGGTCACCCCGAGGTCCTCCTTGACCAGCAGCAGCGGCAGCCCCCACCACAGGGCGGCCCGCCAGCGGCGCGCGAGCAGCGCCTCCAGGGCGAAGGCCAGCAGCGGTACCGCGAAGCAGATCTCGTGGAAGTCGAACTCGACGGCCCGCTGGATCCCCCAGGACAGCCCGTACGCCGCCCCGAGCGCGAGCCCCCGGGCCTGCCCGAGGAGCTTCACCGAGGCGCGGGTGACGGGCAGCGCGGACAGCGCGATCAGGGCGGCCTGCACCACCAGGAGGGTGACGGGGGTCGGGAAGACCCGGTAGAGCGGGGCGATCAGGGCGATGACCGGGCTGAAGTGGTCGCCGAGGATGTTGAAGCCCGGCCCCTTCAGGTCGACCAGGGGCGGCCGGAGCCAGGCGTAGGCCCTGACCGCCTGCTCGAAGATCCCGAGGTCCCAGGAGCCCTCCTCCATCCGCCGGTGCCGGGTCACCGAGAGCACGGCGTACGCGAGGAACAGCGCGGCGGCGAGTGCGTGGGGCGCCCGGCGGGCGAGCCGCCCGGCGCGGTCGCCGGTGCTCGGGGGGCTTCCGGGTATCGGCATCCGGACAGATTCTCACCCCCGACCGGAATGCCTCCTTCCGCCCCCTGGTCCGCAGATCCCGCGCGTCCCTCCCGCACCATCCGCCCCCGCCACACCCGCCCGGAGCCGGAATGCCCCGCGCGGCCGGGGGAGCGGCGTCATAGGGTGGGAACCCCCGGCCCGTTCACGTGTCGGGCCCTTCGCGTTGCCCCCGGCACCCCTCGCCCCTCACCGGATGGAAAGCCTGTCTCATGAGCCTGCACGGACTGCTCGACGCCGTCACCCGGGATCCCGCCCTCGCCGAGGCGGTCACCGCGGCCGGGGACGGCAACCGCATGCACGTGGACCTCGTCGGCCCGCCCGCGGCCCGGCCCTTCGCGATCGCCGCGCTGGCCGCCCGCACCGGGCGGACCGTGCTCGCGGTCACCGCCACCGGGCGGGAGGCGGAGGACCTCGCCGCCGCGCTGCGCTCCCTGCTGCCCCCCGACGAGGTGGTCGACTACCCGGCCTGGGAGACGCTGCCGCACGAGCGGCTCAGCCCGCGCAGCGACACCGTCGGCCGCCGGATCGCCGTGCTGCGCCGGCTCGCCCACCCGAGCAAGGAGGACCCGGCGGCCGGGCCCGTCCAGGTGGTCGTCGCCCCCATCCGCTCCGTGCTCCAGCCGCAGGTCAAGGGGCTCGGGGACCTGCTGCCGGTGAGCCTGCGGCAGGGTGACACCGCCGATCTCGGCGTGGTCACCGAGGCCCTGGCGGCGGCCGCGTACGCCCGCGTCGAGCTGGTCGAGAAGCGCGGCGAGTTCGCCGTGCGCGGCGGCATCCTCGACGTGTTCCCGC
The DNA here is from genome assembly GCF_056434525.1 of Streptomyces sp. NPDC044002. Classification (NCBI taxonomy): domain Bacteria; kingdom Bacillati; phylum Actinomycetota; class Actinomycetes; order Kitasatosporales; family Streptomycetaceae; genus Streptomyces; species Streptomyces sp. NPDC044002. The sequence goes on from NZ_JBWKEZ010000011.1 coordinate 103,587, forward strand.
CCACCGAGGAGCACCCGCTGCGCGTGGAGTTCTGGGGCGACGAGGTCGAGGAGATCCGCTACTTCAAGGTCGCCGACCAGCGCTCCCTGGAGATCGCCGAGCACGGGCTGTGGGCCCCGCCCTGCCGGGAGCTGCTGCTCACCGACGAGGTCCGCGAGCGGGCCGCGGCGCTCGCCGAGGAACACCCCGAGCTCGGCGAACTGCTGGGCAAGATCGCCGAGGGGATCGCGGTCGAGGGCATGGAGTCCCTCGCCCCGGTCCTCGTCGACGACATGGAGCTGCTGATCGACGTCCTGCCCGCCGCCTCGATGGCCGTCGTCTGCGACCCGGAGCGGGTGCGCACCCGCGCCGCCGACCTGGTGGCGACCTCGCAGGAGTTCCTGATGGCCTCGTGGGCGGCCACCGCCGGCGGCGGCGAGGCCCCCATCGACGTCGGCGCGGCCTCGCTGCGCGGGATCGCGGACGTCCGCGAGCACGCGCGCGAGCTCGGCATGATGTGGTGGTCGGTGTCCCCCTTCGCGGCCGGCGACGAGGTCATCGGCGGTGACGTGCTCAAGCTCGGCATGCACGCCCCCGAGGCCTACCGGGGCGACACCGCCCGCGCCCTCGCCGACACCAAGGGCTGGATCGCCGACGGCTGGCACACCGTCTACCTCACCGAGGGTCACGGCCCGGCCGCCCGTACCGTCGAGGTGCTCGGCGGGGAGGGCATCGCGGCCCGGCTGGAGCCGAGGCTGGAGACGCTGGAGCCCTCGATCGTCCACGTCGCCTGCGGCTCCCTCGACAACGGCTTCGTGGACCCGGCGCTGAAGCTGGCCGTCCTCACCGAGACCGACCTGACCGGCCAGCGCACCGCCACCAAGGACCTCGGCCGGATGCCGACCCGGCGCCGCAAGTCCATCGATCCGCTCACCCTGGAGGTCGGCGACTACATCGTGCACGAGCAGCACGGTGTCGGCCGCTACATCGAGATGGTGCAGCGCACCGTGCAGGGCGCCACCCGCGAGTACCTCCTCGTCGAGTACGCGCCGGCCAAGCGCGGCCAGCCCGGCGACCGCCTGTACATCCCGACGGACCAGCTGGAGCAGGTCACCAAGTACGTGGGCGGCGAGGCCCCGACCCTGCACCGGCTCGGCGGCGCCGACTGGACGAAGACCAAGGCGCGGGCGAAGAAGGCCGTCAAGGAGATCGCCGCCGACCTGATCAAGCTGTACAGCGCGCGCATGGCGGCCCCCGGCCACACCTTCGGCCCGGACACCCCCTGGCAGCGCGAGCTGGAGGACGCCTTCCCGTACGCGGAGACGCCCGACCAGCTCACCACCATCGCCGAGGTCAAGGAGGACATGGAGAAGTCGGTCCCGATGGACCGCCTGGTCTGCGGCGACGTCGGCTACGGCAAGACGGAGATCGCGGTCCGGGCCGCCTTCAAGGCGGTGCAGGACGGCAAGCAGGTGGCCGTCCTCGTCCCCACGACCCTCCTCGTGCAGCAGCACTTCGGGACCTTCTCCGAGCGCTACAGCCAGTTCCCGGTCAACGTGAAGGCGCTGTCGCGCTTCCAGACCGACACCGAGTCCAAGGCCACCCTGGAGGGCCTCAAGGAGGGCTCGGTGGACGTGGTCATCGGCACCCACCGCCTGTTCTCGCAGGAGACGAAGTTCAAGGACCTGGGCCTGGTCATCGTCGACGAGGAGCAGCGCTTCGGCGTCGAGCACAAGGAGCAGCTGAAGAAGCTCCGCGCCAACGTGGACGTGCTGACCATGTCCGCGACCCCGATCCCGCGCACCCTGGAGATGGCGGTGACGGGCATCCGCGAGATGTCGACGATCACCACCCCGCCCGAGGAGCGCCACCCGGTGCTCACCTTCGTCGGCCCGTACGAGGAGAAGCAGATCGGCGCCGCGATCCGGCGCGAGCTGCTGCGCGAGGGCCAGTGCTTCTACATCCACAACCGGGTCGAGTCCATCGACCGGGCGGCCGCGAAGCTGCGCGAGATCGTGCCCGAGGCGCGGATCGCGACGGCCCACGGCCAGATGTCCGAGCAGGCCCTGGAGCAGGTCGTGGTCGACTTCTGGGAGAAGAAGTTCGACGTGCTGGTCTCGACGACGATCGTCGAGTCCGGCATCGACATCTCCAACGCCAACACCCTGATCGTGGAGCGCGGCGACAACTTCGGCCTGAGCCAGCTGCACCAGCTGCGCGGCCGGGTCGGCCGCGGCCGAGAGCGCGGGTACGCGTACTTCCTGTACCCGCCGGAGAAGCCGCTGACGGAGACCGCGCACGAGCGGCTGGCCACCATCGCCCAGCACACCGAGATGGGCGCCGGCATGTACGTGGCGATGAAGGACCTGGAGATCCGCGGCGCGGGCAACCTGCTGGGCGGCGAGCAGTCCGGGCACATCGCGGGCGTCGGCTTCGACCTGTACATCCGGATGGTCGGCGAGGCGGTGGCCGACTACCGGGCCGCCGTCGAGGGCGGCGGGGCGGAGGAGGAGCCGCCGCTGGAGGTGAAGATCGAGCTGCCGGTCGACGCGCACGTCCCGCACGACTACGCGCCCGGCGAGCGGCTGCGCCTCCAGGCGTACCGGTCCATCGCGGCGGCGAACTCCGAGGCCGACATCAAGGCCGTGCGGGAGGAGCTGACGGACCGCTACGGCAAGCTGCCGGAGCCGGTGGAGAACCTGCTGCTGGTGGCGGGGCTGCGGATGCTGGCGCGGGCCTGCGGGGTCGGGGACATCACGCTCCAGGGGCCGAACATCCGCTTCGGGCCGGTGGAGCTGCGCGAGTCGCAGGAGCTGCGCCTCAAGCGCCTTTACCCGGGGACGGTCCTCAAGCCGGCCACCCTCCAGGTGCTGGTGCCGCGCCCGAAGACGGCCAGGGTCGGCGGCAAGCCGCTGGTCGGCCGTGAACTGCTGGCCTGGACCGGGGAGTTCCTCACCACGGTCCTCGGCTCGTAGCGCGCGCCCGTGCGTATCATCGGCCGATGATCACTCCGACGACCCTCCGGTCCGCCGCGACGGCGGAACTCCCTGCCCTGTCGCTGCGGCCCTGGCGGGAGGACGACGTCCCCGCGCTGGTGGAGGCGTACGCGGATCCGTTCCTGCGGCGCTGGAACGCCGAGCCCCTGGACGACGAGGCCGGCGGGCTGCGCTGGGTGGCGCAGCAGCGGCGGGGCTGGGAGGAGGGCCGGCGGTTCGCCTTCGCGGTACTGGAGGGCGGGCCGGGCCGGCTGGTGGGCGGTGCGGTGCTCAAGCGGGCCGTGCCGGACGGCCCGTCGGCCGAGGTCGGCTACTGGACCGCCGCCCGCGCGCGGGGCCGGGGCGTCGCCCCGCGCGCCCTGGAGGCCCTGACGGCCTGGGCGTTCGAGGCGTTCGCCGGTTCCGGGCTGGAACGCCTCGAACTGCTGCACCAGGAGGACAACGGGGCCTCCTGCCGGGTCGCGGAGAAGAGCGGCTACCCCTTCCGCGCCGTCCTCCCCGCGGCCCCGCCCGAGTTCCCGCTCAGCGGCCACCTGCACGTCCGGCCCGCCGGGGCCTGACCGGCGGGTGCGGTCCGGGTCAGACCGATTCGCCCACCGCGCCGCCGGTCTTGGAGAGGTCCAGGACGTCGGAGTCCTTCGGGGAGGCGGTGTCGACCGGGACGTCGAAGGCCGAGAACGTGACCGCGCCGGTCGTGTCGCCGCTGATCGACGACTTCAGGATGTAGGGCGTGCCCTGCGTCGCGACCCAGTCGGTCTGGGTGCCCTGCCGGGCGGGGGAGGTGACGGCCAGCGCCGGCTTGCCGTCGACGGTGCCCGTCTCCCCCTTGCGGGCGAGCGGGCTGCCCTTGCCGAGGTCGTCCGTCAGCTTGCCGAGGTTGCAGCTGCCGGTCATCGGGGCGGCGCGCGGGTCGGTGGCGGGGAGCTTGACCCAGCGGCCGGCGAGCACGGCGACCATCTGGTCCGTCTGCTTCTGGGAGGCGTGCTTCTGCTTGGCGGCGCCCCGCCAGTAGTCGGCGTCGCCGCGGAAGTGGACGAGGTCGGGGGACTTGATGATGTCCATCGTCCCCATGCCGTCGAGGCGGACGGCGCCGTTGCAGTTGCCGTTCTTGTCGAGGGAGAGGTCGATCTTCATCGGCTTGGCCTCGTACTCCACGGTGGCCGTGACGTGCATGGACCGCGCCTTGCGGGTGGCCTCGCCGGCCCGGGTGAGGATCTCCGCCCCCGACAGGTCGGCCAGCGCCCGCTCGCCCTTGGCGTCCGGCGGGGCGGACGGCGACGCGGTCCCGGACGCGGACGCGCCGGGCGACCGGTCGGCGCGGGCCCGGCTGCCGACGTCGGAGGCCCGGCCGTCGGCGGGCACGCACGCCGTCAGGCCGCCTCCGATCAGGGCCGCGGCGGCCAGTGCCGACGCGGTGGTCTTCGTACGGCTGCGCATCTGGATTCCCCCGTGGAACGGTGACTAGGACTCAGGATCCGAGACTAGGCGGTGCCTGTGACACCGTCCCGGCGGGTCCGCGGACGCCGGTGTACTCGACCGAGCCGGCGTCCGGCCCCTGCTGCGCGTGCTTGACCAGGTACGGCACCGCGTCCAGCAGGACGTGGTCGGTGATCTCGGTGCCGTCGGGGGCCTTCGAGCTGAACACCGCCACGGGCTTGCCGTTCTGGCGGGCGTCCGGTTCACGGCGGACGGCGGTGGGCTCCGCCGGGAAGGCCCGGTCGGGCCGGGCCGCCGCGCACAGGGTGCGCAGGTGTGCCACCGAGGGGTCCGAGGTCCTGGCGTCGATCCAGCCCTGGCTGCTGTCGGGGTACGAGGCGGTCGGGTCCCTGAACTGGTCCCTGAGGAAGCCCTCGTCGCCCTTGAAGGAGAGCCGGCCGCCCTCCATCAGGATCTCCCCGGTTCCGGCCCGTGCGACCGTGACCTTGCCCCAGCAGCCGCTGTCGCCCTCGAAGGTCAGGGCCGCGCTGATCTCGCGGTCGCCGATGGTGCGCTTGACGAGCGCGTTCTTGTTCTCGGCCTTCGCCGTCTCCTCGTACGCGGCGCGCAGGACGGCGGCCGGGTCCCTGCCCGCGAGCGGGTCCGGCTTCGTGGAGGAGGCCGCCGGTCTCGCGGCGGAACCGGCCCCGGGGCCGCAGCCGGTGGCGGTGGCGGTCAGCAGGGCCGCGAAGGCGAGTGCGGTCGCGGTCGCGGTCGTGGTCGTGGTCGCGGGCATGGTGGTGCGCATGAGCTGGTCCCCCCTGGGATCGTTCAGGATCCGGAGGGTATCCGGCGGGTGTCCGGAGGCGCTGGAGTCAGGACTTCTTCCAGTTCGCGCAGCCGGTGGTCTTGAAGTAGCCGTCCTGCGCGGAGACGGTCACCACGGCCGGGCCGGTGGGGTTGTCGTTGGCGGCGATGGAGTCGACGTCGTGGGCGGCGTTCTTGGCGCGCTCCCAGTAGCAGCCGGCCGAACCCGCGGCGGGGCCGCTCGACTTGTAGGTGCCCGGGGCGAGGTCGAGGCCCACCTTGAACATGCCGCCGTCGCCCGCGGCCTCGGTCTTCGGGGCGTCGGAGACGGCCTTCGGGTCGACGGTCTCCCAGTCGTTGCAGCCGTTGGACTTGAAGAGCTTGTCGCCCGCCTCGATGGTCACGTAGCTGGTGCCGACGACGTTGTCGTTGGCGATGATCGACTCGACCTCGCCCGAGGCGTCCTTGGCGCGCTCCCAGTAACAGCCCAGGCCCTTGTTGCCGGTGGTGCGGTAGGTGCCGGGCTGGAGGTCCGAGCCGACCTGGAAGGTGCCGCTGCCGCGCATCGCCGCCTTCTTGGCGTCCTTCTTCGGCTCGGACGGCTTCGCGCTCGTCTTGCCGCCCGCCGCGGGGCTGCCGCCGGCCGCGGGGCTGCCGCCGGCCGCGGGGCTGCCCGCCGCGGGGCTGCTGCCGGCCGCGGCCGGCTTCTTCGCGCCGGTGTCCTTCGAGCCGCTCGTACCGCCGCCCCCGGTGCAGGCGCCGAGCGCGACGAGGGCGACGAGCGCGCCGGTGCCCGTGAGGACCCTGTGGCGGGCGATCCAGCTGTGGCGCGGGGTGGAGGACTGGGACATGGGTGCTCCTGTCTCGGATCTCTCGGTGCGGCCGGCGTTCTCCGCTGTTGACGGGATCATCACAACAGAGCCTGTGAACCGAGTCAACACGATTCACAGGATTGATTGGATTCACGCTGTGAAGCGGATCGAAGTGGATTCCGGGCTGTGTACCGGTATGCTCCCGGCATGCTGGAGGAGAACGTCCCCGAGGTCACCGCCGCCGAGATCGCCCGCCTGGCAGGCGTCGGCCGGGCCGCCGTGAGCAACTGGCGCCGCCGCCACCCCGACTTCCCCAAGCCCGTCGGCGGCACCGAGACCAGCCCCTCCTTCGCGCTGCCCGAAATCGAGGCGTGGCTGCGGGCCCAGGGCAAGCTCGCCGAGGTCCCGCTGCGCGAACGCGTCTGGCAGCAGGTCACCGCCCACCCCGGCGGGGCCGTCGCCGCCCTCGTCGAAGCCGGCGCCGCACTGCTCGTCGTACGGGACCGGCCCGCGCGGTGGCTGGAGCTCGCCGCCCTCCCCGACGACCGGCTCGCCGAGCGGCTGCCCGCCGTACGGGACGAGGCGCTCACCGCCCGGCTGGGACCCGGCCACCCGGTGACCGTGCGCCCCGCCGCCGGAGCCGTCACCCTGCTGCGGGCCGTCGCCGAACTCGCCGCCGGCCTCGGCGCCCGCCAGGCCTTCGAGTTCCTCCTCGGCCGCCACCTGGAGGCCAACCCCCGCCAGTACACGCTGACCCCCGACGGCTGCGCCGAACTCATGGCCGGCCTCGCCGGACCCGGCGTCCGCACCGCCCTCGACCCCGCCTGCGGCACCGGCAGCCCGCTGCGCGCCCTCACCGGCACCACCGTCCTGCACGCCCAGGACGCCTCCCCCGAACTGGCCGCGCTCGCCGCGCTCCGCCTCGCCCTGCACGGCTCCGCCCAGATCCGCGCGGCCGCCGCCGACAGCCTGCGCGCCGACGCCTTCCCCGACGCCGCCGTCGACGCCGTGCTCTGCCACCCCCCGTTCAACGAACGCAACTGGGGCCACGAGGAACTCGCCTACGACCCCCGCTGGGAGTACGGCTTCCCCGCCCGCACCGAATCCGAACTCGCCTGGATCCAGCACGCCCTGGCCCGTCTGCGCGAGGGCGGCACCGCCGTGCTCCTCATGCCGCCCGCCGCCGCCGCCCGCCGCTCCGGCCGCCGCATCCGCGCCGACCTGCTGCGCCGCGGCGCCCTGCGGGCCGTCGTCTCCCTCCCCGCGGGCGCCGCACCCCCCTACGGGATCCCGCTCCAGCTGTGGGTGCTGCGCAAGCCCGCCCCCGCCGCCGCGGCCCCGGCCGGACTGCTGCTCCTCGACACCGCCGGCCTCGACCCCGACGGGCCCGCCCAGGCGCGGGCCGCCTGGCCCGACGTACGCGACGCCGTCCTCGCCGCCTGGACCGCGTACGACCGCACCGGCGCGACCCCCGAGACCCCCGGCGTCAGCCGCGTCGTACCCGTCATCGAACTCCTCGACGACGACGTCGACCTCACCCCCGCCCGCCACCTGCCCCCGCCCGCCGCCGGCGGCGGCCCCGCCGAACTGGCCGCCGTACGCGACCGGCTCGACGCCACCCTCGCCCGCGCCGCCCGGCTCACCCCGCCGCCCGCGCCCCCCGCCGGCCCGGCCGCCGCCCAGCCCGCGGCCGCCTCCCCCTCGCAGACCACCGTCGGCGAACTCGCCCGCGCCGGAGCCCTGCTGCTGCGCGCCGGAACCGGCACCGGCACCGACGGGCTGACCGTCCTCACCGAGTACGACGTCTACGCCGGAACCGCCCCCTCCGGCACCGCGGCCACCCCCGGCCCCGACACCATCGAGACCCTCGTCGCCGAACCCGGCGACGTCGTCGTCCCCGTCGTCGGCGCCCTCTCCGCAGCCCGCGTCGTCACCGAGGACCCCGCCAGCGGAGCCGGCGCCGTCATCGGCCGCAACCTCCAGCTGCTGCGCCCCGACCCGGCCGCCCTCGACCCCTGGTTCCTCGCCGGGTTCCTCCGCGGCACCGCCAACACCCGCCGCGCCAGCAGCCACGCCTCCACCGCCACCCGCCTCGACGTGCGCCGGCTCCAGCTGCCCCGGCTGCCCCCCGCGGAACAGCGGCGCTACGGGGCCCGCTTCCGGGCCCTCGCCGAGTTCGAGGACGCGCTGAGGCTGGCGGGACGCCTGGGGGAGCAGCTCGTACAAGGCCTCTACGACGGACTGTCGGACGGCAGCGTCACACCGGAGTGACCGTGCTGCGACCCTGCAACGGTTGGGTCCATCCCCTCACGAACGGCCGGAAACGCTGTATACGCTTCGAGCCGTCACCTTTCCGCACGGCCCGTCAGGAGCACCGATGCACGGCCCCGGCATCCCGCCGCAGCAAGGCCCCCACGGCCACCGGCCCCTCTCCGGGGCCGCGATGACGCTGCGCGTGCTGTTCACGGCGCTGCCCGTCCTCAGCTGCGGATTCTTCGCCTGGGGCTCGATGCTGCGGCTCGCCATCCTCACCCGCAAGTCCCGGGACTGGGCCCTGCTGGTGCTGAGCCTGGTGCTGTCCGTCGTGTGGATCACCTTCATCGAGCTCGACCCGACGGAGGAGACGAACGGCTGGCAGGGCAACCTCGGCGCCGGTGGCTCGATCTTCACCGGCTTCGCCATCTGCGTGTACTACCTCGTCGCCGACATCAAGCACCACGAGGCCAAGGCCCTCGCCCCGGCGCCCGCACCCGCACCCTGGTACCCGCCCGCGCCGCAGGCCCCGTACGCCCAGCACCAGCAGCCCGGCCTCCACCAGCCGCAGCCCCCGCATCAGACCACCCCCGGCTACGGCTACCCGCCGGCCGGACAGCAGGACGGCCGCCCGCCCGCGCCCCCGCAGCAACCCGCCACGCCCCCGCGCCTCGGCCAGGTCCGCGCCGAACTCGACGAGCTCAGCGAACTCCTGCGCCAGCAGAACCCGCCCCGGCCCCCGCAGCCCGGCGGCCCCTACCAGGACCCGAACACCACGGCCTTCCAGGACCCGCAGCGGTGACCGAACGCGAACGCCTCATCGGCGAGCGCTACCAGCTCGCCACCATCCTCGGCCAGGGCGGCATGGGCCAGGTGTGGACCGCCTACGACCGCCGCCTCGACCGCCGCGTCGCCGTCAAGCTGCTGCGCCCCGACAAGGTCGCCGGCCCCGGCACCGTCGCCGAGGAACTGCGCCGCCGCTTCGTCCGCGAATGCCGCGTCACCGCCCAGGTCGACCACCCCGGCCTCGTCACCGTCCACGACGCCGGCAGCGACGGCGACGAGCTCTACCTCGTCATGGGCTACGTCGAGGGCTCCGACCTCGCCGACCACCTCGCCGAGCACGACCCCTACCCCTGGCCCTGGGCCGTCGCCGTGGTGGCACAGCTGTGCGCGGTGCTCTCCGCCGTGCACGCCGTACCGATCGTCCACCGCGACCTCAAACCGCGGAACGTGATGATCCGCCCCGACGGGACCGTCCTCGTCCTCGACCTCGGCGTCGCCTCCGTGATGGACACCGACACCACCCGCCTCACCAGCACCGGCTCACCCATCGGCAGCCCCGCCTACATGGCCCCCGAACAGGCCATGGGCGGCGCCGTCGGCCCCTACACCGACCTGTACGCCCTCGGCGTGCTGCTGTACGAACTCCTCAGCGGCGGCGTCCCCTTCGCCGGCACCACCGCCCTCGGCGTCCTCCACCGCCACCTCTACGAACCCCCGGCCCCCATCCGCCCCCTGCGCCCCGAGATCCCCCCGGAACTGGAAGCCGTCCTGCTGCGCCTCCTCGCCAAGGACCCCCAGGACCGCCCCGGCTCCGCCCAGGAGGTCTACGAAGCCCTCGTACCGCTGCTCCCGGCCCCCGGCAGCCGCCACCCCTCCGGCCCCCTCGACCCGACCCGGCCCTTCCTGCGCCCCCAGGCGCCCTGGCCCGACCGGGCCGCCGCCGTGCCCCCGCGCCCGGCCGCACCCCCGGCGCCGCCCCGCCCCGACATCCCCGGCGCCGTCGACGAGGCCCGCAAGCTCCTGGACCAGGGCCGGCTCACCCAGGCCGTGGACATCCTCGGCGACATCCTCCCCGCGGCCGCCGCCGAGCACGGCGAGCACTCCCCGGTGGTCCGCAGCCTGCGCAAGCAGTACGCCGCCACCCTCATGGACGACGGCCAGTACCGCCGAGCCCTGCCCGAACTACGGCGCCTCGCCGACCAGTTCCCCGCCGGGGACCCCCAGTCGCTGCGCTTCCGCTACGACGCCGCCCAGTGCCTGGAGCAGCTCGGCGAACCCGCGGCGGCCCTCGCGGAGTACCGCTCGCTGCTGCCCCTGTTCGAGAACCACTACGCCAACCCGGACCCCGGCCTGCCGCTGGAGGTCCGCCGGCGGATAGCGCACCTGCTGCTCTCCCTCGGCGACCGCCCCGCCGCCCACGACACCCTGGTCCGCCTCCTCTACGACGCCGACCGCGTCCACGGCCCCGCCCACCCCCTCCCGGTGGAGATCCGGCGCACCCTGCAATGGCTGGGCCAGGTGCGGTGACCCGGCCCCGGCGGCGGCCGCCCGCCCGGGTCTACGCCCCCGCGCCCGCGCCCCGCTGACGGCGCCGCAGCGCCATCCCGGCCAGCGCGAGTACGGACACCCCCGCCACGGCTGCTCCGGCCGGCAGCCCCGGCGGGCTGAACTCGCAGGTCACCGTGGTGGTGCGGCCGTCCAGCGGGACGGCGAGCAGACCGAGGCGGGATCGCCCCGGGCGGCCGTCGCAGCTCCAGCCCGCGATGGCCGGCACCGACACCACCGCCGTGCCCGTGCTGCCCGGGGGCAGGGTGGCGGTCAGCCCCGACGAGGTGACCCGCACGCCGGTGGCCGCCTTCGCCCGCAGCCCGGCCACCGCCGCGCCCAGCCGGGTGCCGTCCAGGCAGGACAGCGCCCACCGGGCGGGGGCCGGGCGGTCGAAGACCAGCTTCGAGGCGGGGCCGCGCGAGAGCCCGAGCGACTGGAGCGCCGCCCGGTTCTTCGGCGGGTTCCCGTTCAGCTTGAAGGGGCGCCCGCCCGCCAGCCGGGCCGTCGCGTTGTACTCCGGCGCCCACAGGAACGCCTCCGTCCCCGCCCGGCAGACCCCGGGCGCGACCGGGTCCTCGTACACCTTCGCGCCCAGCAGCAGCTCCTGGTTGGCGAACGGCGACTCCCCGTACGCCCCGGGCACCTGCGCCGACTGGACGGTGACCAGCGGCAGGGCCGCGGCGCGGGCGACCGAGCCGTCCGGCTTCAGCCGGGCCCCCACCGCGAACAGCGCGTCCGTCACCGGGTTGTCCAGGCTCTGCACGCTGCGCCCGCGCGAGGTCGAACCCGCGCCGAGCGCCGTCATCGTGCGCGTGAACACGTCCGGGGTGTGGCTGCTGTAGTACGCGCCGCCCTCACCGCCCAGCAGCAGCGGGTCGTTGCCCGACAGCGCCGGCCGGCCCGCGTCCGTCCGGTACGCCGGCCAGCCCTCCGCCCCCGCCAGGGCGCGGGCGCGCGCGGTGTGCGCCCGGTTCCAGGACGGGTAGTCGTCCAGCCCGGCCAGCTTGCCCTTGTGCCCGTACGCCGTCGCCGCCGCGGCCTGCGCCACCAGCACCGCCGCGAGCAGCCCCGCGGCGGCCGGACGCAGCCGCCGCCGGCCCAGCGCCCGCCAGGCCGCGGCGCCCAGCAGCAGCCCGCCCGCGAACAGCGCGTACCCCCACGTCGTCACCAGGGCGCTGCCGGCCGCCCACAGCGCGGCCGCCGTCAGCAGCCCGGCCCCCGCGGCGAGCGCCCGCACCCCGGGCACGCCCGCGGCGAGGCCCGTCCAGGCGGCGATCACCGCGATGCCGGCCAGCACGAACGTCTGCCGGTACGCGCTGCCGTTCGGGGTGGCGAAGAGGTGCCACAGCAGATGCGTCGGCTCCCACTGCAGGGACAGCGCCACCGCCACCACCAGCCCCGCCCACCAGCAGCGGGTCCGGGCCGCCAGCGCCCGGTGGAACGGCAGCGCCGCCACCAGCAGCAGGGTCCCGGTGCCGACGAACACGGCGGGGGAGTTGAAGGAGTACGTGGCCGGCAGCAGCCGGGCGAAGAAGTCGGACCACGGCACCGGCCCGAACTCCTTGGACCAGCCCGGGTAGGCCTGCTTCGTACTGAGGAACAGCGGCACCAGCACCGGCGCCGACAGCCCGATCCCCAGCAGGGTCGTCACCGCCGCCCGCCCGACCACCAGGGCCCGCTCGCGCGCCCCCTCCCGGGTCAGCACCACCCGCACCACCAGCACCAGCGCCGCGCCGAGCGTGGCCATGTACGCGGTGTAGAAGTTGGCGGTCCACCCCACCGCGACGACCAGCACCCCGAGCACCGGCCGCCGCCCGCGCAGCGCCCACTCGCCGGTCAGGCACAGCAGCGGGAAGGCGACGAGCCCGTCCAGCCACATCGGGTTGTACGCGGCCTCGATCACCGACCACCCGCACAGCGCGTACGAGGCCCCCAGCAGCCCCGCCGCCCACCACGGCCCGCGCCGCTGGGTCCGCAGCAGCCAGGCCATCGCGGCCGCGGCGGCCGTCATCTTCAGCACGGTCACCACGTACACCGCGAGGTCGATGTCCTCGCGCGGGAACAGCGCCACCAGCACGGCGAAGGGACTCGTCAGGTAGGTCCCCAGATCGGGCAGGAAGCTGGTCCCGTACCCGGACTGCCAGTTGAACAGCAGCCCGCCCTCGGCCCGCCCGTGCAGCAGGTCCCACAGGTGCGCGTGGAACGGCACGAACTGGTTGCCGAGGTCGTTGACGCTGCGATGGCGGCTCCCGTACGGGAACACCCGCGCGACGGCGTCCCCACCGCACACGGCGACGGCGGTGACGACGGCGGCGAACACCGCCCCGAGGACTCCCGCCCGCCGCCCGGACCCGTGCGGGACCTGTGTCGCGGGCCGCTGCGGAGTCTGACGCTGGGCGAGCTGAGATGTCGGCATGGTGCACCGACGATCTCAGGAACGGAGGACTCCGCGGTGACCGGGGGGTGAATTCGTAGCCCAACACCACCGGAATCGTTGGTCGAACCGGTGGCTCGGGCCACCCTGACTGCATACCATCGATCACCGCAAGGCCCTTGTGCACCGAAGCACAATCTCCCGGCCCTGGAGGCTCTTTTGCACCGTCGCACTGCGCTCTCCGTCTCCGCCGTCCTGCTCGCGGCGGCCCCCCTGCTGACCGCGTGTTCCGGGGAGACCCGGCCCGGTACGGCCGCCGTCGTCGGGGGTGAGCGCATCACCACCTCGGCGCTCCAGGCCCAGGTCGGCGACGTGCGCGCCGCGCAGAACAAGTCCGAGCAGGGTGCGCAGCTGATCGGCGCGACCGCCGGGCTGGAGCGGCTGAAGCTGAACAAGATGATCCAGAGCGCCGTCCTGGAGCGGGCCGCGGCGGACGCCGGGCTGAGCGTGAGCCCGAAGGAGGTCCAGGACGTCCGCAAGGCGCAGCTGGAGCAGCTGGGCGGGGAGGCGGCGCTGCGGGACGCGGCGCTGCAGCAGGCGCAGCTGGCGCCGGGGCAGATCGAGGCGGACACCCGTTTCAAGCTGCTGCGGGACAAGCTCTTCGCGCACTACGGCAGCCAGGACAAGGCGCTGGCCAAGCTGGGCGAGGCGGCGAAGGCGCTGCACATCGAGGTCAACCCGCGCTACGGGCACTGGGACGCGCAGCAGATCCTGCTGGGGGACCAGGAGACGCCGTGGATCACCCAGCGGACCCGTCCCGAGCAGGCGGCACCCGCCGGAGCCTGAGGGCGGCGGGCGGAGGTAGGTTCGGGGGGTGAACGACACCCCTGCCTCCTCCGCCGCCGCTCCCGCCGAGCCCACGGGCCGGATCGTCCTGCTGACCGCCAGCCACCGGGTCGCACCGGGGCTGCTGTCCTGGCCGGCCTGGCAGACCCTGCACGCCGCGGACCGGGTGCTGTGCGCCGACCCGGGCCACCCGCAGCTGCCGTACCTGCGCGAGGCGGGGGTCGAGGTGGAGCAGGGGAGCCCGGACGCGCACGAGCTCGTCGCGGCGTGTGCCGGTGGCCGGACGGTCGTGGTGCTGCCGTCCGGGGAGGGTGACCAGCGGCTGACGGACGGGCTGGCCAGGCTGGCCGGGTCGGGCCGGGTCGCCATGCCCGACCTGGAGCTGCTGCCCGGCTCGTACGACCTGCCGGGGGCGCGGCTGCTGGACCTGGTGCAGGTCATGGACCGGGTGCGGCGGGAGTGCCCGTGGACCTCGCGGCAGACCCACGAGGGGCTGGTGAAGTACGCCATCGAGGAGGCGTACGAGCTGGTCGAGGCGATCGAGGACGGCGACCGGGACGCGCTGCGCGAGGAGCTGGGCGACGTGCTGCTCCAGGTGGTCTTCCACGCGCGGATCGCCGAGGAGGCGGCCGGCGGCGAAGACGGGGATGGGGCGGAGGCCTTCTCCATCGACGACGTCGCCGGTGACCTGGTCGACAAGCTGATCCGGCGCCACCCCCATGTGTTCGGGGACGCCACGGCCGAGTCCCCGGAGGACGTCAGCGCCCACTGGCAGGCCACCAAGGCGGTGGAGAAGCAGCGGGACTCGGTCACCGACGGGATCCCGCTGGGCCAGCCGGGGCTGGCGCTGGCGGCCAAGCTCGCCGGGCGGGCGCGTACGGGCGGGGTGGCCGTGGAGCTGCCCCGGGGCGAGGGCATCGGGTACGAGCTGCTGGAGCTGGCGGCCCGTGCCGAGGCGTCGGGGACCGACCCGGAGACGGCGCTGCGCGCGGCGGCCCGCGTCTACCGGGACGCGATCCGGGCGGCCGAGGGCGTCGAAGACGCCGGTTAGTCGCGCGGGGCGCGGGCCGAGGGGTTGTGCCAGTGCGGGGACGGCCGGTGCAGGAACCACTCGCCGAAGCCCAGCGGGCGGGTGCGCTGGGAGCCGGCGACGGGGACGGCGTCGTGGAAGAGGCGGTCGGGCCGGGCTCCGAGTTCCAGGAGGAGGTGCGAGGTCTCCTCGACGAACAGGGCCGGCCCGCTGAGGTAGACGTCCTGTTCCCGCCACAGGGCGCGGTTGCCGAGGGCGGTCGCCAGCCGGTCGGTGGCCTGGTTGCGGTGCTGCCCGGGGGCGGGGGTGATGTAGGTGACGCCGAGCCAGCGGCAGGCGGCGGCGTGCCGGTCGATCAGGGGCCGGTCGTAGAGGTGTGCGGCGTCCCGTGCGACGACGAAGAGGCGTACGTCGTGGCCGGGCGGGTGCTGGAGGAGTTCCTCCAGCAGGGCCCGGACCGGCGCCCAGCCGGTGCCGGCGGCGATGAGGGTGAGGGGGCGGTCCTCGCGGCGCAGGGTGAGCCGTCCGCCGGGGGCGCCGAGGCGCAGGACCTCGCCGGGCAGGACGTCGCGGACCAGGGCGGTGCTGAGGCGGCCGCCGTCGATGCGGCTGACGTGCAGGTCGACGGTGCCGTCGGGGCGGGGGGCGTTGGCGAGGGAGTAGGTGCGCCAGGTGGTCGGGACGCGGGCGCTGCTCACGCTGACGTACTGGCCGGGCCTGTAGGGCAGCGGGGTGCGCGGTGCGAGGGTCAGTACGCCGATGTCCTCGCCGTACTGGAGGTGGCGTACCACCTCGGCCTCCCACCAGGGGGGTTCGTCGCTGTCGGCGGCGCCGGCCGTCATGGTGTCGGCGATGACCTGGTAGGCCTCGTACCAGGCCTTCTCGACGGCCGGGGTCCAGGCGTCGCCGGAGGTCTGGGCGAGGGCGGCGACCAGGCTGGTGCCGACGGCCGCGTAGTGCTCGGGGCCGACGAGGAACTTGCGGTGGTCGCGTCCGAGGTCGCGTAGATAGGGGACGAGGGTCCCGCTCTCCAGGTGGGCGACGACGTGGGTGAGCGCGGCGAAGAGCCGGTCGCGCTGGCGTTCCATGTCCTCGGCGGAGGACGGGAAGAGTCCGCGGAGTCCGGGGTTGTGCCAGAAGAGGTGGGAGTAGAAGTACTTGACCGCGTGCTCGGCCCTTCTCTCCACCACCGCGAAACTGCTTTTCAAGATCCTCACATCCACAGAACCGAAAGTAGGAATGTCGCAGAACCTGACGTCAAGTGATGTCCGATCTGCGGACAGCCGCGACGAAGCGGCCATAAGGGATGGCCGGTGGCGAGCCGGGATACGGTCGACGGGTGCACGATCAGACCTCCGCCGCCCAGCCCGACCCGTCCCTCCCCGAGATGCCGGTGCTCTTCGACTGGGAGTTCGCGACCGACCCGTATCCGGCCTACGCCTGGCTGCGCGAGCACTCCCCGGTGCACCGCACCAGGCTCCCCAGCGGGGTGGAGGCCTGGCTGGTGACGCGGTACGCCGACGCCCGCCAGGCCCTCGCGGACCAGCGGCTGAGCAAGAACCCGGCGCACCACGCGGAGCCGGCGCACGCCAAGGGCAAGACCGGGATCCCGGGGGAGCGCAAGGCGGAGCTGATGACGCACCTGCTGAACATCGACCCGCCGGACCACACCCGGCTGCGGCGGCTGGTGTCGAAGGCGTTCACCCCGCGCCGTGTGGCCGAGTTCACTCCGCGGGTGCAGGAGCTGACCGACCACCTCATCGATCAGTTCATGGAGAAGGGGGAGGCGGACCTCATCCACGAGTTCGCGTTCCCGCTCCCCATCTACGCCATCTGCGAGATGCTCGGCGTACCGCGGGAGGACCAGGACGACTTCCGCGACTGGGCCGGGATGATGATCCGGCACGGTGGCGGCCCGCGCGGCGGCGTCGCCCGCTCGGTGAAGCAGATGCGTACCTATCTCGGGGAACTCATCCACCGCAAGCGGGATGATCTGGGCAATGACCTCATCTCCGATCTGATCCGGGCAAGTGACCACGGAGACCACCTGACGGAGGCGGAGGCCACCGCGATGGCCTTCATCCTGCTCTTCGCCGGCTTCGAGACGACCGTCAACCTCATCGGCAACGGCATCCACTCCCTCTTCATGAACCCGGACCAGCGCGAGCGCCTCCAGGCCTCCCTCGCGGCCGGGGAGAGCGCGTTGCTGGAGACCGGCGTCGAGGAACTGCTGCGCTACGACGGCCCCGTGGAGCTCGCCACCTGGCGGTTCGCCACCCGGCCGCTGACCCTCGGCGGGCAGGACATCGCGGCGGGGGACCCCGTGCTGGTGGTCCTCGCGGCGGCCGACCGCGACCCGGAGCGGTTCGCCGAACCGGACACCCTGGACCTCTCCCGGAGTGACAACCAGCACCTCGGATACGGCCACGGGATCCACTACTGCCTCGGCGCTCCGCTGGCCCGTCTCGAAGGGCAGACGGCGCTCGGAACTTTGCTGAAGCGTCTGCCGGATCTGGAACTTGCGATTCCCCCTACGGACCTGCGCTGGCGCGGCGGGCTCATCATGAGGGGCCTGCGCACCCTCCCCGTCCGCTTCACAGTCCCGAACGGTTGAGGGCGCGGGGGAAGCCGGACTGACCGGAAGTCAGTTCCTACATAGGTCCACCGTCGAACTTGTGACATCCGTTCGAAGGCGGCTAGGTTCTGCCGTTACCCCGCCGTTATGCGAAAGGTGCAGTCTCATGCTTCCCGGGAACGGCCGCCACAGACGCCCCCGCCAGGTACCCGCGATCGTCGTCACCGCAGGAGTCACAGGCTCCGCGCTGGCCATGCCGCTGCTCGCCGCCACAGGTGCGAACGCGGCCGACACCGCCACGTGGGACAAGGTCGCCGACTGCGAGAGCGGCGGCACCTGGAGCGCGAACTCCGGCAGCGGCGCCTACGGCGGCCTGCAGTTCACCCTGGAGCAGTGGCGCAACGCCGGCGGACTCGCGTACGCGGAGCGCCCCGACCTCGCCAGCCGCTCCCAGCAGATCGCGGTCGCCGAGCGGGTGCTGGCCTCCCAGGGCCCCCAGGCGTGGCCGCTGTGCTCCGCCTCGGCCGGGCTGACCCAGCAGGGCCCCGCGCCCGAGGTGGACCCGGGCGACAAGCTGAACCCCGGGCCCGTCGCGCCCACCCCGACCCGGCCCGACGACTCGGTGCCGAAGACGGGCAAGGGCAAGCCGTCCACGGACTTCGGGGCCCCGACCCCGGCGCCGGGCGCGTCGTCCAACCCGAGCGGGCTCCCGGACTACCCGCTGGGCCCCTCCAGCGGACTGCCCGTCATGCCCGAGCCGGACTTCACGGTCCAGCCCACCAACCCCGCCACGCCCACGCCGGGCACCCCCACCCCGGGCACGCCCACGCCCACGGCGCCGGGCACCCCGACCACTCCGGGCGCCACCCCGACGGCCCCGGCCACCCCGGGCGCCACTCCCGCCCCGGGCGCCACGCCCACCGCCCCGGCCACCCCGGGCGACCCGACGGGCACCCCGTCCGCCGGGGCGGCCGACGGCTCGGGCAAGCACCGCGGCCCGGCCGCCGTCGAGGTGCCGGCGGCGCCTGGCACGGCGTCAGCGCCCGCCGCGGAGCCCGTCTACACCGTGAAGCCGGGTGACAGCCTTTCGGACATCGCGAAGGCCAAGGGCGTCAAGGGCGGTTGGGGCGAGCTCTACAAGGCCAACGAGCAGGTCATCGGTGGGGACGCGGACCTCATCAAGCCCGGGCAGAACCTGGATCTAACCAAGAAATAGGGGGCAGTTCGGACATCCATTAAGAGTTGAATGTCCGTTATCGCCAAATGAGACATGCATCTCTTCCGGACAACTGGCGTGTCTCGTTCCGGAACTGTTGCAAACCCCCCTCTCACCTGCACAAACGTGCTTCCGAGAGTGGCAAGTAGGCCGGTTTCTCCCCAAAATCGCACGTTGAACATCGGGGAGAGACCTGTCTACCTTCTGAATCGCTCGCCACCGCGGGCTCCTTCGACCGCATCGCCGAATCCTGCCGGCGGACGGAGGGAACAGTCGTCGCGCAAGCGCCGAAGGCAGGAGCGGGGGAACCAAGGTAGGCGCCGGGAAAGGCCGTTGAGAGACGGTCCGCGTACCGGCTAGGGGTGAAGACACGCGCCGCAATCCGCGTGACCGGGCAACTCATCCGCCCGAACCCGACAGCTCACCTCGAAGGCGTCGGTGAGGAGAGATCCATGCTGCTTTCCGGCAAGGGCAAGCACCGCCGCGGCTCCAAGGCCGTCCGCATCGTCACGCTCGCCGGTGTCGCCGGTGTCGCCGTCGCGGCCCCGCTGATGGCCGCCGGTACCGCCAGCGCCGCCACCGCGGCCGAGTGGGACAAGGTCGCCGCCTGCGAGTCCGGCGGCAACTGGTCCATCAACACCGGCAACGGCTACTACGGCGGTCTGCAGTTCTCCGCCTCCACGTGGGCCGCGTACGGCGGCAAGGCGTACGCCTCGCAGGCCAACCAGGCCACCAAGGGCCAGCAGATAGCCATCGCCGAGAAGGTCCTCAAGGGCCAGGGCAAGGGCGCCTGGCCGCACTGCGGCGTCGGCCTGTCCAACTCCTCGTACAACGGCGGCGGTTCGACCACCCCGGCCAAGCCGAAGCCCGAGACGAAGCCGGCCCCGGCCAAGCCCGCTCCGGCCAAGCCGGCCCCGGCGAAGCCCGCCCCGGCCAAGCCGTCCACGCCGAAGACCGAGACCGAGACCAAGGGCTCCGGCTCCGGTGCCGGCAACTGGACGCCGTCGAAGCCGTCGAAGCCGTCGACCGGCACCCCGGCCACCGGTGGCACCTACACGGTCAAGGAAGGCGACACCCTCGGCACCATCGCCGACGCCAACAAGGTCAAGGGCGGCTGGGAGAAGCTCTTCGAGCTCAACAAGGACACCGTCTCCGACGCCGACCTGATCTTCCCGGGCCAGAAGCTGAAGCTCGCCTGAACGTCCGCGTAACACTCGCGGCACCCCGCAGCATCCCCACCGCCCGGCGCGTATCCCCCCACGCGCCGGGCGGCGGCGTGTCGTCCGCAGGTCACCGCATTCCGGAACCGGAGCACCGGCCTCCGCTGCCCGGCACCCCCGCATGCGCACGAAATCAAGGGTCCTATGTCCCGGAAGACGGGTATTCGGACCCTTTTTCGTCCCAGGAGCCGGGCGGTCGGGCAGCCCACACCCCGGAGCCGGTTAGGCTCTAGTCGGCAGGGCCGTCCCACGGCCCACACGCCACCGCACACCCAGCGTCACATCCCAGAAGGAGATGCTCGTGCCGTCCATCGACGTCGTCGTAGCCCGGGAAATCCTGGACTCCCGAGGCAACCCCACGGTCGAGGTCGAGGTGGGCCTCGACGACGGCAGCACCGGCCGTGCTGCCGTTCCGTCCGGCGCCTCCACCGGTGCCTTCGAGGCCATCGAGCTCCGTGACGGTGACCCCAACCGTTACATGGGCAAGGGCGTGGAGAAGGCCGTCCTCGCCGTCATCGAGCAGATCGGGCCGGAGCTCGTCGGCTACGACGCCACCGAGCAGCGCCTGATCGACCAGGCCATGTTCGACCTCGACGCCACCGACAACAAGGGCTCGCTCGGCGCCAACGCCATCCTCGGCGTCTCCCTCGCCGTCGCGCACGCCGCGTCCGAGGCCTCGGACCTGCCGCTGTTCCGCTACCTCGGC
Source organism: Streptomyces sp. NPDC044002 (assembly GCF_056434525.1). Taxonomy (NCBI): domain Bacteria; kingdom Bacillati; phylum Actinomycetota; class Actinomycetes; order Kitasatosporales; family Streptomycetaceae; genus Streptomyces; species Streptomyces sp. NPDC044002. The sequence goes on from NZ_JBWKEZ010000011.1 coordinate 124,151, forward strand.
GGCCCGAACGCGCACCTGCTGCCCGTTCCGATGATGAACATCCTCAACGGTGGGTCGCACGCCGACTCCAACGTCGACATCCAGGAGTTCATGATCGCCCCGATCGGCGCGGAGTCCTTCTCCGAGGCGCTGCGCTGGGGTGCCGAGGTCTACCACACCCTCAAGAAGGTCCTGCACACCAAGGGCCTCTCCACCGGTCTCGGTGACGAGGGCGGCTTCGCCCCGAACCTGGAGTCCAACCGTGCCGCGCTCGACCTCATCCTCGAGGCCATCAAGCAGGCCGGCTACACCCCGGGCAAGGACATCGCGCTCGCGCTCGACGTCGCCGCGTCCGAGTTCTACAAGGACGGCAAGTACGAGTTCGAGGGCCAGTCCCGCTCGGCCGCCGAGATGACGGACTACTACGCCGAGCTCGTCGAGGCGTACCCGCTCGTCTCCATCGAGGACCCGCTCTTCGAGGACGACTGGGCCGGCTGGAAGACCATCACCGACCGCCTGGGCTCCAAGGTCCAGATCGTCGGCGACGACCTCTTCGTCACCAACCCCGAGCGCCTGGCCCGCGGCATCGAGGAGGGCTCCGCGAACGCCCTGCTCGTGAAGGTGAACCAGATCGGTTCGCTGACCGAGACCCTCGACGCCGTCGAGATGGCCCAGCGCAACGGCTTCAAGTGCATGATGTCGCACCGCTCCGGTGAGACCGAGGACGTCACCATCGCCGACCTCGCCGTCGCCGTGAACTGCGGTCAGATCAAGACCGGCGCCCCGGCCCGCTCGGACCGCGTCGCCAAGTACAACCAGCTGCTGCGCATCGAGGAGATCCTCGACGACGCCGCCGTGTACGCCGGCCGCAGCGCCTTCCCGCGCTTCAAGGGCTGACACCGCCTCAGGGCGAAGGCCCCCGGGGGACACCCCTGGTGCCCCAGCCTCCGTACGTCCCCGCACTCGGTCCCGTACCGTGTGCGGGGACGTATTGCGTAGTGCGCGCACAGGGGAGGCGGGGCCATGGCCGGGAACCGGGATCGGTTCTCCACCTTCTCGACGGCGACCCGGCTCAAGCAGCTCGGCGAGCGGACCGCGGCCCACGTCTACCGCTCGCAGTCCCGCCGCCACATCCGCCGCAGCCGGCTCACCGGCCGCGCGGCACTGCTGGTCCTCGTCCTCTGTACGCTGGTCGTCGCCCTCGCGTATCCGATGCGCCAGTACGTCTCCCAGCGCTCGGAGATCACGGACCAGCAGCGGGCCGCCGACACCGCGCGCAAGCGCCTCGAACAGCTCCGCGACGAGAAGGCCCGCTGGCAGGACCCCGCCTACGCGGAGCAGCAGGCGCGCAAGCACCTGCACTTCCTGCGCCCGGGGGAGATCGGCTACATCATGACCGACCCCGGCGCCGCGGCCCCGGAGCACCGCCGCGGCGGCCAGGACGGTTCCGACCGCCCCTGGTACTCCAACGTCTGGGACGGCGTCGACAAGGCCGACCGCCCCGGCGAATGACGCACTGACCCACCCATCACGCACGACCGAACGAAGAGACTTCCTCCAGGCATGCAGACGCCCCCGCCCCAGACCGACCGGACCGAGCCGACCGACGCGGACATCGAGGCGTTCGAGCAGCAGCTCGGCCGCCCGCCGCGCGGGCTGCGCGCCATCGCGCACCGCTGCCCCTGCGGCCAGCCGGACGTCGTCGAGACCGCACCCCGGCTGCCCGACGGCACCCCCTTCCCCACGCTGTACTACCTGACGTGCCCGCGCGCGGCCTCCGCGATCGGCACGCTGGAGGCCAACGGCGTCATGAAGGAGATGCAGGCCCGGCTCGCCGAGGACCCGGAGCTCGCCGCCGCGTACCAGAAGGCGCACGAGGACTACATCCAGCGCCGCGACGCCATCGAGGTGCTCCAGGGCTTCCCGAGCGCCGGCGGCATGCCGGACCGGGTCAAGTGCCTGCACGTGCTGGTGGGCCACTCGCTGGCCGCCGGCCCCGGGGTGAACCCGTTCGGCGACGAGGCGCTGGCCATGCTGCCGGAGTGGTGGGCCAAGGGCGCCTGCGTCACGCCGTGCGGGGAGAAGAAGGCAGAGGAGACCGGGGAGGGGGACGCGTGACCCGGGTCGCGGGCATCGACTGCGGTACGAACTCCATCCGCCTCCTGGTCGCCGACTGCGACCCGGCCACCGGCGAGCTGGTCGAGCTCGACCGGCGGATGACGATCGTCCGGCTCGGCCAGGGCGTGGACAGGACCGGCCGGCTGGCCCCGGAGGCGCTGGAGCGCACCTTCGCGGCCTGCCGCGAGTACGCCGAGGTGATCAAGGAGTTCGGCGCCGAGCGGGTGCGTTTCGTGGCCACCTCGGCCTCGCGCGACGCGGAGAACCGGGACGAGTTCGTCCGGGGCGTGCTGGACATCCTCGGCGTCGAGCCCGAGGTGATCTCCGGCGAGCAGGAGGCGGAGTTCTCCTTCACCGGCGCCACCAGGGAGCTCGTCGCGCACGAACACCTGGAGCGGCCGTTCCTGGTGGTGGACATCGGCGGCGGCTCGACCGAGTTCGTCGTCGGCGAGGACCACGTACGGGCGGCCCGCTCGGTGGACGTGGGCTGCGTCCGGATGACCGAGCGCCACCTGGTGGTGGACGGCGAGGTCACCGACCCGCCGACCGGGGCGCAGATCGCCGCCATGCGGGCCGACATCGAGGCGGCCCTGGACCTGGCCGCCGAGACGGTCCCGCTGGCAGAGGCCCGCACCCTGGTGGGCCTCGCGGGCTCGGTGACCACCGTCGCCGCGATCGCGCTCGGCCTGGCCGAGTACGAATCGTCGGCGATCCACCACTCCCGGATCTCCTACGAGCAGGTGCGCGAGATCAGCGAGCGCATGCTGACCGCCACCCACGCCGAACGCGCCGCCATCCCCGTGATGCACCCGGGGCGGGTCGACGTGATCGGCGCGGGCGCCCTGGTCCTGCTCGCGATCATGGAGCGCATCGGCGCCACCGAGGTCGTGGTCTCCGAGCACGACATCCTGGACGGCATCGCCTGGTCCGCGGCCTGATCCGGCGCAGTGTCGCGACGGGCCCCCGCGCACCGCGGGGGCCCTCGTCGTTCCCGCCCGTTCCGGGCCGCTACTTGCCCCTGGCCAGCTGGTCCACCCTCGGTATGGACAGGCCCAGCAGTTCCCCCACCTCCCTGAGGGTCCGCCCGTGGCGCAGTTCCAGCACCGCGGCGGTCCGGGCCTGCCGCGCGGAGCGCACGGCGTGCGGGAGCAGGTCGTCCGACAGCAGGCGCGCCGCGCGCTCGCGCTCCAGCGGGTCCTGGATGCCGTCGAGGTGGGCGAGGGCGGCACCGATGTGCTCGGCCATGAGGGCGCGCAGCTCGGCGAGCCGTGCTTCCAGGGTGTCCTTTTCGATCATGGACTCAGCGTACGAGCGGCCCGGCGCCCGGCGGCGCGCTCCGGCCACCCGCTCCGGCGGCCCCGGCCTCGACCGGTTCCCGGGCGGCCGTGCAGCGGTTGTCGTGCGGTCGTGGGGCTGAACATCGTGTTCCGCCCGATGGCCGGCTGGTGGCCGGGGGGAGGGGGGCCGGTGCGGCGGCAGTGCGGGGGCCGTAGGAGGCCCCTGGAGCGGCCGAAAGAGCCCCTCCGGGAACGAGGTTCGTGAAGTTCTTCACAAGGAAAAAGGGTCTGCCGGGTCAACGAGGAGGCCCTTCGGGGCCTTCTTGGGGGTCGCAGGGCCGTTTCGGCACCTGTTTGTGCGATGCGCGGCCGCGACGGGTTTCGTATCAGAGGTAAGGACGAAACCCAGTGGTCCAGTCCGGTTGGGGCCTTGGAGGCCAGTTCAGACCGGGTGAACAACGACTCCCGTTATACGTTGGTTCCCGTTGCGCGCCATGATCTGGGTCACGCGGGCCGCGCAGTGTAGCAGAGACCTTGTGTCACCTTGTGAAGGGGCTCACGAGCGTCACCCCTTGGGGTGCTGGATACTCATTCCATGAGCACCACGGAGCGTCCCAGGATCCTCGTAGTAGGAGGTGGGTACGTAGGTCTGTACGCGGCCAAGCGCATCATGAAGAAGATGCGCTACGGCGAGGCGACCGTCACGGTCGTCGACCCGCGGTCGTACATGACCTACCAGCCCTTCCTCCCCGAAGTGGCCGCAGGCAACATCTCGCCTCGGCACGTTGTCGTCCCGCTGCGACGCGTGCTGCCCAAGGCTGAGGTTCTCACCGGCCGGGTCACCACCATCGACCAGGACCGCAAGGTCGCCGTCGTCACGCCGCTGGTCGGCGAGGCGTACGAGCTGCCCTTCGACTACCTGGTGATCGCGCTCGGCGCCGTCTCCCGCACCTTCCCGATCCCCGGCCTGGCCGAACAGGGCATCGGCATGAAGGGCGTCGAAGAGGGCATCGGCCTGCGCAACCACGTCCTCGAGCAGCTCGACAAGGCCGAGTCCACGACGGACGAGAACGTCCGCCGCAAGGCGCTCACCTTCGTCTTCGTCGGCGGCGGCTTCGCCGGCGCCGAGACGATCGGCGAGGTCGAGGACATGGCCCGCGACGCCGTGAAGTACTACTCCACGATCAAGCGCGAGGACATGCGCTTCATCCTGGTCGACGCGGCGGACAAGATCCTTCCCGAGGTCGGGCCCAAGCTCGGCACCTGGGGCAAGGAGCACCTCGAGTCCCGCGGCATCGAGATCTACCTCAGCACCTCCATGGACTCCTGCGTGGACGGCCACGTGGTGCTGAAGAACGGCCTCGAGGTCGACTCCAACACCATCGTGTGGACCGCGGGCGTCAAGCCGAACCCGGCGCTGGCCCGCTACGGCCTGCCGCTGGGCCCGCGCGGCCACGTGGACACCGCCCCGACCCTCCAGGTCCAGGGCACGGACTACATCTGGGCCGCGGGCGACAACGCCCAGGTCCCGGACGTCGCCGCCCGCAAGGCCGGCGTCGAGAACGCCTGGTGCCCGCCGAACGCCCAGCACGCGCTGCGCCAGGCCAAGGTCCTCGGCGACAACGTGGTCTCCGGCATGCGGGGCTTCCCGCAGAAGGAGTACTCGCACTCCAACAAGGGTGCGGTGGCGGGCCTCGGCCTCCACAAGGGTGTCGCGATGATCGTCATGGGCAAGATGAAGATCAAGCTCAAGGGCCGGCTCGCCTGGTACATGCACCGTGGCTACCACGGCATGGCCATGCCGACCTGGAACCGCAAGATCCGCGTCTTCGCCGACTGGACCCTCGGCATGTTCCTCAAGCGCGAGGTCGTCTCCCTCGGAGCACTGGAGACCCCGCGCGAGGAGTTCTACGAGGCCGCCAAGCCGGCGCCGGCTCCGGCCGCCGCCGCTGCCCCGGCCGAGAAGGCCAAGGCCTCCTGACCCGGGCCCGCCCGGCAGGAACCTGAGCACGACCCCGAAGGGGCCGCCCGCCATCCGTGGTGCGGGCGGCCCCTTCGGCGTGCCCGGGGTCCGGCACGGCCCGGTGGAGCCCCGGTCGAGGGACGCTCCAGCGGGCAAACCGGTCGTGATTGCCCCAGAGGGGAAGTGGGAAGTCGTTCCACGGAACTTCTGGAGGTGCCTGAGATGACCGACGCCGCGCCGCGGCTGGCAGCGATTGCCGAAACCCTGCTGGGCGCCCCCGTGCCCGTGCGGATACGGGCCTGGGACGGCAGTGAGGCCGGCCCGGCCGCCGGCCCCGTGCTGGTGATCGAAAACCGGCGCGCCCTGCGCCGGATCCTGTGGAAGCCGGGCGAGCTGGGGCTCGCCCGCGCCTGGGTCGCCGGGGACCTCACCGTCGAGGGCGACCTGTTCGAACTGCTCGACCGGGTGGGCGGCCTGCTGTGGGAGCGGGAGCACCCGGCGCCGGCGCCCGCCCCCGTCCCGGCCCGTTCGGGGCTGGGCAAGCTCGCCGCCCTGCGCCCGCACCTGCCCGGGCTCGGCTCCGGCCCCGCCGGGACCGCCGCGCTGCTGCGCGACCCGGCCGCACGGGCCGCCGTACGCGACCTCGTGGCCCTGGCCCGCCCGTGGGCGGCGCCCGCGCCGCCGCCGGAGGAGGCCGTCCGCAGCGGCGGGCCGCGCCACTCCAAGCGGCGCGACAGCGAGGCGATCAGCCACCACTACGACGTGGGCAACGCCTTCTACGAGCGGGTCCTCGGGCCCTCGATGGTCTACTCGTGCGCCTACTGGACCGCGGACGGCACCCTGGAGGACGCCCAGCGGGACAAGCTCGACCTGGTCTGCCGCAAGCTCGCCCTGGAGCCGGGGCAGCGCCTCCTGGACGTCGGCTGCGGCTGGGGCTCCATGGCCCTGCACGCCGCCCGCGAGTACGGGGTGCGCGTCACCGGCATCACGCTCTCGCGCGAGCAGGCCGCGTACGCCCGCAAGCGGATCGCCGACGAGGGCCTGACCGACCTGGTCGAGATCCGGGTGCAGGACTACCGGGACGTCAAGGACGGCCCGTACGACGCCATTTCCTCGATCGGCATGGCCGAGCACGTGGGCTCCGCGCGCTACCGCGAGTACGCCGGGATACTGCACGCCCTGCTGGCCCCCGGCGGCCGGCTGCTCAACCACCAGATCGGGCGGCCCCCCGAGCACGACGAGCGGGCGTACGAGATCGACGAGTTCATCGACGCGTACGTCTTCCCGGACGGGGAGCTCTCCCCGATCGGCACCACCGTCGGCGAGCTGGAGCGGGCCGGCTTCGAGGTCCGCGACGTGGAGGCGCTGCGCGAGCACTACGCGCTGACCCTGCGGGCCTGGGTGGCCCGCCTGGAGCGGCACTGGGACGAGGCCGTACGCCTCACCTCGCCCGGCCGGGCCCGGGTGTGGCTGCTGTACATGGCGGCGTCCGCGCTGGGCTTCGAGCACGGCCGCCTCGGGGTCAACCAGGTGCTGGCGGTGCGCCCCGGGGGCGGAGGGGCCTCGGGGATGCCGCTGCGGGCACGCGTCTGGGGCGCGGGGCCCGCGTAGCCCCGCCCTGCCGTCAGGGCAACGGGAAGGGCCCCGGGGCGTGTTGCCCCGGGGCCCTTCGGTGTCCTTCGCGCGCGCGGCGCGTACGCCCGTACCGCTACTCGGTCTTGATGGCGGTCAGCATGTTCAGCCGGGCGGCGCTGCGGGCCGGCCACATGGCGGCCAGGACGCCGACGACGGCGGCCAGCAGGAGGAAGACGCCGATCCGGTCGTAGGGGAGGACCAGTTCGTAGTTCGGCACCGACTTGGTGAGGGTGGAGCCGACGGCCCAGGCGAGGAAGACGCCGATGCCGACACCGAGGACCGCGCCGAAGAGCGAGATGACCACGGACTCCAGGCGGATCATGTTCTTGACCCGGGCCCGGTCGAGGCCGATCGCCCGCAGCATGCCGATCTCCTGGGTCCGCTCGAAGACGGACATCGCCAGGGTGTTGACCACGCCGAGCACCGAGATGATCAGCGCCATGCCGAGCAGGCCGTACATGATGTTCAGCATCGTGTTGATGAGGCCGCCCATCTCGTTGCGCATGTCCTGCTGGGTGGCGACGGTCATCGCCGGGTTCTTGCCGAGGGCGTCGATGACGGCCTGCTGGCTCGCCTTGGACTGGCCGCCGGTGGTGTTGACGTAGACCTCGGGGATGTACTGCTGGTCCGTGTGCGCGGCGAGGATCTTGTTGTCGAGGACGTACGGGGACAGCAGCCCGTCGAGGTCCTCGTAGACCGCGCCGACCTTCAGGGTGGCCTTCTGGCCGTCCTCGAACTGCGCCTGGAGGGCGGAGCCGACGGTCAGGTTCTGCTTCTTCGCGGTCTTCTCGGCGACGGCGACCTCGCCCTTGCCGAGGCTGTCCAGGGAGCCGCTGACGACCTTGATGTTCAGGACCTGGCCGATGGCGGCCGGGTTGACGCCGGAGGCCGAGCGGAAGCTCTCGCCGATCTTGAAGTAGCCGGCGGCCTGCGGGGAGACCGCCTTGACGCCCGGGGCCTTGGCCAGGGTCTCGGCCACCGACTTGTCCAGGCTGCCGATGCCGCCGGACATGCTGACCTTGTAGTCGGCCTTGAGCTTGTCGGTGCTCATCCGGTCGATGGCCTTGCCCATGGTGACGCCGAGCACGGACATGGTGGTGACGAGGGTGAGGCCGATCGCCAGGGAGGCGGCGGTGACGGCGGTGCGGCGCGGGTTGCGCACGGCGTTCTGCGCGGCCAGCTTGCCGGGGACGCCGAAGACCTTCTGCAGCGCCGGGCGGACGGCGGCGATGACCGGCTGGGACAGCAGGGGGAGCAGCACGATCATGCCGATGAGCATGAGGCCCGCGCCGCCGCCGATGACCATGCGGCCGTCGCCGCCCATCGAGACGCCGAGGAAGACGATGCCGATGCCCGCGAGGCTGATCACGGAGCCGATGACGTTGCGGACGACGAGGGACTTGGCGGAGGCCGGCAGGTGGGCGCTGCCCATGGCGGCGACCGGGGCGATCCGGCCGGTGCGCCAGGCGGGCAGCAGGGCGGCGACGGTGGTGACGAGGACGCCGATGACCAGGGCGGCGATGATCGTGCCGGGGGCGACGACCAGGTCCCCGGCGGGGATCTTGGCGCCGATGGTGTCCATCAGGGAGCGCATGCCGACCGCGAGGCCGATGCCGCCGGCCAGGCCGATGGCGGCCGAGAGGGCGCCGACGACCAGGGCCTCGGTGAGCACCGAGCGCATGACCTGGCCGCGGTTGGCGCCGACGGCGCGCAGCAGGGCCAGTTCCTTGGTGCGCTGGGCGACCAGCATGGTGAAGGTGTTGTAGATCAGGAAGACGCCGACGAAGAGGGAGATGCCGGCGAAGGCGAGCAGCATGGTGCTCATGCTGCTCATCCCCTTCTCGATGTCCTTGGCCTGCTGGGCGGCGAGCGCGGCGCCGGTCTGGGCCTTGGCGCTCTTCTCGTTGATCAGCGGCTTGATGTCGGCGAGGAGCTGGTCGGCGGAGGCGCCGGGGGCGGCGGCGACGGAGAGCTCGTCGTAGAAGCCGGGCTGGAGGTAGAGCTCCTGGGCGACCTTGGTGTCGAAGAGGACCAGGCTGCCGCCGGCGTTGACGGCGCCGTCCTCGGTGCTGAAGACGCCGGAGAGGGTGAACTCGCGGACCGGGCCGTTGGTGGCGACGCGGACCTTGTCGCCGGTCTTGTAGCCGCCCTTGGCGGCGGTCTCCTTGTCGAGGGCGACCTGGTCGTCCCTGACCGGGCCGGTGCCGTCGGTGAACGTGTAGCGGGGGTCCTTGCCGTCCTTGACGGGGGCGAAGTTGGAGCCCTTGTTGTCCCAGCCGGAGCCGATCAGCTTGCCGCTCTCGTCGCCGACGCCGGCGAAGCCCGAGACGCGGCCGGAGACCGAGGCGACGCCCTTGACGGCCTTGACCTTCTCCAGGGTCTGCTGGCTGATGCCGGGGTCGCCCTCCTTCTGGCCGTCCTCGCCGCGCGCCTGGCCGTGCGAGGTGACGGAGACGGCGACGCCGCTGTAGCTCTTGGCCGACTGGCCGGACAGGGCGTTGCTGAGGGTGTCGGTGAAGACGAGGGTGCCGGAGACGAAGGCGACGCCGAGGGTGACGGCGAGCACCGTCATCAGCAGCCTCGCCTTGTGCGCGAGGACGTTGCGCAGGGCGGTACGGAACATGGGGATCTCAGTCCTGGGGCTGGAAGTCTGTGAGGAGGGCTGCGGGGGCTCCGCGGAGCGGGGCGGTCCGGCTCCGGGTCAGCTGGTGCGGCCCTTGGCGTCGAAGGCCTTCATCCGGTCGAGCACGCCGTCGGCGGTGGGCGCGTACATCTCGTCGACGATGCGGCCGTCGGCGAGGAAGATGACGCGGTCCGCGTAGGAGGCGGCGACCGCGTCGTGGGTGACCATCACGACGGTCTGGCCGAGCTCGCGGACCGAGTTGCGCAGGAAGCCGAGGACCTCGGCGCCGGAGCGGGAGTCCAGGTTTCCGGTCGGCTCGTCGCCGAAGATGATCTCGGGGCGGGCGGCGAGGGCGCGGGCGACGGCGACGCGCTGCTGCTGGCCGCCGGAGAGCTGGGTGGGGCGGTGGGAGAGGCGGCCGGAGAGGCCGACCATGTCCACCACGGTGTCCAGCCACTGCTTGTCGGGCTTGCGGCCGGCGATGTCCATGGGGAGGGTGATGTTCTCCAGGGCGGTCAGGGTCGGCAGCAGGTTGAAGGCCTGGAAGATGAAGCCGATCTTGTCGCGGCGCAGCTGGGTCAGCTGCTTGTCCTTGAGGGAGCCGAGCTCGGTGTCGCCGATGCGGACGGAGCCGGAGGAGAAGGTGTCCAGGCCGGCGACGCAGTGCATCAGGGTGGATTTGCCGGAGCCGGAGGGGCCCATGATCGCGGTGAACTGGCCCTGGCCGAAGTCGACGGAGACGTTGTCCAGTGCGACCACCTGGGTCTCGCCCTGGCCGTACACCTTGGAGAGCTGCGTGGCGCGGGCGGCCACGGCCTGTGCGGTGTGCTGCCGGGCGTAGTTCATGGCGGTCACGTGGGGGCTCCTGTCGAACGGTTTCTGCGCTGGGGCGGGACCTTTCCATCCTCACCGGGGGTACCCCCGCCGGGGATCAGCCGAGGTGCCCGTTCGACGGCCCACTGGAGTCTGACCACGGGCGGCGCCGTCTCCTCCTCTGGTATGACAGGAGGCGGGCGCGGCGGCCCGTCCGGGGGTCCGGCGCGCGGGGTGGCCCGGGGTGGCCCGGGGTGGCGGGCGGGGTGGCGCGGAGGCAGCGGAATCAGGTCAATCCCGGGGCGGGGCGACGCATCCTCCGGAAGGGGGCCGACCGCGACTTATCGGGTCTGACGGCCACTCAATCGCCAATAAAATCAGACAACATCGGATAGAGGGCCCCCTGTCGGCGGGGGTGTTCCGGATAGGCTCGTCACTGCGTTCAAGGCATTTTCCACGGGGCCCGCCGCGCCTTGCCCGGATGGTGGAATGGCAGACACGGCGAGCTTAAACCTCGCTGGCCCTCGGGCCGTGCCGGTTCAAGTCCGGCTCCGGGCACACATGCGGCTCTTCCGTTTATCGGCGGCGGTCCGCCGCGCCTTCTCCTAAGATCCTCCTCCAGCAGTAGGGTGCTTTTTTTGCGAGCGCATTACTCTTGAGGCAAGGCCGCGCACGGTGGCCATGGAGGAGTGAGATGAGGAGCAGTAACCCGGTCTTCTCGCGACGGGGGTTCAGCCGCGACAACGGCGGCTACGCGGGCTTCGAGGCGCAGCACGCGCAGGCCGGGACCGCGACCAACCCGTACGCGACGAATCCTTACGCCACCGACCCGACCACCGGCATGCCGGCGGCCCCGGTCCGCGGCAACGCGATGACCATCGACGACGTCGTGACCCGTACGGCCATGACGCTCGGCACCCTGATCGTCACCGCGACCCTCGCGTGGATCGCCCTGCCCGTGGACGCGGCCAACGTCGGCAAGTCGTACGGCGTCGCCGTCGGCTCGGCGCTCGTCGCGTTCGTGCTCGCCATGGTCCAGAGCTTCAAGCGCAAGCCGACGCCTGCGCTGATCCTCGGCTACGCGGCGTTCGAGGGCGTGTTCCTCGGCGTGATCTCCATGGTGACCAGCACCTACATCAGCCCCGGCGTGGTCGTCCAGGCCGTGCTCGGCACGATGTGCGTCTTCGCGGCGGTGCTCGTCGCCTACAAGATGCGCTGGATCCGCGTCACCCGCCGCTTCACCGGCTTCGTGATGGCCGCGGCCCTCGGCTTCGTCCTGCTCATGCTGGCGAACTCGCTGTTCATGCTGTTCGGCGGCGGTGACGGCCTCGGCTTCCGCAGCGGCCCGCTCGGCATCGTCTTCGGCATCGTCGGCGTCATCCTCGGCGCCTGCTTCCTCGCCATGGACTTCAAGCAGGTCGAGGACGGCGTGACGTACGGCGCTCCGCGCGAGGAGGCCTGGCTGGCGGCCTTCGGCCTCACGCTGACCCTGGTGTGGATCTACCTGGAGCTGCTGCGCCTGTTCCAGATCCTCTCCGGCGACGACTAGCCGTACCGGTAAGGACCAAGGGGAAGGCCCCGCGAGCGGACCGCTCGCGGGGCCTTCCCGCGTTCTGGGCTCGTGAGGGGGCAACGGGTCGTCGGTGCGGTCAGCCGAACCTGCGGGCGGCTCTGCGCAGGCCGTACTCGTGGATGATCGCCTTGGCCTGGCCGTGCGACAGCTCGTGTGCGCCGAGCAGCCAGCTGACCTTCTCCTCGAACCGGACGAGGGAGGGGCCTTCGTCCACGGTGCGGAGCCAGTCGGAGATCTCACGACCGGTGGTCTGGGGGATTCTTTCGATCATGTTGCGGTGGGTCTTCTCGGAGAACTCTACGGACATGGGCGCCTCCGGGGGGTGTCGCCGTGCTGTTCTCTTCACGTCACCGTGCCGCAGAGTTCGCCCGTTGGCAATGGTGCCGGGGCGGCGCGTAAGGTCGGCCGGGTGCTCGATACCTCACCCCTGAACGCCGCCGTGGAACGCTTCGCCGACCGGCTGCGGGCCGCCCCGCAGAGCCGGCTCCAGCAGGGTGCGGCCGCGGAGGCCCTGGAGCTGGCCCGTGAGCTCGCTCAGCGCGCCCAGCGGCTGGAGGACCCCGAGGGGGCGGCTCCGGCGCGCGTGATGCCGGACGCGGGCCTCTTCACCGTCGGGGACCAGGTGGCGGTGGCCGGCCTCGACCTCGCCGAGGCGCTGCGCGCGGCGGCCCCCGGAACGGGCCCGGACGGCGCGAAGGCCCCGTCCGAGGTGCTGGACGAGGCCGTGGCGCTGGTGGAGCGGGCGGAAGTCAGAGCGATGCGATGACCCGGTCCGCGAGGATGTAGACGTTGCTGTCGGGGTCCTCGGCGTCACCGCAGGAGAAGGTCAGCGCGTAGGCGCCGGAGATGCCGGAGCCGCCCAGCAGGACCGGTGCGGTGCCCGAGCGAAGGGCCTCGGCGAGGCGCTCCGCGGTCTCCCGGTGGCCCGGGGTCATGCAGAGCGTGGTGCCGTCGGTGAACACGTACACGTCGAGGGTGCCCAGCGGCCCCGGGCGGACGTCCGCGAGGGCCGTACGGGCCTCCGCGAGCTCCTCCAGGCGGCTGACGGTGCGCTCGTGGTCGGCGCCGGGGTTCGGCTGGACCGGGACGAAGTCGGGGTGCGAGGGGTGGCGGCGGCGGGCCGCGGCCAGCTCGGCCGAATCCTCGGGGTACTCGTCGGCGAGGTCGTCGCCCAGGACCGGCTCCAGGCCGACCATGTCCGCCTGCCGGGGCAGGAAGAGCGGGCCGTCCTCACCGAGGCCGGGCAGGCCGCCGAGCAGCGACGTCGGGGTCTCCCCGGCGAAGCGGGGGGAAGCGTCGGCGGCGTCGCGGGCCTCCTGCGCGGCCCAGAAGGCCCGCGCCTCGGCCAGCTCGCGCTCGCGCTCCTCGGCCAGGGCCTCGGCGACGGCGGCTCGTATCTCGGCAGCGGGGGACTGCACCGCGGCGCGGGCGTGCGGGACGGTCGCGGCGGCGCGCGGGTGGGCCGACACCGCAAGCTCACCGCGCAGGGCGGTGACCTGCTTGCGCAGTCCGTGGACGGCGTGCAGCGCAGCAGCGCCCACGGCCGTGGCAGCGGCCGTGGTCAGCAGCAGGGCAAGAGACATGGCGCTCACTGACTAACTCCTGGTTGATTCGATCCCCCGACTTCCTACATCAGCTTGTCCTGTGCTGGGAATGGCGTGCAGTGCATTACGTCATGAAATGGACAGGTCTTTCGTCCTTGCGGGCCATGGGGGATGGCTTCTGACCTGGGCAAATGCCGATCCCCCAGGACAAAGGTCACATCCTGGGGGAGATTCGGTCACAGCTCGGCCGCGACGGGATTGGATTTGCCGTCAGTAGAGCGCACGGACCTGGAGGATCCCTTGCGGGGCCTGGGTGCCCCGCTCGATCCCGTGATCGCCGGGGCCGCCCGGGACTACGACAGGCGTTCGATCACCATGGCCATGCCCTGGCCGCCGCCGACGCACATCGTCTCCAGACCGAACTGCTTGTCGTGGAACTGGAGGCTGTTGATCAGGGTGCCGGTGATGCGGGCACCGGTCATCCCGAACGGGTGACCGACGGCGATGGCCCCGCCGTTGACGTTCAGCTTGTCGAGCGGGATCTCCAGGTCGCGGTAGGACGGGATGACCTGGGCCGCGAAGGCCTCGTTGATCTCGAACAGGTCGATGTCGCCGACGGTCAGCCCGGCCCGCTTCAGGGCCTGCTTGGACGCCTCGACCGGACCCAGGCCCATGATCTCGGGGGACAGGGCGGTGACGCCGGTGGAGACGATCCGCGCCAGCGGGGTCAGGCCCAGCTCCCGCGCCTTGGTGTCGCTCATGATGACGAGCGCGGCGGCGCCGTCGTTGAGCGGGCAGCAGTTGCCGGCCGTGACCAGGCCGTCGGGGCGGAAGACGGGCTTGAGGCCCTCCACGCCCTCCAGCGTCACGCCGGCGCGCGGGCCGTCGTCCTTGCTGACGACCGTGCCGTCCGGGGTGGTGACGGGGGTGATCTCGCGGGCCCAGAAGCCGTTCTTGATGGCTTCCTCGGCGAGGTTCTGCGAGCGCACGCCGAACTCGTCCATGTCCCGGCGGGTCACGCCCTTGAGGCGGGCCAGGTTCTCGGCGGTCTGCCCCATCGAGATGTACGCGTCGGGGATCAGGCCGTCCTCGCGCGGGTCGTGCCAGTCGCTGCCCTCGCTCTGCGCGACGGCGGCCGTGCGGCCCTCGGCGTCGGCGAAGAGCGGGTTGTGGGTCTCCGGCAGGCCGTCGGAGGAGCCCTTCACGAACCGGGAGACCGTCTCGACGCCGGCGGAGATGAACACGTCGCCCTCGCCCGCCTTGATGGCGTGCAGCGCCATCCGGGAGGTCTGGAGGGAGGAGGAGCAGTAGCGCGTGATCGTGGTGCCGGGCAGGTAGTCCATGCCCATCTGCACGGCGACGATACGGGCGAGGTTGTGCCCCTGCTCGCCGCCGGGGAGGCCGCAGCCGAGCATCAGGTCGTCGATCTGGCGCGGGTCCAGCTCGGGGATCTTCGCGAGGGCGGCCTGGATGATCGTGGCGGTGAGGTCGTCCGGGCGCACGTCCTTCAGCGAGCCCTTGCCGGCGCGCCCGATGGGGGAGCGGGCGGTGGAAACGATGACGGCTTCGGGCATCGGGACTCCAAGGGGGTGCGTGCGTCGTTGCGGGACCGCAAGCGAAGTTACCGCCCCGTACGGTCGGGGTCACGGTGCGCAGCATGTGACCCCGGACTCCTTTTCACGTGCCGCTCGCGCGGCTCGGCCCCGGCCGGGGCGGGGTCACGCCGGGTCTTCGTGGGCGGCGGCGGAGCCGGAGGTGGCGGCCGGCTGCGGGGATTCGGGTTCCGGGAGGCGCCGGCGGCGGCGGTGTTTCAGGAGGGCCCACGGGCCGCGGGCCGGGGTGACCTCCGTGCCCGGTTCGCCCGCCGCGGCCGAGGCGGCCTTGGCCACCAGCAGCATGTCCTCGTCCCGCGAGACGTCCAGCCGGTCCGACCCCGGCCACAGCCCCAGCGCCGCGCACAGCGTCGGCAGCACCGCCATCGCCGCCGTCGCGTAACCCTCCGCCGAGGGGTGGTACGAGTCCGGGCCGAACATCTCGCGGGGGTTCGCCGCGAACTCCGGGCCCAGCAGGTCGCCCATCGAGATCGTGCGCGCCCCCAGCGCGACCACGCCGATCGTCTGCGCCGCCGCCAGCTGCCGCGACACCCGGCGGGCCATCCACCGCAGCGGCTGGTACACCGGCTCGATGGTGCCCAGGTCGGGGCAGGTCCCGACCACCACCTCCGAGCCCGCGAGCCGCAGTCTTCGTACCGCCGCGGTCAGCAGCCGCACCGACTGCGTCAGCGGCATCCGTCTGGTCACGTCGTTCGCGCCGATGATGATCACGCACACGTCCGGCGCCGGCCCGCGCCCGTCCAGCAGCAGGCTCACCTGGCGGTCCAGGTCGTCCGACATGGCCCCGGACAGCGCCACGTTGCGCAGCTCCACCGGCCGCTCGGCCACCGCCGCCAGACCGGACGCCAGCAGCGCGGCCGGCGTCTGGCGGGCCCGGTGGACGCCCAGCCCGGCCGCCGTGGAGTCGCCGAGCATGCCCATCCGCAGCGGGCCGGGACTCATCTCCGGCCCGCTGAACTCGCTCCCGTAGAGGCCGTCCGCGCGCGGCGGATCACCCAGCCCGTTGCCCACCGTGCGCTTCGCGAACTGCACCTCCGCCAGCACCAGCCCGAACGCGGCGACCCCGACCAGCCCGAGACCGCCACCGCCGTACGCTGCCCCCGCCGCGATCCGGCGGGCCGTCCTCGCCCTGGACACCCTTGGAGCCACCTCCTGCGTCGTGTTGACCTACCTGCCCCGTACTGCCGGTCGGCCAATCCCTTTCCGCATACTCTGGCCGGACCTCCCGGAGAACCCGTGGAGTCCCCTTCTTGGAGAACATGGTGCAATTCCACGACTCGATGATCAGCCTCGTCGGCAACACCCCGCTGGTGAAGCTCAACCGCGTGACCGAAGGCCTGCAGGCCACCGTGCTTGCCAAGGTCGAGTACTTCAACCCCGGCGGTTCGGTGAAGGACCGCATCGCCGTCCGGATGATCGAGGCCGCCGAGCAGAGCGGTGCCCTCAAGCCCGGTGGCACCATCGTGGAGCCCACCAGCGGCAACACCGGCGTCGGACTCGCCATCGTGGCCCAGCAGAAGGGCTACAAGTGCATCTTCGTCTGCCCTGACAAGGTGTCCATGGACAAGATCAACGTGATGCGCGCGTACGGCGCGGAGGTCGTGGTCTGCCCCACCGCCGTCGACCCCGAGCACCCGGACTCGTACTACAACGTCTCCGACCGCCTCGCGCGGGAGCCCGGCGCCTGGAAGCCCGACCAGTACAGCAACCCGAACAACCCCCGTTCGCACTACGAGACCACCGGTCCCGAGCTGTGGGAGCAGACGGACGGGAAGATCACGCACTTCGTGGCCGGCGTCGGCACGGGCGGCACGATCTCCGGCACCGGCAACTACCTCAAGGAGGTCAGCGGCGGGAAGGTCAAGGTCATCGGCGCGGACCCGGAGGGCTCCGTCTACTCCGGCGGCAGCGGCCGCCCGTACCTCGTCGAGGGTGTCGGCGAGGACTTCTGGCCGACCGCATATGACCCGAACGTCACCGACGAGATCATCGCGGTGTCCGACAAGGACTCCTTCCAGATGACCCGCCGCCTGGCGAAGGAGGAGGGCCTGCTGGTCGGCGGCTCCTGCGGCATGGCGGTCGTCGCCGCGCTGCGCGCCGCCGAGGGCCTGGGCCCGGACGACGTGGTCGTCGTCCTGCTGCCGGACAGCGGCCGCGGCTACCTCAGCAAGATCTTCTCGGACGAGTGGATGGCCGGGCACGGCTTCCTGGAGGAGGCGGGTCCCGCCGCGCGCATCGGCGACGTCCTCGCCGACAAGGAGGGCGGCATCCCGTCGCTCGTCCACATGCACCCCGAGGAGACCGTCGGCCAGGCCATCGAGGTGCTGCGCGAGTACGGCGTCTCGCAGATGCCGATCGTCAAGCCGGGCGCCGGCCACCCCGACGTGATGGCCGCCGAGGTCATCGGCTCGGTCGTGGAGAAGGAGCTCCTCGCGGCGCTGTTCGCGCAGCGGGCCTCGCTCGGCGACCCGCTGGAGAAGCACATGAGCGCGCCGCTGCCGCAGGTCGGCTCCGGTGAGCCGGTGTCCGAGCTGATGTCGGTGCTCGGCGAGGCCGACGCGGCGATCGTGCTGGTCGAGGGCAAGCCCACCGGTGTGGTGAGCCGTCAGGACCTGCTGGCGTTCCTGGCCAAGACGGCCAAGTAGTACCGCGTACGCCTGCGCGGACGGGGAGGCGGCGGGCCACGGGGCCGCCGGCTCCCCGCGGTCGCGCAGAAGGCGGGGACCGCCGCACCCCCGGCGGGCCGGGGGGCGGGACGACGGCGGTCCCCGCCCGGGACACGGGCCGGGTCAGGGCCGTCCGCGTCCGTGGCACCGGCGCGTTCCGGGAGCCGCTCCGGAGGCGCGCGGGCGCCGTGCGAGGCGCCGGCCGGGGTCGCTGCCTCCCGGTCTCCCGGGATCCCCTGCCGACGACAACCACTGTGGCGCAGCCGTGTTAAGCGGGTGCTGCCGTCACGTGTCGCCCCCGTACCGTTTGCGCGAAGGGCGCGGTGGGGCGGTCTAGGCGTGCGGGTCGCGGCCGGGGCGGCGCAGGCGGCCGGTGTGGGCGAGGTTGACGCCCACGATGCCCGCCCAGGTCGCCACCAGGCCGCCGATGCCCTGGGTGACGCCGATGGCCGACAGCGGGACCGCCAGCACCAGCGTGACGATCGCGAAGCCGAAGCGCTCCCCGAAGGCGCTCACCTGGGATCCGCCGGGGCCCTGCCCGCGCGTCCCGCCGCGCGCCTGGAGCAGCCGCTCCTCGGCGAGGCGGCGCCGGACCTGGGTGTCGACCTTGTCCACGAAGGAGTCCACGAGCGCGGCCTCGTACTCGGGCCCGAGCTCCCGCCGGGCCTCCAGCGTGGCGGCGAGATCCTTCTTGAGCTCTGTCATGCGGCCACCGTAGGAAGGGCCGCCGCGGCCCGCACTGGGGGTAGCCCCCGTATCCGGATCGCGGTCACCGGCTTGCCGAGCTGCATAGACACATGCAGAGTGCAGGGTGACTGAATATCTGACCGGGGACGGGACGGAGGGGGCGGCGATGAACGACAGCCCGGCCGCACGGCTGCAACAGCTGTTCGAGGGACACCGGCTGACGCCGACCCAGCGGCGCATCGCGCACTGCATGGTGCGCGGCGCGGCGGAGGTGCCCTTCCTGTCGAGCGTGGAACTCGCCGAGCTGGCCGGGGTGAGCCAGCCCTCGGTGACCCGGTTCGCCGTGGCCCTCGGTTTCGACGGGTACCCGGCGCTGCGCCGGCACCTGCGCGAGGTCGCTCCGGCCGGGCGTCCCGAGCCGGCGCGCGAGGGCCAGTACAACGAGTACCAGCAGGCCGTGCAGGGGGAGATCGAGAACCTCCAGCGGCTCTCGGCGATGCTCGCGGACCCGGCTCCGGTCGAGGAGGCGGGCCGGGTGCTGGCCGGGTCGTCCCCGCTGCCGGTGCTCGGGCTGCGGGCGGCGTCCTCGCAGGCGCGCGGGTTCGCGTACTTCGCGGCCAAGGTGCACCCGGACGTGCGCCTCCTCGACGAGGGCGGCTCCATGCTCGCCGACCGGATCGACGCGGCGGCCGCCGCCGGGGCCTCGGCGCTGCTGTGCTTCGCGCTGCCGCGGCACCCGCGCGAGGTGGTGGAGGCCCTGGAGCATGCGCGGGCGGCGGGGCTGACGGCGGTGACGGTCGCCGACTCGGCCTTCGCGCCCGTCGCCCGGCACTCGGACCTGCTGATCCCGGCGCCGGTCGGCACCGGGCTGGCCTTCGACACGGCGTGCGCGCCGATGCTGCTGGGCCGGGTGCTGCTGGAGGCGATGGCGGACGCCCTCCCGGACGCGCAGGCACGGCTGGAGGACTTCGACGCGCGGGCCGCCGCGCGGGGGCTGTTCGTGGAGTAGGTCCTTGTCCTTGCCGTTGCACCGCCACCGCCACCGCCCCGCCGGGCGGGACCTCAGCGGTAGTCGAGTTCGGCGAGTTCCCTGGCCAGTCGGCCGCGCAGCGCCGGGATCCGGGACAGGGCGGGGAGCAGGGTGTTGCGCACGGCGCGCAGGGCCGGGTGCCGGGTGGTCGCGATGCGGGTCATCCGGTCGGTGAGGGCCACCACCCGCCGGGCGACGGGGCGGCGCCGGGCCTCGTAGCCGGCGAGCGCGGCGGGGTCCTTCGAGGCGAGGGCGCGGCCGAGGGCGTAGGCGTCCTGGATCCCGGTGTTCATGCCCTGGCCGCCGGCCGGGCTGTGCACGTGGGCGGCGTCGCCGGCGAGCAGCAGGCGCCCGGCGCGGTAGCGGTCGGCGACCCGGTGGTGGATGCGGAACCGGGAGGACCAGGCGAGTTCGCGGACGGTGGCCTGGCCGGGGACGCGCTCGTCCAGCAGGGCCCGGACGAAGGGGAGGTCCGGTTCGGCGGGGGCCTCGGCGACGGTGGCGACGATCCGGTAGTGCCCTCCGGGCAGCGGTGCGACGACGGTGAGGCCGCTCGTGCCGAAGGCGAGGGACACCTCGCGGGGGCCGGGTGCCCAGTCCATGACGACATCGGCCAGGACGAAGGACTCCCCGTACGCGGAGCCGGTGAAGCCGATCCCGGCGGCTTCGCGGACCGTGCTGTGCATGCCGTCCGCGCCGACGGCATGGGCGGCGCGCAGGGTTTCGCCGGTGGCGGTGGTGAGGGTGACCCCGTCCGCGTCCTGGGTGACGGAGGTGACCTCGTAGGGGCGGTGGACCTCGCCGCCGAGGGCGCGCAGGCGCTCCAGCAGCACGGCCTCCGTCTCGTACTGGGGGACCATCAGGGCGTACGGGTGTGCGGTGCGCAGGCCGTCGAAGGGGATGCGGGCGAGCGGGCGGGCGCCGTCGCGGACCTGGAACCGGGTGACGGGGACGCCCCGGGCGACCAGTGCGGCGGAGAGGGTGCCGGAGGGGTCGAGTTCGTCGAGGACCTCCAGGGTGCGGGCGTGGACGACGGCGGCGCGGGAGGTGTTGGCGCCTTCGGCCTGCCGGTCGAGGAGGACGAAGCCGACGCCCGCCTCGGCGAGGGTCACGGCGAGCGCGAGCCCGGTGGGCCCGGCGCCGACGATCGCCACCTCGGTGGTGGCGGGGAGCGGGAGTGCGGCGGTGCTGGTCATGCGGGCCTCCTCCGGCAGGCCAACGCTTGTTGGCCAACGGCTGTTGACTTCAATGTGCGCTCTACCGGCCGGTAAGTCAACAGTTGTTGGCCCACGGTTGTTGGCCTACCGTGGGGGCGTGACCGGACGACGCAATTCCGACGAGACCAGGGCCGCGATCCTGCGGGCCGCGCGCGAGCGCTTCGCCGCGCAGGGCTACGAGCGCACCACCATCCGGGCCGTCGCGGCCGACGCGGAGATCGACCCCTCGATGGTCATGCGGTACTTCGGCAGCAAGGAGCGGCTCTTCGACGCCGCCCTCGCGGTGGACCTGCGGCTGCCGGACCTGGCCGCCGTGCCCGCCGGCGGACTCCCGGCCGCCCTGGTGCGCCACTTCGTCGAGCGCTGGGAGGGCGACCCGGCGGACGACACGCTGCTGGTGCTGCTGCGGTCGGCGGTGACGAACGAGCGGGCGGCGGGCCGGATGCGGGAGGTGTTCGCCGCGCAGGTGGCGCCGGCGCTGGCGGCCGCCCTGGGCCCGGAGCGGGCCGCGCGGGCGGCCGGGCTGGTCGCCGCCCAGCTTCTCGGCCTCGGGCTGAGCCGCTACCTGCTGCGGCTGCCGGGGGTGGCCGACCTGGACCCGGACGAGGTCGTGGCGGGGCTCACCCCGGGCCTCGCGGCCACCCTCGCGGGGGCGTAGTCCCGGGGCGGGGGCTCCGCCGGGGGGTGGGTCCGGCCGGGCGGGTCCCCCCCACCCGGGCCCGGGGCTCCGCCGGGGCGTGCGCATCGGCGGGGGCCGGCCGTGGGGCGGGGGTGCCGCTGCGCGGGGCTGGGTCCCCTACCCGCCCTTCCACCGTTCCCCGGGCTGCGCCCGGACCCCTTCTGGGGGCTCCGCCCCCAGACCCCCGCGCCTCAAACGCCGGCGAGGCTGGAATGTGCCGGCCGGGGCCGGAGGTGCAGGGGGTGTCGGCGGGGCCGGGGGTGCCCGTTCGGGCCCGGTTGCTACAGCAGCGCGTCCCGGTGGTCGGCGCCTGCCTCCTTGACGATCTCCTGCGGGGTCTGGGCCGGGCGGGCCAGGGTGAAGCGCACGTGGCTGCCCGGGCCGCCGTCCGCCGTGAAGCCGTGGACCGCCGGGCGGGGGAGGCTGTTGTAGCCGTAGTGGGCCGTGAAGGCGTACGCGCCCGTGTCCGGGACGGCGATCACGTCGCCCGGGAAGAGTTGCGGCAGCTCCCGGGCGGTGGCCAGCAGGTCCCCCGCGAAACAGGCCGGGCCCGCGACGTCCTGGGCCACCGGGGCGCCGGTCCTGGGGACGCCCCCGGCGTCGTACGCCAGGATCCGCAGCGGCCAGGCCGCCGGCGCGTACACGGTGCGGGTGGCCAGCTGGACGCCCGCGTGGGTCAGGGCGATGCGGCGGCCGCCGGTGGTCTTCGTGTACTCGACCCGCGCCAGCACCAGCCCGTGCTTGGCCAGCAGCGACCGCCCGAACTCGGTGACCAGCCCGTACGAGCCGTCGAAGAGCGCCGGGACGGCCGCGCGCAGGGCCGCCACGTACTCCCCGAACCCCGGGGCGTGCCCGTCCGAGGCGAAGTCCACCGGCAGCCCGCCGCCGATGTCGAGGGTGTCGACCCGGCGCTCCCCGGCGGCCGCGTTGATCTCCTCGGCCAGCCCGTGCAGCTCCCGCACCCCCTCGGCGATCAGCTCCAGCGGTACGCCCTGCGAGCCCGAGTGGGTGTGCAGCCGGGTCAGCCACGGCCGCTCCGCGAATGCCCGTACGAGCCCCTCGCGCGCCCCCGGATCGCGCAGCGCGAAGCCGAACTTCGAGGTGGCGGTGGCCGTGGACAGGGCGCCGATGGACCCGGCGCCGGTCTGCGGGTTGATCCGCAGCCCGACCGGGGAGCGGGTGGGGGCCGCCGCCACCAGGGCGTCGAGGCGCTCCAGCTCCTGGTGGTTGTCGGCGTTGACGGCGATGCCCAGGGCCAGCGCCCCGCGCAGCTCGGCCGTCGTCTTCGCGGGGGAGTCCAGCACCGTCCGCTCCGCCGGGACCCCGGCCGCCCGGGCCAGCGCCAGCTCGCCTGGGCTGGCCGCCTCGCAGCCCAGCCCGCACGCGTCGAGCAGCCGCAGTACGGGCACCAGCGGGGCGGCCTTCACCGCGAAGGTGTGCAGGACGGGCGTCCCGGGTGCCACCGCGGCCGCGAAGGCCTCCGTCAGGGCGGCCGCGGAGGCGCGGATACCGGCCAGGTCGAGCAGGCAGACCACCGGCTCGCGGTCCAGCAGGCCCTGCTCCACGGCGGCCCGTACGGCCCGGTCGCGGCGCTGCGCGGCGCCCTGCGCGTGCGTGTCTGCGGCCATGGCGCCATCCCATCATCAGGCCGACCCGCCCGCAGCTGTTGACTGGAACTATTCAGGAAGCGAGGATGTGAATGGATTGACCAACACCGGAGGAGGCAACAGCCATGTCAGGACCCCGCCCCGTACGGGCCGCGCGAGGCACCGAGCTCAGCACCCTGGGATGGCAGCAGGAGGCCGCCCTCCGGATGCTGCAGAACAACCTCGACCCCGAGGTCGCCGAACACCCCGACAAGCTCGTCGTCTACGGCGGCACCGGCAAGGCCGCCCGCGACTGGCGCTCCTTCGACGCGATGGTCCGCACCCTGCAGACCCTCAAGCAGGACGAGACCATGCTGGTCCAGTCCGGCCGCCCGGTCGGCGTGATGCAGACCCACGAGTGGGCGCCGCGCGTCCTGCTCGCCAACTCCAACCTGGTCGGCGACTGGGCCAACTGGGAGGAGTTCCGCCGCCTGGAGCACCTCGGCCTGACCATGTACGGCCAGATGACCGCCGGCTCCTGGATCTACATCGGCACCCAGGGCATCCTCCAGGGCACGTACGAGACCTTCGCGGCCGTCGCCGCCAAGAAGTTCGGCGGCACCCTGGCCGGCACCATCACCCTCACCGCCGGCCTCGGCGGCATGGGCGGCGCCCAGCCGCTGGCCGTGACGATGAACGACGGCGTCGCCATCTGCATCGACGTCGACCCGCGCGCCATCGAGCGCCGCATCGAGCACCGCTACCTGGACGTCAAGGCCGACAACCTGGCCCACGCCCTCCAGCTGGCCACCGAGGCCCGCGACGCCCGCCGCCCGCTCTCCATCGGCCTCCTCGGCAACGCCGCCGAGCTGCTCCCGCAGATGCTGGCCGAGGGCGCGCCGATCGACATCGTCACCGACCAGACCAGCGCCCACGACCCGCTGTCCTACCTGCCGGTCGGCATCGACTTCGAGGACATGGCCGACGCCGCCGCCAAGGACCCGGCCGGCTTCACCACCCGCGCCCGCGAGTCCATGGCCAAGCACGTCGAGGCCATGGTCGGCTTCATGGACGCCGGCTCCGAGGTCTTCGACTACGGCAACTCCATCCGCGGCGAAGCCCAGCTGGCCGGCTACGACCGCGCCTTCGCCTTCCCCGGCTTCGTCCCCGCCTACATCCGCCCGCTGTTCTGCGAGGGCAAGGGCCCCTTCCGCTGGGCCGCCCTGTCCGGCGAGGCCTCGGACATCGCCAAGACCGACAAGGCGATGCTGGAGCTCTTCCCGGAGAACGAGTCCCTGCACCGCTGGATCAAGATGGCCGGCGAGCGCGTCCACTTCCAGGGCCTGCCCGCCCGCATCTGCTGGCTCGGCTACGGCGAGCGCGACCGGGCCGGCGAGCGCTTCAACGACATGGTCGCGAGCGGCGAGCTGGCCGCCCCGCTGGCCATCGGCCGCGACCACCTCGACTGCGGCTCCGTCGCCTCCCCGTACCGCGAGACCGAGGCCATGCTCGACGGCTCCGACGCCATCGCCGACTGGCCGCTGCTCAACGCCATGGTCAACGTGGCCTCCGGCGCCTCCTGGGTCTCCATCCACCACGGCGGCGGCGTCGGCATGGGCCGCTCCATCCACGCCGGCCAGGTCACCGTCGCCGACGGCACCCCGCTGGCCGGCGAGAAGATCCGCCGCGTCCTCACCAACGACCCCGGCATGGGCGTCATCCGCCACGTCGACGCCGGCTACGACATCGCCGAGAACGTCGCCGACGAGCGCGGCGTCCGCGTCCCGATGCGCGAGGGTGACTCCGCGTGAGCTTGCCCCACGACCCGTCCCCGGCCGCACGGCCGGGGGCGGGGTCCTCCTTCCACGCCATGTGGGACGAGCTGCGCCCCATCGGCCGCCACGCCGACTCCGGCGGGTACCGCAGGTACGCCTGGACCGGCGCCGACGCCGACTGCCGGGCCTGGTTCCGCGGGCAGGCCGAGGCGCGCGGGCTCGCGTACGAGGTGGACCGCAACGGCAACCAGTGGGCCTGGCTCGGCGACCCCCTCGCGGGCGACGCCGTGGTCACCGGCTCCCACCTGGACTCCGTCCCCGACGGCGGGGCCTTCGACGGCCCCCTCGGCGTGGTGTCCTCCTTCGCCGCCCTCGACGAGCTCCGCGCCCGCGGCGCCGCCCTCACCCGGCCCCTGGCCATCACCAACTTCGGTGACGAGGAGGGCGCCCGCTTCGGGCTGGCCTGCGTCGGCTCCCGGCTCGCCGCCGGACAGCTGACCAAGGAGAAGGCGTACGAACTGCGCGACGCCGACGGCGTCAGCCTCCCGCAGGCCATGGAGGCCGCCGGCTACGACCCCGGGTCCATCGGCGCCGACCCCGAACGCCTCTCCCGCATCGGCGCCTTCGTCGAACTCCACGTCGAACAGGGCCGCGCCCTCGACCTGTCCGGCGACCGCGTCGGCATCGCCTCCGCGATCTGGCCGCACGGCCGCTGGCGGTTCGACTTCCACGGCGAGGCCAACCACGCGGGCACCACCCGCCTCGTGGACCGCCGCGACCCGATGCTCACCTACGCGGAGACCGTCCTGGCCGCCCGCCGGGAAGCGGCCCTCGCCGGCGCCGTCGCCACCTTCGGCAAGATCTCCGTCGAGCCGAACGGCGTCAACGCCATCCCCTCCCTCGTCCGGGGCTGGCTCGACTCCCGCGCCGCCGACCAGGCCACCCTCGACACGGTCGTCACCGCGGTCGAGAAGGCCGCCCGCGAGCACGCCGACCGCGACGGCATCGACCTGAACGTCGTACGGGAGTCCTTCACCCCCGTCGTCGAGTTCGAGCACGCCCTGCGCGACGAGCTGAACCGGCTCCTCGGCGGATCCGTCCCCGTCCTCGGCACGGGCGCGGGACACGACGCCGGGATCCTCTCCGCGTCCGTCCCGACCGCCATGCTGTTCGTACGCAACCCCACCGGCGTCTCCCACTCGCCGCGGGAGTTCGCGGCCGAGGACGACTGCGTCGCCGGAGTCCTCGCACTCGCCGACGTACTGGAAGGCCTGGCATGCCGCTGAAGACGTACTGGCTGGAGCACGCCTGGCTCGGCGACACCGTCGAGCCGGGCGTCGCCCTGACTGTATCCACTAGCGGCTCCGCCGCGGGCACCGCCGACGGGCGGATCGCCGCCCTGCGCACCGGGACGGACACCCCGCCCCCCGGCGCGGAGGTCCTGCGCGGCCTGACCCTCCCGGGCCTGGCGAACGCGCACAGCCACGCCTTCCACCGGGCCCTGCGCTCCGTCGTGCAGGTCGGCTCCGGCACCTTCTGGACCTGGCGCGACGTCATGTACAAGGTCGCCCAGAACCTCACCCCCGAGAGCTACTTCGACCTGGCCCGCGCCGTGTACGCGGAGATGGCCCTGGCCGGCATCACCAACGTCGGCGAGTTCCACTACGTCCACCACGCGCCCGGCGGCACCCCGTACGCCGACCCCAACGCCATGGGCGAGGCCCTCATCGAGGCCGCCGCCGCGGCGGGCATCCGCATCACCCTCCTCGACACCGCGTACCTCTCCTCCGGCTTCGGCGAGGCCCCGAACGAGCACCAGAAGCGGTTCTCCGACGGCACCGCCGACGCCTGGGCCGAACGGGTCTCGGCCCTCAAGCCCCGCGAACACGCGCTGATCGGCGCGGCCGTCCACTCCGTACGGGCCGTCCCGGCGGACCAGCTCGCCACCGTCGCCGGCTGGGCGCAGGAGCGGCGGGCCCCGCTGCACGTGCACCTGTCCGAGCAGACGGCGGAGAACGACGCCTGCCGGGCCGCCCACGGCCGCACGCCCACGCAGCTGCTCGCCGACCACGGGGTCCTCGGCCCGCGCACCACCGGCGTGCACAACACGCACCTGACGGACGCGGACATCGCCCTGCTCGGCGGGACCACGACCGGCACCTGCATGTGCCCCACCACCGAACGCGACCTCGCCGACGGCATCGGCCCGGCCGGCCGGCTCCAGCGGGCGGGCAGCCCGCTGTCGCTGGGCAGCGACAGCCACGCCGTGATCGACCTGCTGGAGGAGGCCCGCGCGATGGAGCTCAACGAGCGCCTCGCCAGCCGCACCCGGGGCCACTGGACGGCGAACGCCCTGCTCCGCGCCGCCACCGAGGACGGCCACGCCGCGCTCGGCCTGCCGGACGCGGGCCGCCTGGAGGCGGGCGCCCTGGCCGACTTCACCACCGTCGCGCTGGACTCCGTACGCACGGCCGGTCCGCCGGCGCGGCTCGGCGCGGAGACGGCCGTCTTCGCCGCCTCGGCTGCCGACGTCCGCCACACGGTGGTCGCCGGCCGCCACGTGGTCCGCGACGGCCACCACACCCTGGTCGGGGACGTGGCCGCGGCCCTGGCCGACGCGATCACCGCCGTTCGCGACTGACAGCCTGGACCCCCACCCCACCCCTCCCCGAAACCGGGAGCAAGCCCCCGGCCCCCGCTCCTGGGGGCTCCGCCCCGGCCCTGTTCCGGGCGCTTCGCGCCCGGTGCGCTCAATCGCCGCGCGGGCTGGATGTGCGCAGCACATCCCAGCCCCGCCGGCGTTTGAGGCGCGGGGGTCTGGGGGCGGAGCCCCCAGGGGGTCCGGGGGCCGCCCCCGGTTTCGGGAAGGGGCGGGGTGGGGGAACAGAACCCTCCGAGAGGAACCCCTCGTGTCCACCACCCTGATCACCAACATCGGCAGCCTCGTCACCAACGACCCCGCCCAGGGCGACGGCACGCCCCTCGGCCTGATCGAGGACGCCGCCCTCGTCATCGACGGCGACACCGTCGCCTGGACCGGCCCCGCCGCCTCGGCCCCCGCCGCCGACGCGTCCTTCGACGCGCAGGGCCGCGCCGTCATCCCCGGCTTCGTCGACTCGCACAGCCACCTCGTCTTCGCCGGCGACCGCACCGCCGAGTTCAACGCCCGGATGTCCGGCCGCAGCTACTCCGCCGGCGGCATCCGCACCACCGTCGCCGCCACCCGCGCCGCCACCGACGCGGAGCTGGAGGCCAACCTGCTGCGCCACCTCGACGAGGCCCGCCGCCAGGGCACCACCACCTTCGAGACCAAGTCCGGCTACGGCCTCACCGTCGCCGACGAGGCCCGCGCCCTGCGCATCGCCTCCGCGCACACCGAGGAGGTCACCTACCTCGGCGCGCACATCGTCTCCCCCGACTACGCCGACGACCCGGCCGGCTACGTCGGCCTCGTCACCGGCGAGATGCTGGCGGCCTGCGCCCCGTACGCCCGCTGGGTGGACGTCTTCTGCGAGAAGGGCGCCTTCGACGGCGACCAGGCCCGCGCCATCCTGACCGCCGGTGCCGCCGCCGGGCTGATCCCGCGCGTCCACGCCAACCAGCTCTCGTACGGGCCCGGCGTGCAGCTGGCCGTCGAGCTGGAGGCGGCCTCCGCCGACCACTGCACCCACCTCACCGACGCCGACGTGGACGCCCTCGCCCAGGCCGCCGGGACCACCGTCGCGACCCTGCTGCCCGGCGCCGAGTTCTCCACCCGCGCCCAGTGGCCCGACGCCCGCCGGCTGCTCGACGCGGGCGCCACGGTCGCCCTGTCCACCGACTGCAACCCCGGGTCCTCGTACACGAGTTCCATGCCGTTCTGCATCGCGCTCGCCGTCCGGGACATGGGCATGACCCCCGACGAGGCCCTGTGGGCCGCCACCGCCGGCGGGGCCCGCGCGCTGCGCCGGACCGACATCGGCCTCCTCGCGCCCGGCGCCCGCGCGGACCTGGCGCTGCTCGACGCCCCGAGCCACGTCCACCTCGCCTACCGCCCGGGCGTGCCGCTGGTCTCCGCCGTCTGGCAGCGGGGGGTCCGCGCCGCCTGAGCGGGCGGTCGCGCGCCGGCCGCCGAACCGCCCGAAGTGCCGTCTGCCCTTTGTCTTCCCTCCGTAAGGTCCCGGGCGTACCTTGTGCCACCAATCTGATGTGTCGTCAGTAACTTGTGGCCCGAGGGGAAGACGAAGGTGTCCGACCGGAAACGCTCCACCGCACTCGCGCTGGCCTCCGCGCTCGCCGGGGCAGCGGTCCTGCTCACCGCCCCCGCGGCCCACGCCGACGTGGTCGACGTCGAGTACAAGTGCCAGACCCCCATCGGGGACAAGTCGGCGGTCTCGCCCATCGACATCAAGGCCGTCAAGGAGGGCGACGGCTACAAGCTGACGATGTCCTTCCAGAAGGGCGTCTCCTCCAGCCCCATCGAGCTCGGCAAGGGCGCGATGAACCCCAGCGCCGTGATCATGACCGACGGCGCCGAGAAGGTCTCCGTACCGGTCTCCGGCCCGCCCAACCCCGAGGCCGCGCCCGCCAACACCCCCATCAAGATCACCGACCTGTCGGGCACCTACACCCCGAAGAAGAGCGGCAAGGTCACCTTCACCGCGGGCGTCCTCACCATCAAGGCCATGGGGACCACCACCACCTGCACCCCGGGCAACAGCCCGAAGCCGTCCCTGGAGACGGACGTCACGGCGGCGGGCGGCGGAGCCCCGCAGACCGGCGGCGGCGACGGCGGGGGAGGCGGGGACAGCCTCCCGCAGACCGGCCCCGCCGACTCCGCCCTCGCCCTCGGCACCCTCGGCGCCACCGTCCTCCTCTCCGGCGCCGCCGGGGTGCTCTGGCTGAGCCGGCGGGGCCGGCAGCCGCAGCGGACCCGGTCCTGAACGGAGCGCCCGCCCGTGCCCCCCATACCCGGACGACGCGGCCCCCGGCGGCTCGGCGCCGCACTCCTCGCCGCCGCCGCCCTGTACGGCGCCCCGGGCGCGGCCGCCGACGAGCCCGCCGCGCCCGCCTGGACCGCCGCGCCCGCCGCCGCCCGCCCCGGCCCGGCGCGCCCGTACTTCTACCTCGCGGGCCCCGCCGGCACCGTCCTGGAGGACCGCCTCGCCCTCGACAACCCGGGCGAGCGCGAGTACACCGTCACCCTGCGCGGCGCCGACGCCGACAACGCCCCGGACGGCGCCCTCGCCGTGCGCCCCGCCGCGCCGGGGGCCTCCGGCGCGGGGTCCTGGATCAGCTTCGGCGGCTCCGCCACCGTGAAGCTCCCGCCCCGCACCCGCGCGGTGGTCCCCTTCACCGTCACCGTGCCGCCCGCCGCCCCGCCCGGCGACCACCCGGCCGCCGTCGTCGCCACCGGGCCCGGCCGCGAGGCGGGCGTACGGATCCACCTGCGCGTCGGGGGCCCGGCCGTGGCCGCCCTCACCGTCGAGGACGTCTCCGTACGCGGCCACGGCGCGGCCACCACCGTGGACTACACCCTGGTCAACCGGGGCAACGTGACCCTCACCCCCGAACTCGCCCTGCGCGCCGAGGGCGCCCTGCACGAGCCCGCCGGCCGGCCCGCCCGCGCCCTGCCCGTCGAGCTGCTGCCCGGCCGCCGGGCCCGGCTGAGCGAACCCTGGCCCGACGCGCCCGCCCTCGACCGGGTCGCCCTCACCCTCACCGCCACCGCCCCCGGCGCCGCCCCGGCCACCGCCACCGCCGAGGCCTGGCTGGCCCCCGGCGGCACCGCCGGCCTGGCCGCCGGCGCCCTGCTCGCCCTCGCCGGTACCGCCCTGGCCGCGCTGCTCCTCGTACGGGCCCGGCGCACCCGGCGCCCGGGGCGCGCGGCGGGGGGCCCGCCGGGCGGGGCACCGGCCCGGGAGGACGCGGCAGCGAACGAGCACGAGCACGAGCACGAGCACGAGAACGAGCCCGAGCACGAGCTGACGGGAGCACCCAGGTGAGCCGCACGGCCGGCGCGAAGGCCGCATCCCCCCTCGGCGCGGCCCTGGCGGCACTCGCCCTGGCCCTGCTCCCGCTGCTCGCGGCGGCCGCCCCGGCCACCGCGGCCGAGGGCAAGCCCGCCGCAGCGCTCTCCCTCCAGGAGGCGGCCAAGGGCACCGAGATCACGGTCACCGGCACCGGCTGGCGGCCGAAGACCCTGGTCATGCTGCTGGTCTGCGGCCAGAACATGATCGGCGGCACCAACAGCTGCGCCAACGCCGACGGCGCGGCCGTCTCCGTCACCGACGACGGCCGTTTCACCGCCCGGCTGCCGGTCGCGGAGCCGCCCAAGCCCTGCCCGTGCGTGGTCAACGTGACCTCCGTCAACGGGGACCAGTCCACGGTGGCCGTGCCGATCAGGATCACCGGCCATCCGGTCGCCGACCTGCCCGCCGAGTCGGGCACGGCCCGCCTCGCGATGCTGACGGGGGTGCGGCTCAAGGGCGAGGACGGGGTGCTGACCTGGTTCGGGGCCCCGCCCGGCCGCACGTTCACCGCCACCGTCGGCAACCTCGGCTCGGCCCCGGTCAAGGACCCGGTCTTCCAGCTCGGCACCGCGCGGGGGGTCTTCGCCCCGGTGTGGGAGGAGGCCCGCTGGAAGGGGACGATCCCGCCCGGCGGCAAGGCGGAGGTCGCGCTGGACGTGGCCCTGCCGGCGGGCGCCCACGGCGACTACACCGTCTCCCTCAAGTACGGGGACACGGTCCTGGCCGCCCAGCCCTGGGGCGTGGACCGCCCGTACGGGGTGCTGCTCTTCTGGGGCCTGCTGCTGGTGGTCGTCCCGACGGCGCTCTTCCGGGCGGGCATGGCCGTCGTCGACCGGGTCCGCCCCCGCGCGGGTGCCCCCGGCCGCCACCGGGGCCCGAAGGCCGCCCCGGACCCGGCCGCGGCGGAGACCGCCCGGCTGCCCCGGGCCACCGCCGCGGGAGCTCCTCCGGGGGACCGGCCGCCGGCCCTCCCGTGGTTCACCCCGCAGCCGCCACCGCAGCCGCGGGACGAGGGGCCCCCACAGACATCCGCACCGTCCGATCACAGTCCGACGACGAAGGGACCATTGTGAAGACCCAACGGAGGGCGAGCGCGGCCTTGGTCGCGCTGCTGCTCAGCGGCGCGGGTGTCGCCGTGGCGGCTTCCCCCGCCCAGGCCGCCGAAGCCACGTTCAAGGTGAAGTGCGTACCGCCGGCCGGCGGTGGCGACCCGGTGGAGGGCGAGACCACCGCCAAGATCACCGCACCGGCTTCGGCCAAGGTCGGCGACGAGGTCGACGTGTCGTGGGAGACGGTGAAGCCGGCCTCGAACAACACCGACCTGATGGTGATCCCGAAGGACTCGGTCCAGCCCACCGGCTGGCTCACCGTCGGCGGCGGGGGAGGGGAGGTCAAGGTCGTCGGGGAGAAGAAGAACCCGGAGATCCCGAAGAAGGCCCCCATGGTGATGTCCGTCATGAAGGGCAAGCTGAAGCTGACCAAGGCCGGCAAGATCACCGTGACCCCCGGCAAGTACGAGGTCGCGGTGACCTTCTCCTTCGGCACCTTCGTCACCAAGTGCGCTCCGGTGGGCGAGGTGAAGGGAGGGGCGGTCATCGACGTGACGGACGGCGGCGGCACCGGCGGCACCACCACCGGCGGTACGACGACGGGCGGCACGACGACCGGGGGCACGACGACCGGCGGTACGACGACGGGCGGTACGACGACGGGCGGCGCCACCACCACCGGCGGAGCCACCACCACGGGCGGCTCGGGCGGCGGCTCCGGCGGCAGCGGCGGCCAGACCGACTTCCCGGGCAAGGCCGTCGAGGTGGCCTACGACTGCGGCGCGGTCGTCCCCGGCGGCATCAAGACCCCGGTCACGGTCAACGCCAAGAAGAACGCGAGCGGCGCCTTCGACCTCACGGTCAAGACCGCGAAGGGAGCCATGGCCGCCCCCATGGCGCTGCCCGCCGGGGCCCTCA
Source organism: Streptomyces sp. NPDC044002 (assembly GCF_056434525.1). Taxonomy (NCBI): domain Bacteria; kingdom Bacillati; phylum Actinomycetota; class Actinomycetes; order Kitasatosporales; family Streptomycetaceae; genus Streptomyces; species Streptomyces sp. NPDC044002. The sequence continues at coordinate 156,907 of NZ_JBWKEZ010000011.1, forward strand.
AGCCCTCCATGGACATCAAGCTCGGCGGCGCCGACAGCGGCACGGTCAAGGTCACCGGCCCGGCCAACGCCGAGCCGATCCCGGACAAGGCCCCGGTCAGCCTCAGCGACATGACGGGCACCTACAAGCCCGGCAAGTCGGGCAAGGTGACGCTGAGCCCCGACCAGCTGACGATCGACGTCACGATGGCCCCGGGCTCCACCCCGATCAACGTGCCCTGCAAGGCGGCCAGCAGCGGCGTCTCCCTGGAGCTGGACACCACCGCCCAGCCGGGCGGCTCGGGCTCCACCTCCTCGGGCACCTCGGGCTCCGCGGCCTCGGGCAGCTCCGGCACCTCGGGCGGCCTCGCCGAGACCGGCGCCGACGACGACGGCGGCCTGGGGGCCCTCGCCCTGGTCGCCGGCACCGTCATCCTGCTCGGCGGCGCGGTCTTCACCTTCACCCCGTGGCGCCGCCTGCGCGGCACCCGCTGACAGCAGAACGGCCCGGCACACCTTCCGGTGTGCCGGGCCGTTCCGTGTTCGTGCGGGGTGCGTCAGTGCACGTCGCCCATGAGGGCCTGGACCTTCTTGCGGTAGGTGAAGACCGCGAAGCCGGCCAGGGCCGCGGCGGCGGCCTGGAAGCCGATCACCCACGTGCCGTTGAGGTCGACACCGGCGATGGACAGCAGGCCGGTGGTGCAGTCACCGGCGGTGACTGCGAGGAACCAGACGCCCATCATCTGGGAGGCGTACTTCTGCGGGGCCATCTTGGTGGTGACCGAGAGGCCGACCGGGGAGACGCACAGCTCACCGATGGTCTGGATCATGTAGATCGAGACGAGCCACATCGGGGAGACCTTGGTGTCGCCCGTCGCCATGCCCATCGGGACGATGAAGACGAAGAACGAGGCACCGATCAGGACCAGACCCATCGCGAACTTCACGATGGTGTTCGGCTCCTGGTTCTTGCGCGACAGCCACAGCCACGCCCAGGCGAAGACCGGGGCCAGCGCCATCACGAACAGCGGGTTCAGCGACTGGTACCAGGTGGCCGAGAACTCGAAGCCGAAGACGGTGTCGGCGGTCTTGGAGTCGGCGAACAGGGACAGCGTGGAGCCACCCTGGTCGTAGATCATCCAGAAGACGGCGGCGGCGATGAAGAACCAGATGTAGGCGGTCATCTTCGACTGCTCGGCGCCCGACAGGTCCTTGTCGCGCTTGATGCGGACCAGGACGGCGATCGGGATGATCAGGCCGGCCAGCGTCAGCGGGACCAGGGCCCAGTTGAGCGTGTACATGCCCATGCCGACGACGGCGCCGTAGAAGACGGCAGCGACCACGGCGACGAGGGCGACCTTGGTCAGGACGGCCTTGCGCTCTTCCGGCGTCAGCGGGTTCGGGACCTGGCTGCTCTTCGGGCTCAGGTTCTTGGTGCCGATCAGGAACTGGGCGAGGCCCAGACCCATGCCGACGGCCGCGAGCGCGAAGCCGAGGTGCCAGTTGTGCTCCTTGCCGATCGTGCCGACGACGAACGGAGCGACGAAGGCACCGAGGTTGATGCCGATGTAGAAGAGGGTGAAGCCACCGTCACGGCGCGGGTCGTCCGGACCGTCGTAGAGGTGGCCGACCATCGTGGAGATGTTGGCCTTCAGCAGACCGGAGCCGGCCGCGACCAGGATCAGACCGACGAAGAACATCGCCTGGCCGGGGATCGCCAGGGAGAGGTGGCCCGCCATGATGATGAAGCCGGCGATGGCGACCGTCTTGCGGGCGCCCCAGACGCGGTCACCGAACCAGCCGCCGGGCATGGCCATCAGGTAGACCATCGAGACGTACACGGAGTAGATCGCCGTGGTCGTCGCCGCGGTCATGGCCAGACCGCCGCCCTGGCTGCCCGTCGCGGCGTCGGCGCCGCCCGAGACCAGGTAGTAGACGAGAAGGGCCCGCATGCCGTAGTAGGAGAAGCGCTCCCACATCTCGGTCATGAACAGAGTGGCCAGGCCACGGGGGTGGCCGAAGAAGGTCTTTTCCGGCGCCGGAGTCGCCGAGTCCTTCGTCAGGCTGGAAGCCATGGTCGATCCTTGCTTGCTCGGGACGCTTGGCTTCGTGAGCTGTTCAGCGCCCGGTGGGGGTTGGCCGGCACCGGCGACGGATGTCCCACCCCACGCCCTGGGGTCTCGTGTCCCGCTATGGCGGGGTGACGGGGCAGCCGTAACCGGGATCCACGCCCCGCACGCCTCCTCGCGTGCCGGGCCCGGCCCATAGGTCATTCACTGTCATCTGGGCCGGAACCAACCGACCAGAGCAGAATTTGAGGTTCTTGGCTCGGATTTGAGCGCAAATGTCCCCTCGGTAGTGCATCGGGCGTTCCGCCACCATACGACAGGGCACCGATGCATATGGAAGGGCTTGAGAGATGGATCACAGGCATTCCGGGAACCGATACGTCATGTTCGAAGGCGGGTAGTAGTCCATAAGCCCAGTTCGAGAGGGGTGTGCGGGCAAGCGCCTGCTTTCAGCCGCCGCGGACTACCATCACCCACATGACGCGTGTACTGCTCGCCGAGGACGACGCATCCATCTCGGAACCCCTCGCCCGCGCCCTGCGCCGGGAGGGGTACGAGGTCGAGGTCCGGGAGGACGGCCCCACCGCCCTGGACGCCGGACTGCAGGGCGGCGTCGACCTCGTCGTCCTGGACCTGGGCCTGCCCGGCATGGACGGCCTGGAGGTGGCCCGGCGACTGCGCGCCGAGGGCCACGGCTTCCCGATCCTGGTGCTGACCGCCCGGGCCGACGAGGTCGACACGGTCGTCGGCCTCGACGCCGGTGCCGACGACTACGTGACCAAGCCCTTCCGCCTCGCCGAGCTGCTGGCCCGCGTACGGGCCCTGCTGCGGCGCGGCGCCAACGAGGCCACCCAGGCCCCCGCCACCCACGGCGTCCGCATCGACGTCGAGTCGCACCGCGCCTGGATGGGGGAGGAGGAGCTCCAGCTCACCGCCAAGGAGTTCGACCTGCTGCGCGTCCTGGTCCGCGACGCCGGCCGGGTCGTCACCCGCGACCAGCTGATGCGCGAGGTCTGGGACACCACCTGGTGGTCCTCCACCAAGACCCTCGACATGCACATCTCCTGGCTCCGCAAGAAGCTGGGCGACGACGCCGCCAACCCCCGCTACATCGCCACCGTCCGAGGCGTCGGCTTCCGCTTCGAGAAGAGCTGAGGCCACGCCCTCCGGGGCATCGGGCATCCTCTAAGGCATGCGCCGCCGCCTCATCAACTCCACGCTCGCCGTGGTGCTCGTCGTGATCGCCGTGTTCGGGGTCTCCCTCGTCATCGTGGAGACCCGGACCATCACCAGCAGCGCCCAGGACCGCATCGGCTCCGAGGCGCTGCGGCTGCTCGGCATCGTCGAGGCGGACGCCCTGGAGCACAAGCCCGTCGACGCGGGCGCCATCGCCGAGCAGCTCGACCTCGGCACGTACGCCCGCATCACCATCCCCGGCCGCCCGGTCGTCGAGGTCGGCGACCGGATCGACGACAGCGTCATCCGCGGCACCGCGCGCGGCGAGGGCGGCGTGCACGTGGTGGTCGAGGAGTCCCGCGCCACCGTCACCAGGGAGGTCGGGCGGACCCTGGCCGTGGTCGGCGCGGTGGCGCTGCTGGCCGTCGTGGCGGCCGTACTGCTCGCCGTGCGCCAGGCCAACCGGCTGGCCTCCCCGCTCACCGACCTCGCCGAGACCGCCGAACGGCTCGGCTCGGGCGACCCGCGGCCCCGGCACAAGCGCTACGGGGTCCCCGAGCTGGACCGGGTCGCCGACGTGCTGGACTCCAGCGCCGAGCGGATCGCCCGCATGCTGACCGCCGAGCGGCGCCTGGCCGCCGACGCCTCCCACCAGCTGCGCACCCCCCTCACCGCCCTGTCGATGCGGCTGGAGGAGATCACGGTCACCGACGACCTGGAGACCGTGCGGGAGGAGGCGACCATCGCCCTCACCCAGGTGGAGCGGCTCACGGACGTGGTCCAGCGGCTGCTGACGAACTCCCGGGACCCCCGGACCGGCTCGGCGGTCCCCTTCGACCTGGACGAGGTCGTCAAGCAGCAGGTGGAGGAGTGGCGGCCCGCCTACCGCAGCGCGGGACGGGCCGTGGTCCGCTCCGGCAAGACCGGCATGCGCGCCGTCGGCACCCCCGGGGCGGTCTCCCAGGTCCTGGCGACCCTCGTGGAGAACGCCCTGATGCACGGCGGCGGCACTGTCGCCCTGCGGACCCGCGTGACCGGCAACCAGGCCGTCATCGAGGTCACGGACGAGGGCCCCGGCGTCCCGGCAGACCTCGGCAACCGGATCTTCGAGCGGGCCATCAGCGGCCGGAACTCCACCGGCATCGGCCTGGCCGTCGCCCGGGACCTCGCGGAAGCGGACGGCGGCCGTCTGGAACTGCTCCAGAGCCGGCCGCCGGTGTTCGCGCTCTTCCTCAGCCGCACCGCCCCGGAGCGCGCGGAGCCGGAGCGTACGGTCAGGTAGCCGTCAGCGCCGTCAGCCCTGCTTGGCCGCGGGCTCGGGGGCGCGGGGGGCCGCGGGCTCCTCGTGCCCGTCGCGCTGCTCGACGACCAGCGAGTGCGCGGCCGGCGTGGGCAGGGCCTTGAAGACCCAGGTCCGGTAGGACCAGAAGCGGAACACCGTCGCCACGCCCATGCCGACGAACTTGAAGACGTTGTTGGCGAGCGAGCCGTCGAAGCCGAAGCCGTACGTGCCGACGTAGAGGACACCGCTCTCGATGACCATGCCGATCCCGCTGAACAGGACGAAGAGGACCATCTCGCGGCGCCGGCTGCCCAGGTCGCGGTCACGGTAGGTGAAGTAGCGGAACCCCACGTAGTTCGTGATGATCGCGACCACGATGGCTATCACGTTCGCGCGCACCGTCTGCAGGTCGGTCGTGCTGCGCAGCAGGTTGAAGACGCCGAAGTTGACCAGGACGCCCGCTCCGCCGACCGCTCCGAACTTGACGACCTCCCGGGCCAGACCGCGCAAGCGCTCGGACAGCGGAACGGCGTTCGGCGTGCTGCTCATGTGATGGTTCAGTCCTGTCCGTCGTCGTCGCCCCGTGGCGGCGTGTCACCCGATCTCGTCAACCACACCATGCTAAGTGTCCCCCGTGGCGGGAGTCCGCGCCCCGGCACCCCTTGCGACGTACGGCACACACGGCCGCCGGGGGCCACCGGCGGGTCCGCGCCAGGGTCACGTCCGAATGGCGGAATACCGGCGGATACCCTGGAGGCGTGACGTTCCCGGTAGTCGGCATGGTCGGCGGCGGTCAGCTCGCCCGCATGACCCACGAGGCGGGTATCCCCCTCGGCATCAGATTCAAGATCCTCAGTGACACCCCACAGGACTCGGCGGCCCAGGTCGTGAGCGACGTCGTCATCGGCGACTATCGCGATCTGGAGACGTTGCGCGCCTTCGCGCGCGGCTGCGACGTGATCACCTTCGATCACGAGCACGTACCCACCGAGCACCTCCGGGCCCTGGAGTCGGACGGCATCCCCGTCCGGCCGGGGCCCGACGCGTTGGTGCACGCCCAGGACAAGGGGGTGATGCGCGCCAAGCTCGACGAGATCGGCGCGCCCAGCCCCCGCCACCGGATCGTGAGCGATCCGGCGGACGTGGCGGCCTTCGCGGAAGAGGCCGGCGGGTTCCCCGTCATCCTCAAGACGGTGCGCGGCGGGTACGACGGCAAGGGCGTGTGGTTCGTCCGCACCCCCGAGGACGCGGAGGCGCCCTTCAAGGCGGGCGTCCCCGTCCTGGCGGAGGAGAAGGTGGACTACGTCCGCGAGCTCGCCGCCAACATCGTCCGCTCCCCGCACGGCCAGGCGGTGGCCTACCCCGTCGTCGAGTCCATCCAGGTGGACGGGGTCTGCGACACGGTGATCGCCCCCGCCCCCAACCTCTCCGAAGCCCTCGCGGGCGAGGCCCAGGCCCTGGCCCTGCGCATCGCCAAGGAACTCGACGTGACCGGCCACCTGGCCGTGGAGCTGTTCGAGACCACCGACGGCCGCATCCTCGTCAACGAACTGGCCATGCGTCCGCACAACAGCGGCCACTGGACCCAGGACGGCGCGGTCACCTCCCAGTTCGCCAACCACGTCCGCGCGGTCCTGGACCTCCCCCTGGGCGACCCGCGCCCCCGGGCCCGCTGGACGGTCATGGCGAACGTGCTCGGCGGGGACTACCCCGACATGTACGCGGGGTACCTGCACTGCATGGCCCACGACCCGCAGGTGAAGATCCACATGTACGGCAAGGACGTGAAACACGGCCGCAAGGTCGGCCACGTCAACACCTACGGCGACGACCTGGACGATGTGCTGGAGCGCGCACGTCACGCAGCCGGCTACCTCAGAGGAACGATCACCGAATGAGCACCTCCCCCGTCGTAGGCATCGTCATGGGCTCGGACTCCGACTGGCCCGTCATGGAGGCCGCCGCCCAGGCCCTGGACGAGTTCGAGATCCCCTACGAGGTCGACGTCGTCTCCGCCCACCGCATGCCGCGCGAGATGGTGGCGTACGGCGAGCAGGCCGCCGACCGGGGCCTGAAGGCGATCATCGCGGGTGCGGGCGGAGCCGCCCACCTGCCCGGGATGCTCGCCTCCGTCACCCCGCTGCCCGTCATCGGCGTGCCGGTCCCGCTGAAGTACCTCGACGGCATGGACTCGCTGCTGTCGATCGTCCAGATGCCCGCCGGGGTCCCCGTCGCCACCGTCTCCGTCGCCGGAGCGCGCAACGCGGGCCTGCTGGCCGTACGCATGCTGGCCGCGCACGACCCGGAGCTGCTCGGCCGGATGCGCGAGTTCCAGCAGGAGCTGAACGAGCAGGCCACCGAGAAGGGCAAGCGGCTGCGTACGAAGGTCGCGGGCGCGGAGTCCTTCGGGTTCGGCAAGTGAGCGCGGCGGACCTGCTGGCGCAGGCCCGGGAGCTGCTCACCGAGTACCCGGTCGTCGACGGGCACAACGACCTGCCCTGGGCGCTGCGCCAGCAGGTCCGCTACGACCTCGACCGGCGGGACATCGCCGGCGACCAGTCGGACCACCTGCACACCGACCTCCCCCGGCTCCGCGCCGGCGGGGTCGGCGCCCAGTTCTGGTCCGTGTACGTGCGCTCCGACTACAGCGGCGACGAGGCGGTCAGCGCCACCCTGGAGCAGATCGACGCCGTCGACCAGCTGATCACCCGTTACCCGGGCTCGCTGGTGCGCGCGCTGACGGCGGACGACATGGAGGCGGCCCGCGCCGAGGGCCGGATCGCCTCGCTGATGGGCGCCGAGGGCGGGCACTCCATCAACAACTCGCTCGCCACCCTGCGCGCCCTGCACCAGCTGGGCGTGCGGTACATGACGCTCACGCACAACGACACCATCGACTGGGCGGACTCGGCGACCGACGAACCCCGCCACGGCGGCCTCACCGGCTTCGGCCGCGAGGTCGTGCGCGAGATGAACCGCATCGGGATGCTCGTGGACCTCTCGCACGTCGCCGCGACGACGATGCGCGACGCCCTCGACACCTCGGCGGCGCCGGTGATCTTCTCGCACTCCTCGGCGCGCGCGGTCTGCGACCACCCGCGCAACGTCCCCGACGACGTGCTGGAGCGGCTGCCCGGCAACGGCGGGGTGGCGATGGCCACGTTCGTGCCCAAGTTCATCCTCCCCGCCGCCGTCGAGTGGACCCTCGCGGCGGACGAGAACCTGCGCGCGCACGGCTTCCACCACCTCGACACCACCCCGGAGGCGATGGCCCTGCACCGGGAGTTCGAAGCGGCCCGGCCGCGGCCGGTGGCCACCGCCGCCACCGTCGCCGACCACCTGGACCACATGCGGGAGGTCGCCGGCGTCGACCACATCGGCATCGGCGGCGACTTCGACGGCACCGCGTTCACCCCGGCGGGGCTGGACGACGTGTCGGGCTACCCGAACCTGATCGCGGAACTGATCGGGCGCGGCTGGTCCCGGGCCGACCTGGCGAAGCTGACCTGGTCCAACGCGGTACGGGTGCTGCGCGACGCGGAATCGACGTCCCGGGAGCTCTCGGCGACCCGGGGCCCCTCCAACGCCCACCCCTGACGGGCCCCGGCCGGGCCGGCCCGGCCCGGCCCTCGGCCCCGGCCCGGCCCTCGGCCCCGGCCCCGCCCCCAGCCCCGAGACGCCCTCCGACCCCGGCCGGGCTCCCGGCCCC
>NZ_JBWKEZ010000012.1:0-156712 GCF_056434525.1 Streptomyces sp. NPDC044002
GGCGCGAACGCCTTCAGCGCCAGGTGCAGCATGACGATCGAGTCCTTGCCGCCGGAGAACAGGATCACCGGCTTCTCGAACTCGCCCGCCACCTCACGGAAGATGTGCACCGCCTCCGACTCCATGGAGTCCAGGTGGTTCAGCGCCCTCGCGGCCCTGTTGATGGGGATGACAGTGGTCACGCGAGACCCCTCTGTTCGAGCAGCGCGAAGAGCGCGGCTGCGGATTCCCGGACCGTCTGCGTGTGCGACTCGATCCGCAGGTCCGGCTTCTGCGGTGCCTCGTAGGGGTCGTCGACGCCGGTCAGACCGGAGATCTCGCCCGCCGCCTGCTTGGCGTACAGGCCCTTCACATCGCGCTCGGAGCACACCTCGACCGGGGTGGCGACATGGACCTCCAGGTACGGGGTGCCCCCGGCGGCGTGCCGCTCGCGGACGGCCTCGCGGCTGTCGGCGAACGGCGCGATGACGGGCACCAGCGCCTTGACGCCGTTGCCGGCGAGGAGTTCGGCGACGAAGCCGATCCGCTGCACGTTGGTGTGCCGGTCCTCGCGGCCGAAGCCCAGACCGGCGGAGAGGAACTCGCGGATCTCGTCCCCGTCGAGCACCTCCACCTTGTGGCCCTCGGCGCGCAGCCGCTCGGCCAGCGCGTACGCGATGGTGGTCTTGCCCGCGCTGGGCAGACCCGTCAGCCACACGGTGGCTCCCTGCTCCCTCACGTCCATCCGCTCCGTCTCCGTGGGTTCCGTCATCAGCCGTGGAGTCCGCACTCGGTCTTGCCGCGTCCGGCCCAGCGGCCGGCCCGTACGTCCTCGCCCTCCGCGACCCGGCGGGTGCAGGGAGCGCAACCGACGGAGGTGTAGCCGTCCATCAGCAGCGGGTTCGTCAGCACCCCGTGCTCGGCGACGTACGCATCGACGTCGTCCTGCGTCCAGCGGGCGATCGGGGAGACCTTGACCTTGCCCCGCTTCTCGTCCCAGCCGACGACCGGGGTGTTCGCCCGGGTCGGGGACTCGTCGCGGCGCAGGCCCGTCGCCCACGCCTGGTACGCGGTCAGGCCCTCTTCGAGGGGCTTGACCTTGCGCAGCTTGCAGCACAGGTCCGGGTCGCGGTCGTGGAGCTTCGGCCCGTACTCGGCGTCCTGCTCGGCGACCGACCGGCGCGGGGTCAGCGTGATGACGTTGACGTCCATCACCGCCCCGACGGCGTCACGGGTGCCGATCGTCTCCTCGAAGTGGTACCCGGTGTCGAGGAACACCACGTCCACACCCGGCGCCACCCGCGAGGCCAGGTGGGCGACGACCGCGTCCTCCATCGAGGAGGTCACGCAGAACTTCTTCCCGAAGGTCTCCACCGCCCAGCGCAGGACGTCCGGCGCGGAAGCGTCCTCCAGGTCCCGGCCCGCCCGTTCGGCGAGTTCTTTCACATTTCCGTGCACTTGAGTCGTCGTCATCCGGCGGCTCCTTCGAATGGGGAACGCGGCGACCGGGCAGGAATTCTCAGAGCCGAGATTAGCAATGCCGACACATAAAGCACTGACCGTCCACTGATCGCGGCTGACCAGCCAGTATGCAGAATTTATAACCTATGCCGAGTTCCTCCGGACGAATGTCAGGGCACGGTAAGCCTCCTATCAGCGGACCGCCAGCGCCCTTGTGCCACAGTGATCCGAAAATCCCTTGGCAATTCTGCCGACACCCCGGAGAGGGCACGCGGAGAAATGAGCCTGCAAGGTCTGAACGGACTGCACGGTCCGCGCCGAGGAAGGCTGCTACGCCGCCTCGCGCTCTGTCTGTCGGCGGTGGGACTCACCGCCTCCCTGCTCACCGCGGCGGGCCCCGCCGCCGCCGGTACGCCCGAGACCTGGACCTCCAGCTTCCAGGGCAGCGACGGCGTCACGTACACGGCGACCAACCACCTGGTGGACGCCTCGCGCGGGCCCGGCCGGCAGTGGATGCTCGTCTGGTCCGGGCCGGCGAAGCAGCCGGCGCCCGACTTCCTGACCGTCATCGACGCCACCCCGGGCTCCCCCACGTACGGGAAGGTCGCCAACACGGTCACCGTCGGCCCGAACAACGGCAACGAGCCGCACCACATGCAGTACGTGTGGCACAAGGGCGACCGGATCTACGCCGGCGGCATCATGAGCGACACGACGTTCGTCTTCGACGCGAAGGCCCTGCCCGCGCTGACGATCGCCGGGGTCAACACCACGGCCGACACCCCCTGCGGGACCCTGCCCGACGCCTACCAGGTGCTGAGCGACGGGACCGCGTACGGGACGTACATGGGCGGCCCCAACGTCACCGGCCCCTGCACCTACACCAACGGCGAGGTGCGGGTCGGCAACGGTGCGGCGGGCTCGCCCGGCGAGATCGTACGGATCGGCAAGGACGGCAAGACCATCGCGGAGATCCCGGCGGCCACCGCGGCGGGCGAGGACCCGGCGCAGTGCGGGAACGTGCCCGCGCTGCCGGCCGCGACCTGCGCCAACCCGCACGGCATCGCGGTCCGCGAGGACCTCAACATCATGGTCGCGAGCGACTTCGCCGAGGCCCGCAACTTCATGACGCCCGACTCGGCGCTGAAGGAGAACCTGGCCCGCCAGACGGTCCGCGTCTTCGACATCACCGACCGGGACAACCCGACCCTGAAGTCGGTGTCGAAGGTCGCCGACGGCCCCCGCGGGGCGCAGGAACAGCGGGCGTTCTTCCGCGAGTCCCGCGTGGTCATGGAGACGGCGCTGACCAACCGGCCCGGCAACAAGGGCGCGTTCGTCTCCTCGATGGCCGGCGGGGCGATCTTCTACACGCCGGACATCACCGTGCCCGACCCGCAGTGGAAGGAGGTCTTCGACGACACCACCGCCTACCGGTCCTTCCAGCGCGACAAGGAGGTCACCGGCAGCGGCGACAACGGCAGCTGGCTGGCCGTCAGCCCCGACGACCGCTTCCTCTTCCACACGGTGATGGGCCAGTCCGTGCCGTACGGCAAGCCGCTCGACGAGACCACCGGCATGATCTACGTACTGGACATCCAGAAGCTGCTCGCGGCCGGCACCGGCGCCAAGTGCTCGGTCGACGAGCTCGCCGAGGCGAGCCGCGGCGGCCGCGAGCGCGACTGCCCGGAGCTGGTGAGCACCGTCCCGATCCGCGACGTCAGCTCGGGCGGCCCGCACTGGGGCGCCATGGACAACTTCAAGCGCGGCGCGGACGGCGTCTACCGGGAGACGACCCAGGTGAGCCGGATCGCGGTCGCCAACTACTTCGTCGCCGGGTCCTTCGGCGGCGGCGGTGACCACCGGGTGTGCATGTTCGACCTCGACCGGCGTGGCCGGGTGACCCTCGACCGCTCCTTCCGGGACGAGAACACCGGCAAGCCGTGCGTCGGCTTCAACCGGGCGTCGTGGCCGCACGGCGACTTCGGCGACGCGCAGCCGCACGGTGTCCTGTTCGTGGTCAGCGACAGCGCCGTCCGACGGTGAACGCGGTCCTCCTGGCGGCGGTCGTCCTGACCGCCGCCCTGGCGGCGGGCGTCCTGCTGATGCTCCGCACGCGGCTCCTCGCCCGCCGCACCACCGCCACGGCGTACTTCGCCGCGGCGGTGGCGTGCGCGGCCCTCGCCGGAGCCCTCGCCCCCTCCGGCGGCGCCGCGGGCGCGCGGGTGTCGGCCGGGCCCCTCCTCGGCTCCCTCGGGCTGGGCGGGCAGCAGGTGCCGGTGCTGGTGGTGCCGAACCGGCCCGGGCGCAACCTGGTGGGCGTCGCCGCCGCCGGAGCCTCGGCCGGGACGGACCGGGAGCGGCTCGTGCGGGGCGGGCCGCGGCCCGGGTCGACGCTGACGTGGATCCCGGTGGAACTGCCCGCCGGGCCCGGGAGGGTGTGGGTGTCGGCCGGCGGGTCCTCGGCGCCGCTGGCGGTGGACACGGGCCGGGCGGGCGGGAAGCCGGCGCCGGCCGGGCTGCTGGGCGCCGACGGGGCGGAGTGCGCGAGCGCCGCCGCCGGGGCGGTGCTGGGCGGCAGCGCGAAGGCGCCGGCCGGGTGCCCGTCCGACGCCCTGACGGAGCCGGACGCGGCCGCGCTGCGCGACACCGTCGCCTTCCTCGCCGGGCGCGGGGTCCGTTCCCTGGCCCTCGCCGGCGACGACTCGCCGCGCGGGCGGGCGGCCGCCGCCGAGGTGCGTGCCGCCGCGGCCCGGGCCGGGATCGCCGTGGAGGCGCCGGACGCCTCCGCCCGCCGGCCGCTGGTGGTCACCGCCGGCTGGTCGGGCGCGGAGGCCGCCGTACGCGACGTCGAGGCCGGCCGCACCGTCGCCGAGGGCACGTACCTGGCGCCCTGGCTGCTGACCGCCCCGCTGCTCTCGCCGAGCGCGGGCCAGCTGATCCCGCTGCGGTACGCCCCGAACAGCCCGGCCGCCGTGGAGTACGCGGCGGCGCTCGGCGCCCGCCTGCCCGGCGAGGTGCCGACCGCCGCCGGGTACGAGGCCTGGCGCGCGGCCCGCGGTGCGGCGGGCCCGGCGCCCGCGAAGCTGTACGCCGCCGCCGTGCTCTACGTACCCGGCAGCGGAGGCCCCTCGGCGGCCGGCGGCCATCACCACACCGCGTCCGCGAGCTGGCTGCCCAGCGGCATGATCGTCCCGGTCTCGAACCTCGGCACCACCTGACAAGGAGCAGGACCACCATGACGGAAACAGTCGCCGCGCCACCGGTCCGGACCGCCAGAACCGCGCGCCCCGCCGCCGCCAAGCGCCCCGACGGCCAATGGGCCGTTGACGGGCGCGAGCCCCTCAACCCCAACGAGGAGTTCAAGGCGGTCGAGGACCCCCTCCTGGTCCGCGACCGCATCGAACGGATCTACTCCCGCGAGGGTTTCGCCTCCATCACCCCCGACGACCTGCGCGGCCGGATGCGCTGGTGGGGCCTGTACACCCAGCGCAAGCCGGGCATCGACGGCGGCAGGACCGCCTCCCTCCCCCCGGAGGAGCTGGAGGACGAGCACTTCATGATGCGCGTGCGCAGCGACGGCGGCACCCTCGACGCCGCCCAGCTGCGGGCCATCGCCGACATCTCGATGCGCTTCGCCCGCAACACCGCCGACGTCACAGACCGGCAGAACATCCAGCTGCACTGGGTGCGGATCGAGGACGTCCCGGCGATCTGGCGGCGCCTGGAAGAGGTGGGGCTCTCCACCACGGAAGCCTGCGGGGACTGCCCGCGCGTCATAGTCGGAAGCCCGGTGGCGGGGGTGGGAGCGGACGAGGTCCTGGACGCGACCCCGGCCGTACGGGAGATCGCCGCCCGCTACATCGGCGACCCCTCCCTCTCCAACCTGCCGCGCAAGTACAAGACGGCGGTGTCCTGGCTGCCGGACGTCCCGTACGAGATCAACGACCTGGCCTTCCTGGGCGCCGTCCACCCGGAGCACGGCCCCGGTTTCGGCATGTGGGTGGGCGGCGGCCTCTCCACGGTCCCGATCCTGGCGCAGCACGTGGGCGTCTGGGTCCCCCTCTCCGACGTCCCGGACGTGTGGGTGGCGGTGGCCCGCCTCTTCCGCGACTACGGCTACCGCCGCCTGCGGAGCCGGGCCCGCCTGAAGTTCCTGGTCGCCGACTGGGGCGTGGAGAAGTTCCGCCGGGTCCTGGAGGAGGAGTACCTGGGCCGCCCCCTCCTCGACGGCCCGGCCCCCTCCCTCCCCCCGGCCCCGATCGACCACATCGGCGTACACCGCCAGCGGGACGGCCTCTCGTACGTCGGCGCGGCCCCGGTGGCCGGCCGCCTCTCGGGCACGAAGCTGGCGGCCCTGGCCGACCTGGCCGAATCCCACGGCAGCGGCCGCGTCCGCCTCACCCCGTACCAGAAGCTCCTGGTCCTGGACGTGGCCGACCCGGAACCCCTGATCACGGACCTCGCCGAAATCGGCCTCCAGGCCCGCCCGTCCCCGTGGCGGCGCAACACGATGGCGTGCACGGGCATCGAGTACTGCAAGCTGGCGATAGTAGAAACAAAAGAACGCGCGGCCACCCTCGTCTCCGAACTCGAAAAACGCCTGGCCGGCGAAGACGCCGCCCTCACCGTCAACGTGAACGGCTGCCCCAACTCCTGCGCCCGCACCCAGGTCGCGGACATCGGCCTCAAGGGCCAGCTGGTCGCCGACGAGAACGGCCGCCAGGTAGAAGGCTTCCAGATCCACCTGGGCGGCACCCTCTCCCTCTCGGCGGACCAGGAAGGCGGCTTCGGCAAAAAACTCCGCGGCCTGAAGACGACCGCGGCGGACCTCCCGGACTACGTGGAACGCCTCACCCGCACCTACCTCGCGGACCGCACCGACCCCTCCGAGTCCTTCACCCAGTGGGTCTCCCGCTGCGACGAGTCGTCCCTCCAGTAGCCGGGCTCACAGGAGGGGGAGACACGACTCGGCACGCCCTATGGCATTCAAAATGCCATAATCGTGTCATGGCTGAAGACGACATCGACTTCCCACCCGGCGACGGTCCCAGCAGCGGCATCTCCGTTTCCCTCACCGCGGGCACCCTTCAGGCGATCCGGGACCGGGTCGGCAAGCGGGGCGTGTCCGCCTACCTGGAGAAGGCGGCCCAGCGGCAGATCGAACGTGACAACCTGGAGGAGCTGATCGCCGACTTCGACGCGGTCAACGGTCCCGCCGACCCCGAGGCCGTGGCCGCCAAGCGGGCCAGGCTCACCGGCAGCCCCTCCACCGGAGCCGGGTCGGCGGCGTGAGCGGTGCCCTGATCCTGGACAGCGAGGGCCTGGCCAAGGCCGTGCAGCGCGACCGGGAGATCCACGAGTGGCTCGCCGCCGCCCACGACGCCGACCTTCCGGTGATCACCTCGGCCGCGGTGCTGGTAGAGGTGATCCACCCCCGGATCAATGACGCGGCACTGAAATGGACGCTGTCCCGGCTGCGGGTCGAGCCCCTCACCCAAGCCCTCGCCCAGTCCGCTGCGGACCTCCTCCGCGCCGCCGGCCTGCACGGCCACAAGTACGCGATCGACGCCATGCTCTGCGCCACAGCCCTTGCCCAGCCGGGCCGGGTCACGATCCTGACGTCCGACGTCGAGGACATCTCCAAGCTCACGGCCGAGCACCCCCGCGTGACCGCCGAGAAGGTCTGACGTCCTGCGGATCCTGCGGACCGCCACGCCCACGAGGTGGGCCGTCGCGGTGAGACCGTTACTGCATCGGGTGCCCCTTCCGGTGTCGTCGGCCGGCCGCCGTCCGAAGTGCCGCCGATGATGTCGTCGGATCCATGCCGACACCCGGACGGCACGAAGGAGCATCATGCGTGCTGCACGCCTCGCGGCGTTCCTGCTCGGGGTTCTGCCCCTGGCGGCGAACCTGGCCTTCGTACCGTCCGACGCGTACGCCCGCACACCGGCGACCGGAGAAACTGCTCCGGTGGCGGAAGAGGACGGGGGCGCAGCAGCATCCCGGCGTGCCTGCGATCCCGCCCCTGGTCCGGGCAGGGCCACCTGCCTGGCCCTCCTCCGGACCGACCTCCCCGCGCTGCGGAGCCTCACCCCGCGGGCCCTGCCGCCCGGCTACGGTCCCGGCGACCTGCGCAGCGCCTACCAACTGCCGCGTTTCGCCGGTCAGGGGCAGACGGTGGCCGTCATCAACGCGTTCGACAACCCCACCGCCGAGAGCGACCTGGCGGTCTACCGCAGCACGTTCGGCCTGCCCCCCTGCACCACAGCCAACGGCTGCTTCCGGAAGATCAACCAGAACGGCGGCACCACGCCGCCCGCGCTCACCGATCCCGGCTGGGCCCTGGAGACGGCCCTGGACATCGACATGGTGAGCGCCGCCTGCCCGGCCTGCAAGATCCTGCTCGTCGAGGCGACCAACGACCTGTTCGGCAACATGCTGACGGCCGTGGCCCAGGCCCGCACCCAGGGCGCGAAGTTCATCTCCATGAGCTGGGTCGACGCGAACGGTGAGAACAACGTCCAGCCCGTCCTCGACCAGATCTACTTCAACTTCCCCGGCGTCGCCTTCGTCGCGGCCTCCGGCGACGTCGGTGGCGTGGTCCACTGGCCCGCCGCCTCCCAGTACGTCACGTCCGCCGGGGGCACCTCGCTCCGGCGCAACCTCCTGCCCGTGCCGGGCCCGCAGCTACTGCGCCTCGGATGGTACGAAACCGCTTGGTCCGGCGCCGGTTCCGGCTGCTCGACGGTCCAGCCGAAGCCGTCCTTCCAGACCGACCCCCTCTGCCCGCGCCGCACCTCGGCCGACGTCTCAGCGGTCGCCGACCCGCTCACCGGCGTGTCCGTCTACGACACCACCGGGGGCGGTGGTTCCGGATGGAAGGTGATCGGTGGCACCAGCGCGTCCTCGCCGCTGATCGCCTCCATGTACGCCTTGGCCGGCACCCCCGGCCCGGCCGACCGGCCCAACTCCTACCCCTACGCCCACCGCCTGCGCTTCTGGGACGTGGACCGCGGCATCGCCGGGGTCACCTGCCCCGGCAACACCTACCTGTGCCGGGCGGTGCGCGGCTACGACGGCCCCACCGGCGTCGGCACCCCCCGCGGGGTCCTCGGCCTGCGGCCCTGACCGCCGCAGGCGTCGCCGTCGGGGCTCCGTCACGGGGAGTGCAGGGCGGTGTGGGCGACGATGGCGAGCTGGATGCGGTTGCTCGTGCCGGTCTTGTGGCGCAGGCGGCGCAGGTAGGTGTCGACGGTGTGGGGGCTGAGCGCCATGTGGCGGGCGATGGCCCGGTCGGTGGCCCCCTGTGTGAGGTGCCCGAGGAGTTCCTGCTCGCGGGCCGTGAACGTGGGAAGGGCTGCGGGGTGCGCGGTCATGGCCGTTCTCCGTGTCCTGGTAAGTAGCCGTCAGACGATCTTGTCGCGCGGGGGCACCGGCCCCCAGCCGTTGCCGGATCCGCCTCCGGAGCACAGCCACACCGGCCCGGTCGCCGGGAGCACCCCGTTCGCCCTCATGAGGGCGAGCCCTTCCGGCCCGAACCGCTCCAGCAGCTCCTCCTCCGTCACCACGCGGCACCTTCCCGCTCCCCGGTCCGGGTCGATCACCGGCGGGGTGGTGCCGGCGTGCGCCGCGGCCGGGACGCCCACGGTGAGCAGGGCCGCGGTGAGGGCGGTGAGGGCAAGGCGCTTGAGCTTCACGAAGGACTCCGTTGGTCGGTTCTGGCTGGTCAAACCGGAAGGGGACCCCGGACGCCGACGAAAGTGCCGGAGCCGGGGACACGTTCAGCATGGCCGCCGCCGGGCTCCGGAGCTACGAGTCCCGCCCGTCACTAAAGTTACGTGGCAGCAAGAGGAGCGGGGGACGAAGTGGACGAAGAGCACCTTCCTGGGTGGATATCGGACCTGACGGTCTTCGAAGATACAGATCGGGCGGTCTACCAGTGGCTCGCCGAGCACCGCCGCCTCGACGCCGCGGCCGCGGCCGAGGAGCTCGGCCTGGGTGTGGAGGAGACGGCTGCCGCGCTGGAGCGGCTGCTGGCGGCCCGGCTCGTGCACGCCGACCCGGAAGAGCCCGGTGCCGGCTACGCGGTGGCCCCCGAGGTGGCGGCCGCGCAACTGGCCGCCCCGGTCGAGGACGAGATCCGCACCCGCCAGTACGAGCTCTTCCGGATGCGCCGGCAGCTCCAGCAGTTCACCTCCGCCTACCAGCGCGGGACGCTGGCGGCGGGCGGCGCGCTGGAGGTCGTCTCCGGGATGCAGACGGTGCGCACCTTGATGACCCGGGCCGCCGCGGCCTGCCGGAGCGAGGTCTTCACCTGCCAGCCCGCCGGCGGTTTCCGCACTCCCGAGACCCTGCACGACACGCTGGAGCGCGACCGGCCCCTGCTGGAGCGGGGGATCCGGCTGCGGGTCCTGCACCCTCACACCTCCCGCTTCCACGCCCCCACCCAGGCCTACGTCGCCGCCGCGTCGGCCCTGGGGGCCGAGCACCGTACGGCCCACGACCTGTTCGGCCGACTGGTCGTGTACGACCGGGAGACGGCCTTCCTGCCTCTGAGCGACGGCAGTTGGGGTGCGGTGGTGGTGCGCGAGCCGCACACCGTCACCTACCTGTGCGAGCTGTTCGAGCACTCCTGGGAGCAGGCCACCGTGTTCGCCGACGCCGCCGGCCAGGGCCTGGAGCAGGTCGCCCGCGAGATCGACCGGACCATCCTGCGGCTGCTCGGCGCGGGCCTGAAGGACGAGGCCATCGCGCGCCGCCTGGGCATGTCCCTGCGTACGGCCCGGCGCCACATCGCCGACATCATGGACCGGCTCGGCGCCGACAGCCGCTTCCAGGCCGGCGCGGCCGCCGCACAGGCAGGCCTCCTCACCGAAGACTGCTGACCGCCGCCCCCGGGGGGCGTGAATCCGGGACCTGGGGAACGGGGCCGACCGTACGGGGCCGACCGTACGGGGCCGGTTTGTCGCGGATTTTCCCGCGGCCGCACGCGGCGCAGGATTCTGTCCGTCACCCCGACCACCAAACGGGCCTCCGAGACGGGCAGTTGCCGCCGGTCCGGAGTTCAGGAAGGCCGCCCCGGATGCCGAGCACCGCCCAGGTCCCCGAAGGGACGGAATCCCTCCTCGTCGAGGAGGTCGTGCTGTTCGTCTCCGTCCACCTCGGCCGAAGCCCGGGCCTGATGTGGCTGGAACACGAGCCGCCGGACCCGGGCGCCCTGGCGGAGTTCCTGCCGCCGGCCCTGGCCAGACGGCTGGACCGCCCGGTCGGAGTCCTGCCCCACGTCTTCGGTGACACCCGCATCCCACACGACCTGCTGGTCTGCCAGCTCGGCGGATCCGGCACCTGGCACATCGCCCCTCCCACCGGATCAGCGCTGACCCTGCGCCTCCGGACGGGGGCCGCCCTGTACGCACCGGCCGGTTCGGTCTGCACGCCACGCCACAGCGCCGGATCCCGGGTCCTGCTGCTGGCCCTCGGGGCCCCGAAGAGCCAAAACGAAAAGGAATGACCGTGAACAAGATCCGCAACGGATTCAAGACCGCCGTCGTCACCATGGCCATCGCAGGCGCGATGGCGGTCTCCGCCCCCGCCGCCCTGGCGGACACGACCCCCGGAACGCCCGGAGCCGGAAACGGCACGATCAGCCAGATCGGCACCGGCGTGCGCAACCCGCACTCGGGCGGCGGCGACGTGCTCAGCGCGGTGACCTGGGGCATAGACAAGATCTTCGAGGCGTTCCAGAACAACGACCGGTACAAGTCGTTCGTCAACGAGATGCTGAACCAGGTCGACCAGGACACCAACTACAAGTACAACATCGTCGTGGTCTACCTGGAGCACGACTTCGGCGCGAAGAACGTCCTGACCGGCAACCTGCAGGGCGGCCCGGGCATAAACAACACCCCCTTGTTCCGCTCGGGCACCGTCAACGGCTACTCGTACGGCGTCTACATCTTCGACCGCGGCACCGCCGACTTCCAGGGGACCCTGGCCTGGATGTCGGGCTCCTCGTTCACGGCCTCCACCTCGTCGAACGGCGGCATCCACGGCAACGCCACCCCCGTCGGGCCCAGCATCTTCGGGCCCATGAGGGGCCAGCTCCAGTTCACCAGCCGGAGCTCGCCGCACATGGGCGGAAACTCCATGCTCTCCTCCGGCCAGACCCTCTCGAAGGGCCAGCAGCTCGTCTCCTCGAACGGCCACACCCTCGCCATGCAGGACGACGGCAACCTCGTGGAGTACGCCGACGCCGCCCGCACGCGCGTCCTCCACGCCAGCAACACGGTCGGCCGGGGCGACCACCTCACCATGCAGTGGGACGGCAACCTGGTGCTCTCCACCGCCAACAACACCCCGCTGTGGTCCACCGGAACGCACAACAACCAGAACTCCTGGGTCCAGATCCAGGACGACGGCAACCTCGTGATCCACAGGTCCGACAACTCGGTCCTGTGGGCCATCACCCCGAACGGCTGGCCCCAGACCAACGGCGCAGGCGGCGGTGGCGGTGACCTCGGAACACGCGGGGCGGGCAACAACGGCAGCCGCGGCAATCACCCCGACGGTGCGTGGATCACGATGATCAACCAGGGAACCGGACGGGCGATCGACGACGCCGGCGGCGGCACGGGCGACGGCAACAAGGTCCAGGCATGGGGACAGCACAACCGCAACGAGGCATCGCAGGGCTGGCGTCTGGACCCGAAGGAGAACACCTCCGACGGAATTTCGACCTACGCCCTCACCAGCCGTGTCAAGGACGGCCAGGTACTGAACCTGTCCGGCGCCGACAACCGGTCCGCCCAGCTCTACCACTACGACGCCACCAACAACAGCAAGTGGATCTTCATAGGCAAGGGCGACGGCTGGTACGAGATCTTCTCGGCGAACAAGCGCAACGACTGCCTGACCGACAACGGTCACGGCAACACGATCACCGTGGAACCGTGCAACGGCCGCGCCGAGCAGCGCTGGGGCACGTACCTCTACTGACCCGCTCCCCGGATCACGCGGTCCCCCCTCCCGAACGAGGGGGGACCGCGTCCTTCCGTGCTCAGGCGGCGGGCTCGACGTTGCCGACGGCGGTCGTGAACTCGCGCCCGCACGCGCCCCGGATGTACGCGAGCTCGACCCAGCGCTCGACTCCGCTGTCGGAGACGTCCTCGTTGATGACGGCCATCAGCTCCCCCTCGACCCCGGACGCGATGTCACGCACCCGCTTGCGCAGCAGCCGGTGCGGCACGTACTCGTAACACTCACTCATCGGCCGCCTCCCACCCCATGCCAAGCAGAAAGTGCTCCCACCCGACCTGGGCCCGCGCGAGCAGGTCCGCACTGGGCAGGGACAGCGGGGCGGTCCCGGTGCCGTCAGGGGTGTCCAGGCTCAGCACGCTGCGAGAGCGGTACCGCTCCAACGATCCGGGGGGCTCCGGGCCCAAGGCGCGAGGGGTACGGTTCACAAGTCGACCTGCTTCCTTCAGGTTGGCCGTGCCCCGGGACCGTTCGCGCGGTCGCCGGGGTCTTCTGGGCAGCTGCCCTCCGTCAAGGAAAGCGTTCTGACCGGTCCCTCTGGAGGGGCCTCCCTACGGACCATTCGGGGGGCCAGAATGGGGGCCAGACGGGAGGCACCATGCCTGCGGAGACCATTGGCCAGCTACTCAAGCGGCTTCGCGACGAGCACGGTTGGACACAGCAACAGGTAGCCGACGAGTACTGCCGGGTGACTGGCACCGTCACGAAGGACGCACGCGAAGTCGGACGCTGGGAGCGTGACAAGCGCCTCCCGACTCCGGATACGCGCCGTCATCTCGCGACAGTGTTCGGCGTGCCGGCGGGGGACCTGGACCGGGCTGCGGCGGCGGCCCGCCGAGCCCGGTGTCAGGCGCCTTCCGCAGGAAGCCAGCCGGTCATGGCGGAGGCTGCCGAAATGGACCGCCGGACTTTCGTCGGCACTGTGACGGCTGCTGCGCTCACCACCGCAATCCCCGTCCCGCGACATGTCGACCCGGCACTCATCCCTTACTTCGAGCAGCAACTCGACGGGCATTACCGCGCGGACATGCTGCTCGGCCCCCGCGCCCTCATCGGGACCATCAGCGCCCAGTGCGACCTCATCAGCCAACTGGTCAACGCGGCTGACGGGACCACGCGGCAGCGAATGGCTCGGGTCGGAGTCCACTACGCCGCCTTCGCCGCGTGGCTCTACCTGGATGCCGGCGACCCGGTCACAGCCCTGCGTTGCCACGACGTCGCGCAAGAGCTCGCTCACCGGTCACGAGACCGGGAAGCCGTCGCGTGCGCGCTGGTGGACCGCGCCATGGCACGCACCGACCAGGGCATGGGAACGGCTGTGCTTGACCTCTGCGAGGGGGCGCTCATGGACGCTTCGCTCCTCTCACCGGAGGTCCAGGTCTTCGCGCTGCAGCAACAAGCTCACGGGGCCTCGCTCCTCGGCGACCGGCGGCACGTGGACGAGCGGCTCGACCGAGCCGGGCGCCTGCTCGACGCGGTCGACGTCGAGGCGTGGGGCACGGCTTGTCTGCGGACGCCTCACTACATCGAAGTGCAGCGTGCCACCTGCTACGGACGGCTCGGCCTGGCCCATGCGGCCGACCGGTTGTGGCAACAGATCATTCCCTCGGCTCCACCCACGTCCCGCCGGGATGTCGGCGTGTGGACGGGACGACAAGCAGTTGCCGCCGCTGCCCTGCGGCAGCCGGAGCGGGCGGTGGAGCTCGCGCGGCACGCGGCCGGGATCGTGATGGAGACCGGTTCGGAACGGGCTCGGCGCGAGCTGGCCGCCGTGAAAGCGGGAATGGCTCCATGGCAAGCTGAGCCGATCGGCCAGGCCTTGGCAGAGGTACTGGCACCCATCGGCAAGGGGGTTTGACCGTGGCTGAGGCTCTGTCGGCGGAGCAGATCGAGGAGCGCATCAAGGACCTGACCGGCTGGTCCACGGACGGCCGGAGGATCGCGCGCTCGTACTCGGTCCCGCACATCCAGGGCGCGGCGTTCATCGTCCACATCGCGGCCATCCAGAACGACCTCGGGCACCACTCGGAAGCGACGCTCGGCTACAAGACCGTGCAGGTCTCGATCAGCTCGAGCGACCTCGGTGGATACGTCGCCGAGCACGACATCGAGCTTGCACGCCGCATCGAGGCAGCGGCACCGGCGCATGGGGCGGTCTGAACCAACAGGGGGCATCGCATGAAGACCCGACTGTGTCGGTTCACCGACGTGGAGCAGGCCCGCACCCCGCTCATCGCGGCCTACGCCGACGTCCGCGCACCGCTGCTGCACCTGCCGAACTACGCGGTCCCGACCGTCACCGAACGCCTGGAACGCTACGGCCGCACCCCCGGCTTCGCAGCTGTGCTCGCCTTCGACGCCGAGGACCGTCCGGTCGGCTACGCGTACGGCAACACCGTGCAGGCCGGCGACCTCTGGTGGAGCCGGATCGGCGACGGCCTGGACGCGGAGTACACCCGTGCGCCAACCCTGGCACTCCGGGAGATCGGCGTAACGCTTGCCTTCCGGGGGTCGGGCCTGGCCCGGCGGATCCACGACGAGCTGCTGGCCGGCCGCGCGGACCGGTACGCATCCCTCATGGTCAACCCGGCCGCAGGCGAGGGAAAGGTCAGGCGGGTCTACGAGTCGTGGGGCTACAAGGCGATCGGCCCGGTCCAGCCGGCCCCGGACTCCCCCGTCCTCACGGCGATGGTCCGACCGTTGACCCCACGCACCGGACCCGAGATCGACCAGCCCAACACAGCCGCCGGACGCCGAAATACGAGGAGCGCGTAGCGATCTGTCGCGCCCGGGTGCGCCGCAGGGGGACCAGGTCAACCTCAGGTGCAGGTAGCCCGCCCCGACCCCTCGCCTCGTCCACAGAAACCCGTCCCTCCCCCTCTGGACCGTGCCGTTCCTTTGGGGGTTTCCCGGCAGTCTTTCGGCTTTCCGGGGCGGGTCGGCCTGTCAAGGGTCGCCGAAGGCGATCACGAAGTGACGCGACGAAGGAGCGCCCTTGACAGGCCGGCACGACACGGAAGGACGATGGGACTGACGGGAAACCCCCAACCACCCCCGAGACCGCCCAGGGGAATACCGCCCCCACCCCACCCGGCCCGCACCCAGGGAGGCGGGTGGGCAACCACCGCCCCGCCCCCACCCCTCGAGGGGGAGATAGCGAGCCCGCCGCCTCACGCACCCCCCAGTTCCTCCGCCAGCGCCCCCAGCACGACCTTCGCGCTCCGGTCGACGTCCTCCGTCGTCGTCCGCCAGTTCACCACCGAGACGCGCATCGCCGCCCGCCCCTCCCACAGCGTGCCGCCGAACCAGCATTCGCCGCTGCGCTGGATGCGGGCGATGACCCGGCGGGTCGTCTCGTCGTCGTCGCCGAAGCGGACCAGGAGCTGGTTGAGGACGACGTCGTTGAGGAGTTCGACCCCCTCCACACCGGCCAGGTGCTCCGCGAATCGCCGCACGTGCGCGCAGCACCGTTCCACCAGGTCGGCGACCCCGCTCCGGCCCAGGGTGCGCAGTGCCGCCCAGACCGGGAGGCTGCGGGCGCGGCGGGAGAAGTCCGGGACCCATTCGATGGCGTCGCGTTCACCGTCCGTACCCGGCGGGAGGTAGCCGGCGCGTTCGTTGAGCATGGCCGCGCGGTGAGGCTCGGGGTGGGCGATGACGACGATGCCGCAGTCGTAGGGCACGTTGAGCCACTTGTGGGCGTCCAGGGCCCAGGAGTCGGCGCGTTCGACACCCTCCACCAGCGGGCGGAGCTTCGGGCTGGCCGCGGCCCAGAGGCCGAAGGCGCCGTCGACGTGGACCCACGCCCCGTACCGGTGGGCGATGTCGCAGATCTCCCCGACGGGGTCGATGGCACCGGAGTTGACGTCGCCGATCTGCGCGCAGACGATCACCGGGCCGTCCAGGGCGGCGAGGGTGGCCTCCAGTTCGGCCGGGACCATGCGGCCCTTGTCGTCGACGGGCACGTTGCGGATGCGCGCGGTGCCGAAGCCGAGGTAGCGGGCTGCGAGGTCGATGGTCATGTGGTGCTGGGCACCGGCGACGATGGCCACCTCGGGCGCGCCGCCCAGGCCGTCGCGCTCCACGTCCCAGCCGGCCTCGGCGAGGAGCTTGTGGCGGGCGGCCGCGAGCGAGGTCAGGTGGGCCATGGTGCAGCCGGTGGGGAAGCCGACGGAGGCGTGGGCGGGGAGGCCCAGCAGCTCCAGCACCCACTGCGCGGCGACGTCCTCGGCGACGGCGATGGCCGGGGAGAGGTTGTAGAGGCTGGCGGTCTGGTCGTAGGCCGCCACCAGCCAGTCCGTGGCGATCGCGACCGGGAGGGTGCCGCCGGTGACGTAGCCGAAGTAGCGGGGGCCGTTGGCGGTCGGGATGCCGCCTTCGGCGACCGCGCGGCCCAGGACCTCGATGGTCCCGGTCGGGTCGGCCGGGCCTTCGGGCAGCGGGCCACCGAACATTTTCAGCAATTGTTCCGAGCCGGCAGTGGCACCCACCGGCCGATCGGCGAGACCCGCCAGATATTCGATGGCCTGCTGATAGGCCAATGCGAGAGGCGCACTGTCTGCTGTGGTCATAGTACGAAGCTAGGCGGCTGGCACTGACGTGCGACTGACTCAAATGGCCGGATGTTCCAAAGACTTGGACAGGGGGCCGTTGGACTGTATTACTTTCTCCTGTGGCCTCGCCTGACCCAGGCGGCGGGCCGCCAACCGTACCGAGACATGAGGAGTTCCGAAATGTCCGATGAGCAGACGCGCAAGGTTATCGAACAGTTCAACCAGGCATTCCAGCTGCACGACCCCGGCCTGCTGAAGGACATCCTCGCCCCGAACTGCCGGCTGGAGAACTCCGGTCCCGCCCCGGACGGCTCGAAGCACGCCGGTTATGACGAATGTCTGCAGTTCTGGACCTCGATCGCGGGCAACGAGCACATGACCTTCGAGGTCGAGGACGTCTGGGTGGCCGGCGAGCGCTCCGTCTGCCGCTGGACGCTGCGCTGGGGCAATGGTGCGCGGGACTTCGTACGCGGGGTGAACGTGCACCGCCTGGAGAACGGTCTCCTCGCCGAGAGCTTCGGATACGTCAAGGGATAAGGGACAGGGACAAGGCACAAGGGACAGATCCTCAACGGGAAGGGGCACGGTCCGGAATTCCGGACCGTGCCCCTTCCCGCATGTGCGGCCGGCGTCAGTCGGCGTCAGTCGGCGAGCTGGGAGACGATCATCACGCAGTCCTCCAGGGCCTTGGTGGCGTGTCCCTTGCCCTGCGTGTCCTCGACCAGCTGGGTGTTGCCGGGGATGAACGTGCGCCAGGTGCCGTCGCTGACCCCGCACTCCATCTTTCCGCTGACCAGCGTCATGATCTGGCGGCGCGGGGCCGGGTGGAAGTCGCCGAACCAGCCGGCCGGGATGTAGAGGTAGACGGCCTGCTTGGCCGGCACGCCCTCGGAGACGAAGAGCGACGGCGCGGGCGGGGCGAAATTGAGGGCCGTCACCTCCAGCGTCTCGTCGATGAAATGCGATTCGCCGTTCTCGTCGTTGTAGAGACGGGAAACGGCGATTTTGGCGGTCTCGGCGCTCACGGGAACTCCCTGCGAAGTAGTTCGTAGCAGTTCGAAGCAGTTCGGTCGATCGATCGCCCTTCACTATCCCAGCCGACGCTGATGCGCCCCTGACCGATACCGGCAATTACCATCTCAGAATTTCATCAGCACCGTGTCAGCCGGACCGTGCCAAGCTGATGGCAGAGAAAGGCCGTTGGAGAGGTACCCAAAGCGGCCGAATGGGGTCCGGCACTTCGCCGGACGGGCTCTGCCCACGCAGGTTCGAATCCTGCCCTCTCCGCAGGTGCTCATCCCAGGCACGCGCATCCCGATACGACGACGAGGGATGCGCGTGCTTTGGCATGAGGGGCCCCGTGCGTACGTACACGGCACGGCCCCTTCAGCGCCCCTCTTCCTCGCCCCTCTTCCTCAACCCGCGCGACCCCGAACACGGCGTCGTCTGCCCGAGGGACCCCGAGAGACATGGAGACGCAGTTGCCCACCAGCGACCACCCCAACATGCCCGCGATCCGCACCCGCACTGCCATCCCCAGGACCGACGCCGCCGCGCTCGTCGAGGAGGTTTCGTCCTGGCTGACCGTGGACGCCGACGAGATCGACGCCAAGTTCACGGGCGAACGCTCCCGCATCGTCGAGGCCGTCACCGACATGAACGCCGCCGCGGCCGGCCCCGGCCCCCACCGCGAGGACGCCCACTACCACCAGCAGCTGCTCCTCTCCCGCATCTACCAGACGGTGATGCAGATACCCGACCGCCCCAGCGCCGAGGGATCGGTGCTGCTGCACGAGGTCACCCGGCTGCTGGAGAACGCCACGCTCCAGGCCGAGGACGCCCACCTGGAGCCCGGCCTGCTGGAGTCGGCGCCCGCCGACCCCAAGCAGTTCCTGTCCTGGCTCAAGGGCATCGTCCGCAGGCACCGCGCCTTCAAGCACCCGTACTACACGGACTTCATCAACCGGGAGGCGCGCAGCGAGGACCTGCGTACGTACGTCATCCAGGAGTCGCTGATCGACGGCCGCTTCGACGACTTCCTCGCGATGATGCAGATCGGCACGGTCGGCGCCAGCAAGATGGAGATCGCCGGCAACTACTGGGACGAGATGGGCAACGGCGATCCGGAGGCGGTGCACACCCACCTCTTCAACAAGATCTACGAGGTCTTCGACGTCCGCCCCGAGGACCTGGAAGCCGCCATGACCACCACCGACCTGCACTCCGGGAACCTCGCGGTGCTGCTGTGCCGCTACCGGCACCTGTACCCGGAGGCGGTCGGCTTCCTCGGCATGACGGAGTGGCTGGCGCCCGACCGGTTCCGCAACGTCGTACGGGCCTGGGAGCGCCTGGGCCTGCCGGAGGTCGGGATCACCTACCACCGCCTGCACATCACCATCGACTCGCAGCACGCCGCGGGCTGGTTCCACAACGTGGTCATCCCGAGCGCCGACTCCGCCTACATGCGCCGGGGCATCGCCCGCGGGGCACTGTGGCGCGCCAACTCCTCGGCCCGCCACCTCGACGAGCGCCTGGAGCTGGCACGGCCCGCCGCCGAGGGCGCGCTCGCCGAGCGCACGCCGGTCGCCGCGGGCTGAGCCGCCGTGTCTCTGCGGGAGCACGGCTTCGCGCTGGTCGGGCTGGACCCGGTCCCCGGGGCGGTGACGTCCGCCTTCGCCGAACCCGCGTACGCGAACGCATACGGCTACGGGGTCGTACGGCTGCGGATGTCCTGGACGGCGGACGACGACTGGCTCTTCCTGCCCGTCCCCTCCTACGCCGTCCCGTACGACGTCCCGTACGACGGGGCGGACCGGCGGCTGGAGGCGGGGATGGCGGCGCTGCTGCGGCGGGCGCTGGGCGGGCCGTGGCTGGACGTCCACGCGGACTGGCTGATCGAGCTGCACCGGGTCCGGACCGTGGCGCCGGCCGGGACCACGGTCCCGGTGCGGCTGCCCGGGCCGCCGGGGGCGGGCGACGGCGGGTTCGGGCTGGTGGCGGTGGTGGGGCGGGACGGGGCCGGGTCGGGCCGGGTGCGGCTGTTCGGCGCCGGCCGGGCCGCGCCGCTGCTGGAGGCGGCCCCGGTCCCGGGGCAGGGGCTGCTGTTCGACCGGCGTACGGTCGCGCGGGAGCGCCACGAGCTGACGGCGGGCCCGGCCGGGCCGGTGGTGCAGGACCTGCTGGTGGCGCACGTGTCCCGGCCCGCCGGGCCCGAACCGGCCCTGCGCAGGCGCCCGATGCTGGTCCGCGGCCCGGCCGGCACCCTCCTGCGCACCCGCCCGGCCCTGCGCTGACAGCGCCGGAACACCGCCGGGACACCGCCGGAACAGCGCCGGGACATCGCCGGACAACACCGCCGGAACACCCCCCGAGGGGGCGGCGGGGAGCACCTCTCCCCCGCCGCCCCCTCCTCTGTTTCCCCGTGCGCGCGAAAAGCCCCGCCGGCCGTGCCGGCGGGGCCCTCGCGAACCGGCCTACTGCGCGGCCCCGCGCAGCAGTTCGTCCAGGCGGGCCAGGTCCGCGTCGCAGAGGCGGGCGGCCTCCAGGTCGTCGGGGGCGGCCGCGCAGGCCTGGAAGCGTTCCACGACCAGCAGGCCCTGGGTCTCGATCTCGTCGGACGGCATGGGTGTGCGACCTCCCTCTCAGACCGCGTTGCAGGCGCGGAAGACGTGGACCAGCGCGGGCAGGCTCGCGCCGTGCTGGAAGGCGATGTACTCCGGCAGGACCGCGGAGGGCGCCCACTTCTGCTTGTACTCCAGCTGCGTGCGCGCCGGGTAGATGTGCGCGCCGTGCTCCCACAGGTGCTGCATGAACCAGTGGAAGCCCCGGCTGTGGCCCGGGAACTGCGGGGCCGTCAGGGAGGTGAAGGGGGTGAAGCCGAAGTGCAGCCAGCGGGTGCCCTCGGCGGTGAACACGTCGATCGCGGCCTTGTTGAGGGCCTCCATCACCCCGGGCGGGGAGTCCGGCTGCCGCCGGCTCAGGTCGTGCATCCAGCCGGCCTGCGGGCCGTAGACGGGGGCGTACGAGACGTAGCCGATCAGCTCGCCGTCGCGGACGGCGGCGAAGAGGCGGCGCAGGTGCTGGTAGCGGCCGCCGGTCTGGCCGACGAGGAACTCCAGGGGCTTGACGCCCTCGCCCTTGGTGGAGAGCCAGGCGGTGTCGAGTGCCGCGATCCGGTCGGCGTAGTCCGCGTAGTCCGCGTACGCGACCTCCCTGATCTCCAGGCCGCTGCGCAGGGCGCGGGAGATCTTGTTGCGGAGCTGCATGAACTTGGTGCCGGCCAGGGTGAAGGCCTCCAGGTCGACGGCGTACGAGGCGCCCATCTGGTTCACCGTGAAGCCCTGGTCCACGTAGACGTCGGCGTCCGCGCCCTGGAGCTGTACGGACACGATCTCGCGGCCCTGCTCGGCGGCGAAGCGGACGAAGGCCGCAAGCAGCCGGGCCCGGGGGCCGTCCGGGCCGGCGGGGGCGAAGGGGGCGAACGGGCCGCCGAACTGGACCAGGTAGCGGCCGACGGCGCGGTAGACGATCACCCCGGGGACGTCCGGGAGCCGGAAATGGCTGTTCCCGTCGCTGAAGGCGAAATACGCGCTGGGATTTCCCGCGTCCGCGTACTCCCGGATGGCGTCGAGCGCCGCATCCGTATCCAGAACCGTTCCGGTCATTTCAGATCCATTCTCGCGCCGGCAACTTCCTCACTTATGGCACGCGGGGCCGCCCACCACAACCCCCGAAGGCCCTTCCGGTCAGCCGCAGGTCAGCAGCGGGTCAGTTGAAAGCGCTGGTCAGATGGGCGTCAGGCCTCAGTCAGATGGTGAGTGAAAGACTCCCCATTGCATTTTGATTTCCGGATCACCGGAATTGAACGGCGATCCGGACGGCACATACGGTGAATACGAGTGAGCCCGAGGAGAACACGGCGATGCGTTCCCTGACGACAGCGCGCGGGGTCTGCGAGCAATTCCACGCAGGCCTTCTCGACGCACTCGAAGAGCTGCCGCTCACGGCCCGCGAGGGCGCGGACAGCCCGGTGCTGGAGCTGTACCGCGAGCACGGCGGTCCCGGGCTGCTCGTGCCGGCCGCGTACGGCGGCGCGGCCGCCGGTCCGCTGGAGGCGGTCCGGGTGCAGCGGGCGATCGCCTCGCTCTCGCCCTCCCTGGGCGTGGCCACGACCATGCACCACTTCACGGTGGCGATGCTGTTCCGGCTGGCGGAGGCCACCGGCCGGCTCACCCCGGCCCAGCTGAAGCTGATGTCCGCGGTGGCCTCGGACGGGCTGCTGCTGGCGTCCGGCTGGGCGGAGGGCCGTACCGACCAGAACATCCTGGCGCCGTCGGTCGTCGCGGAGCGCACCCCGGGCGGCTACCGGGTCAACGGCTCGAAGAAGCCGTGCAGCCTGTCCGGTTCGATGGACGTGCTGACGGCGAGCGTGCAGGTGACGGAGGTGGACGGGCGCTCCGCGCTGGCGCTGATGCTGATCCCGGCCTCCTCCCCCGGCGTCACGACCCGGCCGTTCTGGGCGACGCCGGTGCTGGCCGCCTCGCAGAGCCACGAGGTGCGGCTGACCGACGTGGAGGTGCCCGAGGACCTCGTCATCCACAGCACCCCCGAGGACGCCGACCGCCTCGACGACCTCCAGACGGCCGGGTTCACCTGGTTCGAGCTCCTCGCCACCTCCTCGTACGTCGGGGCCGCGTCCGCCCTGGTCGCACAGGTGCTGGCCGGCGGGCGGGGCAGCGCCCCGGAGCGGGCGCAGCTGGCGCTGCGGCTGGACGCGGCGGTCTCCCTCGTCGAGGGCGCGGCCCGCTCGCTGGAGGACGGCACCGGGGGCGACGAGGCGGTGGCGGCGGTGCTCACCGCCCGCTACACCACCCAGGACCTGCTCGCCCAGACCGTCGACCAGGCCGTGGAGATGCTCGGCGGGATGGCCTACATCCGTTCGGGGGACGTGGCCTACCTGGCCTCCGCGGTCCGCGCCCTGGCCTTCCACCCGCCGTCGCGCGCCAGCGTGGCCGCGGAGCTGGCCGAGTACTTCGCCGGCGGCCCGCTGCGCCTGTCCTGACCCTCCCCCGGCAGCAACAGCTGCTTCCCGTAGCGCGGTCCGCCCGCAGTTAGGACACGACACCCCTCATGGACATCAAGAACCCGGTCGAGTCACCGGTCACCTTCAACCTGCACCGCCTGGAGTACCTGGTCGCGTTCGCCGTGACGATCGGGTTCATCCTGTGGCACTTCACGGACATCAACTGGTTCGCGGCGATCGGCCTGTTCCTGTACATCGACCTGCTCGGCTACATCCCGGGCGCGATCGCCTACCGGCGCAGCCCCGACGGGCGGATCCACAAGGCGTACTACGTGCTCTACAACTCGATGCACAGCCTGCTCAGCGTGGCCGCCGTGGGCCTGCTGTGGATGTGGCTGATCGGGCCGGAGTGGGCGCTGCTGGCGCTGCCGTTCCACGTGTTCGGCGACCGGGGCGTCTTCGGGAACTTCCTGAAGCCGTTCGGGCTGCCCTTCGAGCCGGAGGACACGCCGCTGGTGCACCAGCTGACGGCCATGCTGAAGCGCCGCTCGGCGACCGACGGCCCGGTGCCGCTGCCGTACGAGGAGCACCCCGCGACGATCGCCGCCACCGGATCGGCCGCCACCGGGTCGGCCGCCCCCGCCGTCGGGGCGCACCGGTGACCCGCTACCCGGCCTGGCTGACGGACCGCAGCGCCTCCGCGGCCGCCGAGGGGTACGAGGACCCGGACGCGGCCCGGCTGGCGCTGCGCCGGCTGGCTTCGAGCGTAACGGTGCTGACCGTCAGCCGTGACGGCGTCCGGCACGGCACCACCGCCAGCGCCGTGGTCACCCTGTCGCGGGACCCGCTGGTCCTCGGCGCGTGCCTGCGGCCGACGTCCACGTTCGCGGGGATGGTCCGCCGGGCGGGCCGCTTCTCGGTGAACGTGCTCGGCTCGGCGCAGCAGGACGTGGCCCGCCGCTTCGCGAACCCCTCCCGCCCGCTCGGCGACGCCCAGTTCGACGGCTTCGACTGGACCACCGACCCGCTCACCGGCGCCCCGCTGATCGGCGGGAGCCTGGCGCACATGGCGTGCCGGGTGCTGGGCTGGCACCAGGTCGGGGACCACGACATGCTCCTCGCCGAGGTCACGGGCGGCTCGCACACCGTCGACTCCCCGATGCTCAGCTTCGCCGGCCGCATGCACAGCGCCTGCGTCACCCCTGCCGCTTCCGCTTCCGTCTCCGTTCCCGCTTCCCCCAGTGAGGTTGCGTCATGACCACCCTTCCGCAGATCCCCGTAGAGGCCGACTGGGACCGCGCGCCCAACCTGCTCGACGGGGCGCAGGAGATGACCCTGACCGCCGAGGAGTGCGATCTGGGCTACTGGCTGTCGGCCGTGGCGCAGGGGACCCTGCGCGGGCGGGCGGAGGCGGGGCACGACGCCGTGACTCCGGAGCACATGAAGGAGGACGGGCCGCTGCGGCAGGCGCTCGTGCTGGAGCTGGGCAACCGGTCGCTGGCCGAGTCCCGGGCGGTGGACGTGCTGTCCCACTACGTGATCGGCGCGCCGGGGGTCGTGGAGCAGGAGTTCTTCACCACCCAGGTGGTCGACGAGGCCCGGCACGCGATGATCTTCCGCAAGCACCTGGTGGACCTCGGGGTGCCGGAGGCGGGGCTGCTGGGGTTCATCAAGGAGCAGGGCGCCGACTACACCCGCCGGGTGCTGAACCCGATCGCCGAGTTCGCCACCGGCGTGGTGCGCGACGAGGGCGACTTCATCGGCGCGGTCGCGGTGTTCACCATCGTCATCGAGGGGGTGCTGGCGCCCGCGGCCGAGCTCAGCGAACGCAAGTGGACCCTGCTGGACCCGGCCGCGGCGGAGATCGCGCGCGGCGCGTCCATCGACGAGATCCGCCACCTGACCGTGGGCAGCTCGATCGTCCGCGAGCACCTGGCGCGCAACCCCTCGTACCGGCCGCGGCTGATCGAGCTGATCCGGCGCGGGCGGCGGCTGTGGGACGAGCTGCCGTCGGAGGAGTTCGTGCTGGAGCGCGAGGAGCTGTTCCAGCAGGGCATGTTCGCGCACGCCGAACTGCTCAAGGACTACGAGGTGTTCCCGGGCTGCCGGCTGCTGGAGACCACGCCCAAGCAGCGCTACGACCTCGCCGAGCAGTGGACCGACGACATGGCCGAGGTGCGGCTGCCGTACATGGGCGTCCCGGAGGCCGTCGACATCATCCGCAACCACCCGAGGTGATCCGGTGACTTCCACGATCCCCGTCAGGGCGACGGAGCCGGAGTCACCCGCCGCGCCGGGGCTGCGCAGGACGCTGACCACCCCCCGGATCGTCTTCCTGGTCGTCGCGGCGGCCGCCCCGATGTCCGGGGTGGTCGGCTCGGTGCCCCTCGCCTACGCCATCGGCAACGGCGCCGGAGTGCCCGCGACCTTCGCCCTGGCCGGGCTGATCCTGCTGTGCTTCTCCGTCGGGTACGCGGCGATGAGCCGGCATGTGGTCGGCGCGGGCGGCTTCTACACGTACGTCGGGCAGGGGCTGGGGCGGCCGCCGGCCGTCGCGGCCGGGCTGACGGCCGTCCTCGCGTACACGGCGGCCGTCGCCGGGGTGGCGGGGGCCTTCGGGTACTTCGCCGAACTGGTCTCCGCCGCGCACGGCCTGCCGGTGCCGTGGCCGGTGTGGACGGGCGGTGCGCTGGCCCTGACGGCGGTGATGGGCTACCGGCGGATCGACCTGAGCGCCCGGCTGCTGGCGGTGCTGATGGTCGCCGAGGTGGCGGTACTGGGGCTGCTGGCGCTGGCCATCGGGGTGCGGCACGGGACGGACACCCTGCCGGCGGCCGCGTTCCGGCCGGAGACGGTCCTCGCGCCGGGGCTCGGGGTGGCGCTGATGTTCGCGCTGATCTCGTACGTGGGCTTCGAGGCGGCCGCGCTGTACGGCGAGGAGAGCCGCGACCCGAAGCGCAGCGTGCCCGTCGCCACGTACGCCTCCGTCGTGCTGATCACCGTCTTCTTCGCGCTGATGAGCTGGGCGGCGGTCGGGGCGGTCGGCGCGGACCGGGTCGCGGAGACCGCCGGGAGGGAGCTGGGCGACCTGTTCTTCCACCTGTCGGACGACTACCTGGGCACCTTCGCGACGAGCGTGATGCAGGTGCTGCTGTGCACCAGCCTGTTCGGGGCGCTGCTCGGGCTGCACACCGCCGCGAACCGGTACCTGTTCGTCCTGGGCCGGGAGCGGGTGCTGCCCGGCTCGCTGGCCCGGGTGCACCCCCGGCACGGCTCGCCGCACCGGGCGAGCGCGGTGCTGTCGGTGGCCACGGCCGTCGTGTGCGCGGTGTTCGCGCTGGCGGGGGCGCATCCGTACACCAACCTGGCCACCACGATGCTGGCGCTGGGCACGGTCGGGATCGTCGCCCTGCAGGCGGCGGTGGCCGTGGCGGTGCTGGTCTTCTTCCGCGGGCACCCCGAGGGGCACTGGTGGCGGACCCGGCTGGCGCCCGTACTGGCCCTGGCCGGGCTGGTGGGGGCGCTCTGGCTGCTGCTGGACAACTTCGCGCTGGTCACCGGGAGCACGTCGCCCTGGGTGAACCGGATCCCGTGGCTGATGGCCGGCGCCGCCCTCGGCGGTCTCGGCCACGCCCTGTGGCTGCGGTCCCGCTCGCCGCAGCGGTACCGGGCCATCGCCACGGTCGCCGCCACCGCCACGGTCGCCGCCACCACCGCGCACGTCACCACCACCGCGCACGTCACCGCCACCGCGCACGTCACCGACGAGGACTGAGGAGCCGTCATGCACGACCCGCACAGCCTGCTCCAGGAGGCGGCCGGGGCCGGTCTGGCCCGCCGCGGACACGTCCTGGACCGGGCCGCCCTGCGTGACCTGACCGAACAGCGCGCCCGGCTCATCGCCGAGCGGGACAAGCTGCGGGCCGAGCAGAACCGCTCGGCCAAGGCAGGGGTCCGGCCCGACGACGCGGCGCGGGCCCGGGCGGCGGCGGCCAAGGAGCGCCTGCGGTCGGTGTCGGAGGAGCTCCGGGAGGCGGAGGAGGGGCTGGCCGCGCTGCTGCTGGCCGTGCCCAACCTGCCGTACCCGGACGTGCCCGACGGGACCGAGCAGGACCCGCCGGTGGTGCGGCGGACCTGGGGCGAGGTCCCCGGGTTCGAGTTCACGCCGCGCGACCACGTGGACATCGGGACCCGGCTGGGGATCCTGGACCAGGTGCGCGCCGCCAGGCTGTCGGGGTCCCGGTTCGCCGTGACCCGGGGGGCGGGGGCCCGGCTGGAGCGGGCCCTGGCCGCGTTCCTGCTGGACCTGCACACCACCGAGCACGGGTACACCGAGCACGGGGTGCCGCACCTGGTGACCCGGGAGACGATGACGGGTACCGGGCAGCTGCCGAAGTTCGAGGACGACCTGTTCCTGACGGGCGCCGCCGACCGGGACCTGCTGCTGATCCCGACGGCGGAGGTGCCGCTGGTCAACCTGTACCGGGGGGAGACCCTGCGGGAGGACGGGCTGCCGCTGGCGCTGACCGCGTGCACGCCCTGCTACCGGGCGGAGGCCGGCTCGTACGGCCGGGACACGCGGGGGCTGGTGCGGCTGCACCAGTTCGAGAAGGTGGAGCTGGTGCGGATCTGCCGGCCGGAGGACTCGGCGGCGGAGCTGGAGCTCCTGACCGGGCACGCCGAGACGGCGCTGCGGCGGCTGGGGCTGGCGCACCGGGTGGTGGAACTGCGGGCCGGGGACCTCGGGTTCGCCGCGCGGCGCACCTATGACATCGAGGTGTGGCTGCCGGGGCAGGGCACGTACCGGGAGATCTCCTCGTGCTCGGACTGCGGGGACTTCCAGGGGCGCCGGGCCGGCATCAAGGTCCGCGACCGGGACGGGCGCAAGCGGTTCGCGGCGACGCTGAACGGTTCGGCGCTGCCGGTGGGCCGGACACTGGTGGCGGTGCTGGAGCAGTACCAGCGCGCGGACGGCTCGGTGGCCGTGCCGCCCGCGCTGGTTCCGTACACCGGCTTCTCGGCGATCGCCCCCGACGGTTCGCCGGTGGTCAGCGCCCAGTGAGCCCGGAGGGGGCCCGGGCCGGTGGCCGTACGGGGTCGCCGGTCCGGTCCGGCCAGGTCAGGACGGTGACCGGGGGGAGTTCCCGGGAGACGAACGCGGTCATCGCCCACGGGCAGTCCTGCCGGGTCGGCTGGAGCGCGGTGTGGCCGTGCCAGGGCAGGGCGCCGTGGCCGGTGATGCCGCGCAGGCCGACGGAGCCGTCCGGGCCGAAGGCCAGGTCAACTTCGCGGGCGCCGTCGGTCAGGCCGCGCCCGGTGGCCTTGACCGCGGCCTCCAGCAGGGTCCAGGCGTGGAAGAAGGTCTCGGGTCCGACCCCGTCCGGGAGCCCCGGGTAGATGAAGGTGAGCACGTCGAGGCTGCTGGAGGCCGGGCGGACCAGTTCGACGTCGACGCCGATGGGCCCGGTCTCGGTGGCGCCGAGCAGCAGCAGTCCGTCGGAGCGGGACCAGCTGACGTGGGTGCCGGGCTGGTCGGGCAGGTAGGGCTTGCCGGCGGGGTCGTAGTGGATGCGCAGGTCGTGCGCGTCGAGGCCGAGGCGTTCGGCCAGCAGGCGGCGGACGGTGAGCCGGGCGCGGTAGAAGCGGTGGGCGGCACGCGCGTGGACGAACTCGGCGCCGCGCCGCAGTTCGTCCTCGGTGAGGCCCTCGGGGTAGCGCGGGGTGATCTCGGTGGGGGCGACCTGGTCGAGGTCGACCAGCCATGCGTCCATCATTCTCCTTTCTCGGACACATCCCTGGCCCTGGGCCCTGGGCCCCGGGGCTACAGGGTGAACACCCTCGTGCGGGAGCGCGCGGGGTCGCCCGGCCTCAGGTGGAGCCGCCCGGCCGCCGGGAACATCACGGCCGCGGC
Organism: Streptomyces sp. NPDC044002; assembly: GCF_056434525.1. Lineage (NCBI taxonomy): Bacteria > Bacillati > Actinomycetota > Actinomycetes > Kitasatosporales > Streptomycetaceae > Streptomyces > Streptomyces sp. NPDC044002. The sequence goes on from NZ_JBWKEZ010000012.1 coordinate 28,961, forward strand.
GACCGTGCGTTCGGCCCGGATGTCGCCCCGGTCGGGGACGCGTACGGGGGGCCGTGCGAGCAGCGCGAAGTGGTCCTCGGCGTGCGCGTCGCCGGGGAGGGCGGCGATCCCTTCGCGGGCGGCGGCGAGGCGGCGGCGCGAGGAGTTGCGGGCGAAGACGTTCAGCTCGTCGGCGGGGGCGAAGTCCGGGTGGAGGTAGTGGTTGGTGTGGGCGAGTGCGCCGGGGGCGGCCTCGGTGACGCGCAGGTCGCCGTCGAGGTGTTCGGCGTACAGGACCCGTTCGTGGTCGCAGAGCATGAGGGAGCGGGAGCTGGACAGCGGCAGGTCGACGAGGACCTTCAGGGCCTGTTCGGCGGTGGCCGCCGTGTCGAGGAGGTGGCGGACGGCCAGGTACGGGGGCACGCCGGGGCGCCAGCTGCCGCCGAGGACCAGGTTGATGCCGACGGCGAGGCCGTCGCTGTTGACGCCGAGGTAGCCGAGGAGTCCGGCGAAGCTGAGCACGAGGGAGCGCCGGGCGGAGCCGGCGCGGGCGGTCTCCAGGACGGCGATGTGGGTGTCGAGGTTGCCGCTGAGGTCGACGGTCTGGGCGAGGACGGGCTCGGTGCCCGGGCCGGTGCGGGCGTACGTGGTGCAGTCGCCGCCGGCCCGGATCTTCGAGTAGCCGGTGAGTTCGCGGCGCAGCTGGAGCAGCCAGGCCTCGTCCTCGCTGATCCGGGCCCCGTCGGCGAGGCCGGCGACTTCCTCGGCGAGGTCGGGGACGGCCGCCTCGACCGCGTCGCGGTGGGCGGCGATCGAGGGCAGCAGGGCGGGCAGGGTCGGGGGCCGGTCGACGAGGTGGCCCAGGCGGGCGAGGCCGTCGTCGAGGAAGGCCCGCAGCGGGGCGGCCAGGGCCGTGCCGTGGGCGCGGCCGATGTCCCAGGGGGTGCCGGAGGCCCGTATGTGGGCGATGCCGGGGTCGGCGGTGTCCTCGCTCATGCCGGTACGGCCTTCTTGGGGCCGTGCGCGAGGAGGGCGCGGACGGCGGGCCATTCGGAGCGCAGGACGCTGTAGTAGACGGCGTCGCGGCGGCGGCCGCCGGGCATGTAGTTGAAGCTGCGCAGGACGCCTTCCTCGGTGGCGCCGATGTTGGCGAGGCCGCGGCGGGCCTGGGTGTTGAGGACGTCGGTCTTGAACTCGGCGCGTTCGGCGCCGAGCACCTCGAAGGCGTGTTCCAGCAGCAGGGCCTTGGCCCAGTGGTTGACACCGCGGCCGCGGAAGTCGCGGCCGAGCCAGGACCAGCCGATCTCCAGGCGCCGGTCCGCCTCGGCCATGTTGCCGAAGCTCATGCTGCCGGCGATGCGGCCGCTCGCCTTGTCGGTGATGGTCCAGACGGCGCGGCGGCCGGCCGTGTGGTCGGCGAGGTTGGCGTCGAAGAAGGCCTCGAAGTCGGCGTCGGTGTCGACGGCGGCGACGAAGTAGCGCCAGATGTCGGGGTCCATGGCCACCGCCCGGACGCCCTCGCGGTCGGCCTCGGTGATCGGGGTGAGGCGGACCCGGTGGTTCTCCAGGACGGCGGCGGTGTGCTCGGTCCAGCTGAGGGCGCTCATGGTTCAGGCTCCGGTGGTGGCGTGGTGGTGGCGGGCGAGGGCTTCGGTGACGTCGCGCAGGGTCTTCATGTCGGCGAGGTCGTGTTCGGTGAAGTGGGCGAGGTCGACGCCGGTCTCCTCGCAGACCTCGGTGAGGAAGAGGACCTTGTTGAGGGAGGTCAGGCCGTAGGCGGAGACCATGTCGGCGCCGGGGTCTATGGCCTCCGGCTCGACCTCGGGGACCAGGACGAGGGAGAGCTGGTCGCGGGCCGCGGCCTCGATCGCCGCGCGGGTGTCGGTGGTGTCAGGCATGGATCCCGGCCTCCTGGGTGTGCAGCGGTGAGTGGTAGGCGGCCCGGATGTCGGGGCGCTTCGGCTTGTACTGGGAGGTCAGCAGGCCGCCCTCGATGCTGAACGGCGGGTCGGCGACGACGACTCGGCTGATCCGCTCGTCGGGGGTGGTGGCGGCGTTGACGGCGGCGAGGCGGGCGGCGATGGCCCGGTGGTCGGCGGGCAGGCCGGCCGGGGAGACCACGGCGACGAGGTCGGTCTGGGTGGGGCTGAACAGGACGCATTCGGCGATGGCCGGGTCGGCCCGCATGAGTTCCTCGATGGGGCGGACGATGACCTTCTTGCCGTTGTCGAGGACGATGACGTCGTCGGCGCGGCCGTGCACGTAGAGGAAGCCGTCCTCGTCGAGGTGGCCGAGGTCGCCGGTGCGGACGGTCCCGTCGGGCGAGAAGACCTTCTCGGAGTCGCCGGGCCGGGCGTACGCGTAGTGGTTGTTGACGGGGTGGGTGCTGCGGACGCTGATGACGCCGTCCTCGCCGATCAGGACCTCCTTGCCGCGTACGGCCCGTCCGACGCTGCCCTCGCGGTGGGCGCCGGGGTGGTTCTTGGTGACGATGCAGGTCTCGTTGAGTCCGTAGCCCTCGTACAGGGGCAGGCCGGCGGTGTCGTTGAAGAAGCGCAGTACGGCGGGCGAGGCGGGGGCGGATCCGGTCCACAGGTAGCGGATCCGGTCCCCGAAGAGGGTCCGGGCGGCCTCGGCGGGGCTGCGGCCGGGGGTGCGGCGCAGGCGGGCCGCGATCTGGCGGCGGGCGCTCTCGTAGAAGGCGGGGACGCCCATGACGACGGTGGGGCGGACGCGGCGCAGGGTGGCGAAGGCTGCTTCGTAGGTGGTGAGGGTGACGTCGTGGCCGTGGAGGAGGGCGGAGTACACCCAGTAGCGCTGCTGGAGGAGGGAGAGTGGCAGGAAGACGAAGAGGTTGTCGCCGGGGGCGTGTCCGAAGATCTCCTGGACGGCGCGGAGGGAGCTGTCGATGCTGCCGGCGGTGGCGCCGAGGCCCTTGGGGATCCCGGTGCTGCCGGAGGTGAACTTGATGGTGGTGACGTCCTCGGCGGCCCAGGTGACGGGCGGCAGCGGGGTGTCGGGGCCGTCGCCGGGGCCGGCCAGCTCCCACAGGCCGGCCATGGGGATGGTGTCGGGGACGCCGCCGGTGTCCTGGTCGGTGAACAGGAGGTGGAGGCCGTAGCCGTCGACGAGTTCGGTGGACGGGGTGAACTTGCCGGGCTCCAGGCCGGCGGTCTGCGCGCCGAGGCGCAGGGCGGCGAGGTCGAGCAGGACCCATTCGAGGCTGTTGGCGGCGAGGACGCCGATGCGGTCGCCGGGGCCGATGCCGTAGTGCTCGCGCAGGTGGTGGGCGAGGCGGGCTGCGCGGTCGTACAGCTCGCTGAGGGGGATGGTGCGGGTGCCTTCCAGGCGGGCCACGTGGAGGTTGCCCCCGGGGGGCTCCTCGGTGGTGATGCGGCGGATCGTGTCGGGGACGGCCGTGTGTCGGCTGCCGGCCGGTGGGGGCTGGTCGCGCAGTTCCCCGCGCCCCTGATGGGGTACTGCCGTGTGTCGGCTGCCGGTCCGCTGTGGCTGAGCGCGCAGTTCCCCGCGCCCCTGGCGGGGCCCTGCCGGGGTCATCGGTCGGCCGCCGGCATGAGGGTGGCGGCCATCGCCCGGACGGTGTCCATCTCGGAGAACTGGTCGAGGGTGATGGTGACGCCGAAGCGCTTGCGGGCGGCGGTGAGGATGCGGGCGGCCGCGATGGAGTCGCCGCCGAGGGAGGCGAGGGTGTCGAGGGCACCGATGTCGGGGCGGCGCAGGACGGTGGACCAGATGTCGCAGAGGATCTTCTCGGCCTGGGTGGCGGGGGCGTTGCCGCCGGTCTCCCGCGCCGCGCCCTCCTCGGCGCCGAGCGCGGCCAGCCGCGTACGGTCCACCTTGCCGTTGCCGGTGAGCGGGAGCTCCTCGTGCCAGAGGACGGCCGCCGGGAGCATGTAGTCGGGCAGGTCGGCGCGCAGGGCCTGGCGGAGTTCGGTCAGGGGCGGGCGGTGGCCGCCGGAGGGGACGAGGTGGGCGATGAGCCGGTTGCCCTGGGCGGCGACGACGGCGCGGGAGACCTCGGCGAGGGCGGCGAGGCGGGTCTCGACCTCGCCGGCTTCGATCCGGTAGCCGTTGATCTTGATCTGGAAGTCGGTGCGGCCGAGGATCTGGATGTTCCCGTCGGGCAGGTAGCGGCCGAGGTCGCCGGTGCGGTACATGCGTTCGCCGCGTTCGGGGTCCTCGTAGAACCGCTCGGCGGTGCGCTGTTCGTCGCCCCAGTAGCCGCGGGCCAGTCCGGTGCCGGCGGCGGTGATCTCGCCGGTGACCCAGTCGGGGGCGTCGAGGCCGTCGCGGTCCAGGACGTAGGCGCGGTTGTTGGCGTTGGGGCGGCCGTACGGGATGGACTCGGTGCCGTCCTCGTCCTCGCCGACGGGGTGCAGGATGTTCCAGACGGTGGTCTCGGTGGGGCCGCCGAGGGAGACGACCTCCAGGCCGGGGATCATCTCGCGCAGCTGCGCGGGCAGGGCGGGCGGGAGCCGGTCGCCGCTCATCATGACGAGCCGCAGGCCGGGCGGTACGTCGCCGTCGGCGCGGGCCTGCCCGTGGAGCAGGCCGACGATGGCGGGGACGGAGTTCCAGACGCTGACCTGGTAGAGCCAGCACAGCTCCAGCCAGTGGGCGGGGTCGACGGCCCGGTCGTGGTCGGGCATGACCAGGGCGGCGCCGGCCGACAGGGCGCCGAAGACGTCCCAGACGGACAGGTCGAAGTTGAAGGCGCTGACGGCCATGAACCGGTCCTCGGCGGTGATCCCGAAGCGGTCCCGGCAGTCGGCGACGAGGTTGGCGACGTTGCGGTGGGTGACCATGACGCCCTTGGGGGCGCCGGTGGTGCCCGAGGTGTAGAGGACGTACGCGAGGTCGTCGGGGGTGGATCCGGGGAGCCGGTCGGGGAGTTCGGCGCGGCCGGAGCAGGGCCGGGTGAGGTCGAAGGCGGCCATGGAGCCGGTGGAGGTCCAGCCGGTGTTGGTCAGGACGCAGCGCACCCGGCCGTCGGCGAGCATGTACTCCTGCCGGGCGGTGGGCAGGCCGGCGTCCACGGGCAGGTAGGCGGCCCCGGCGAGGACGGTGGCGAGGATGCCGACGATCTGCTCGGGTCCGCGCCGCATGACGAGGCCGACGAGTTCGCCGCGGCCGACGCCCTGTTCGCGCAGCCAGGTGGCGGCGGTGGCGGCGCGGTGCAGGAGTTCGCCGTAGCTGACGGTGCGGTCGGCGGTGAGGATCGCGGGGGCGGCGGGGGTGCGTGCCGCCTGGGCCACGACGGCGTCGCCGAGCATCTCCTCGGGGAGTTCGACGGCGGTGTCGTTGGCGGCGGCGCGGCGGGCGCGCTGGGCGGGCGGCAGCAGGTCGAAGGAGTGGCGCTGCCAGGCGGCGTCCTCGTCGGCGAGGAGGCCGAGCAGGGTCCGGTAGCCGTGGGCGAGGTCGTCGAGGAGGCCTTCGCAGAAGAGTTCGTCGATGCCGTCGAGCTGGACGACGAGTTCGCCGTGCTGCTCCATCGCGAAGGCGTTGAGCCATACCTGGGGGGTCTGGCTGACGGAGAAGACCTCCTTGCCGAAGAGTTCCAGCGCGGAGCCGTCGACCTCGCTGCTGACGTGTCCGATGGCGCTGTTGAAGGTGAACGGCATGCGGGCGGCGGCGATGCCGCCGCGCCGGCGGGCCAGTTCCTTGAGGACCTCGATGCCGGAGAAGTGCCGGTGGTCGATGTCGGTGTGCAGGCGGGTCTGGAGGGCCTGGGCGCGGGCGGCGAAGGGCAGTGCGCGGTCGATCTCGGCCTCGACGAGGAGGGTGTCGGAGAACTGGCCGATGGCCTCGAAGACGCGGGGGTGGACGGGCGGGCGGTTGGCGACGGTGGTGGTGAGGGTGAAGCGTTCGCCGGCGCCCCAGGTGGCGAGGGTTTCCGCGTAGGCGGCGAGGAGCAGCGCGGAGGGGGTCAGGCCCTTGCCGGCGGCGCGTTCCTTCAGGGCGGTCCAGGCGGTGCGGTCGAGGCGGACCTCGCGCTGGGTGAAGCGGGTGCCGGACAGGGCGGCGGGGCTGGTGCGCAGGGGCAGGTCGGGGTGGGGGGCGAGGTCGTCGGCGCGTGCCGTCCAGTAGTCGCGGGAGCGGCGGGCGGGGGCCCGGTCGCGGGCGGTTTCGAGGGCGGCGAGGTAGTCCTCGTAGGGGAGTTCCTCGTGGACCTCGGCGGTGGGGTTCTGGTAGGCGTGCCACCAGGCGCGGAAGAACAGGAACATGCTGATGCCGTCCATGACGAGCCCGTCGTGGCCGACGTGGAGGACCATCTTGTCGTCGTCGAGGATGGTGGCGTCGACGGTGAGCAGCGGGGCCTGGTCGGCGGGCAGTACCTGGTGGGAGCGCATCTCGCGGAGTTCGGTGCGGATCAGTTCCTGCTGGCGGGGGCTGTGGGCGCGCAGGTCGAGGACGCCGATGCGCGGGGAGGCGGCTTCGCCGTGTTCGGTGGCCTGGCGTTCGTCGGAGAGGAAGCGGGAGCGCAGGGCGCTGTGGGCGGCGACGACGGTGTCGAGGGAGCTCTGCAGCCGGTCGAGGTCCCAGTCGCCCTCGATCTCGTGGAAGACGTGGCTGGAGACGTCGCCGATCTCGAAGACGCCGCTGCGGCCCACGTAGTAGCTGCGCTGGAGGGGGGTGAGGGGGAAGCCGGGGCCGTGTTCGGCCTCGCGGGCGAGGTGGGCGACGAGGGCGGGCTTGGCGGCCTTGACGCGGGAGATGAACTCGGCGTCCATCCGTTCGCGGTTGCCCTGGAGGCGCAGGTCGCCGTCGGCGAGGGCGACGGACAGTCCGCGTTCGGCTATCTCGCGCAGGATCTGGCGGGTGTTCATCGGGCGTCCCCCGAGGTCAGGGCGGCGACGGCGGAGGGCTCGGCGCGCTCGGCGATGACGGCGGCGAGTTCGGCGAGGGTGCCGCCGTGCAGGAGTTCGTCCATGGAGAGGTCGACGTCGAGGGCGTCGAGGATCTGGTACTGGACGGTGACGGCCTGGAGGGAGCCGGCCGCGAGCTGGGTGAGGGTGCGGTGGGCGATGTGCTCGTCCTCGCCGAGGCGCAGTGCGGTGCGGGCGATGCGGGTGAGCCAGGGGGTGAGGACGGGGTCGGCGCCGGGTGCGCCGGCGGCGTCGGGGGCGGGCCGGAAGAAGACGGCGTCGGCGAGGTCGACGGGGGTGCCGGGGGTGAGGAGTTCGACGGTACGCGGCCATGTGCCGGGGGCGTCCTGGCCGAGGGCGGCGGCGAGGCGGGCGGCGAAGCGGGGCATGACGGGGGCGGCGGCGTGCGCGAGGAGTCGGGCGGCGGCGAGTTCGAGGGCGAGGGCGGTGCGGTTCTCGTCCTCCCAGCCGGGGGTGTCGGTGAGGAGGCCTTCGGCGCGGGCGAAGCGGACGGTGTCGCGGACGATGCCGTCGAGTTCGGCGGCGGCCTGGTTGAGGGAGAAGGCGTCCTTGCCGAGGGCGGTGGTGACGGCGCCGAGCCGGGTGCCGAGCCGGGCCAGGAAGGCGGTGTGCTCGGGAGTCCAGTTCCCGGCGTCGGGGGCGCGGCCGGCGTGGTGCTTGGCGGTGCGGGCGCCGAGGTCGGTGAGCCACTGCTGCCAGGTGCCGATGAGGGTGTCGTCGAGGGCGGCTTCGTAGGCGGCGCGCCGGAAGTCGGTGCGGGCGCCTTCGGGGCGGGTGGCGGCGAGGAAGAAGCGGACGGCGTCGACGGTGTCGGGGGTGAGGATCTCCTTGCCCCAGATCGCGTGGCGGCGGCTGGTGGAGAACTTCTCGCCGTCGAGCAGGTAGAACTCGTTGACGTGGTAGTCGATGTCGGGGGTCCAGCCGGGGAAGGCGAGCCGGTAGAGGACGGGGTAGAGGACCGAGTGGTAGAAGCTGTTGTCGTAGCCGAAGAAGTGGACGATCTTCCAGTCGGGGGCGGGGGCGGCGGCCTGCCAGGGGCGGCCGAGGCGGGCGCCGAGTGACTGGATGCCGTGCAGGAAGCCGTAGCTCATCTCGGGCCACACCCAGATGACCTGCCCGTCGGTGTCGTCCCCGCGCGGTTCGACGCCCCAGCCGGAGGGGTGGGTGAGGGGGACGTCGAGGCTCGGGCGGGCGAAGACGCGGTCGGCCAGTTCACGCAGCCGGGCCGGTACGCGGCCGAGCCTGTGGTGGTCGCGGACGTCTGCGGAGAAGGTGTGCAGGGGCAGGTTCCAGCGGGCGGCCGTGCCGCGCACGGGTGCCTGCGGGGCGGCGGAGCGGGGCTCGGTGAGGTCGGTGACGGTGTTGGGTTCGCCGCACTCCTCGCAGATGTTGCCGCCGGTGTCGTTGCCGCAGCCGGGGCAGCCGCCCTTGACGTCCGCCTCGTAGAGGTAGTGGCCGGTGCCGGCGTCGAAGAGGGCGCCGTGCTCGGCGACGGACACCCGGCCGGAGGCGGTGACCTTGCCGAAGAAGTCCTTGAGGCCCTCGCGGTAGCCGGGGTCCTGGTCGGTGACGGTGTACTGGTCGACGGGTATGTCCATCAGCCGCAGGGTTTCGGCGATCTCGGCGCTGTAGTGGGCGGCGGTTTCGGCGGGGGTGCGGCCGTCGGCGCGGGCGGCGCCGAGGACGTAGCTCTGGTAGTCGTCGCTGCCGGTGAGGTGGTAGGCCTCGGCTCCGTTCATGCGCTGGAAGCGGGTGAAGGCGTCGGCGCCGAGGTAGGGGCCGCACAGGTGGCCGAGGTGGAGGTCGCCGTTGGGGGTGGGCGGGGTGGAGAAGACGAAGACGGGGCGCGCGCCGAAGCCCTCTCGGTCGGGGGCGGCGGCGCGGGCCATGGCCCGTTCGGCGTCGCGCCAGTACTGGGTGAAGAAGACGAGGTCGTCGTCGCCCTCGCCCGCCGTGTTCCCCGGGCTGGTGTTCCTCAGACTGGTGTTCCTCAAGACATGCGACTCGAAGGGGTCGAAGAGGACGACGGTGCCGGGGGCGGCGGGGTGGGTCTCGCCGTCGACGACGAACTCGCCGCGGCCGGAGACGATGACGAACAGCTCGCTCTCGTCGTGGTGGTGGCCGTCGGTGGCGCCGCCGGGGGCGACGCGGCCCCAGCCGGCGCCGGTGCCCAGGCCCTCCACGCCGCTCATGTCGATGCCGAACGCCTGCTCCAGGACGTCGGCGTCATAACTCGCGATGATCATGTCGTGGCCTTTCGCGGTGACGGGAGGGAGGGGATCAGGTCGGCGGCCCGGGCGGCGAGGGCCGGGGCCAGCCGGTAGCCGGAGCCGCCGGCGGCGCCCGCGAAGAGGAGCCGGCCGTAGGGGTCGAGGCGGGTGGCCAGCGGGCTGCCGTCGGGCCCGTACGCGTCGCAGAACACCCGGCCGGACCGGCAGTGCGCGGCCAGGCCGGGGGCGTAGCGGGTGAGCAGGGCCCGGGCTTCGCGCAGGTGGCCGGCGGTGAGGGCCGGGTCGACGGTGGCGGGGTCGACGTCCCACTCCCGGCAGGTGTAGCTGAAGAGCCAGTGGCCGCGGTGGTGGAGGGGCAGCAGGAAGGCGTCCTCGGTGTGCAGGACGACGGCCCGGTCGCCGGGGGCCGGGGCCACTTCCACGTGCAGGGCGACGATCTTCTTGACGCGGGCTCCGAGCGGGGCGACCAGCTCCCGCCAGGCGGGTTCGGCGAGCCAGGGCCCGGGGGCGATGACGACGTGCCCGGCGGTCAGGGTGGCGCCGCCGGTCAGGGTGAGCCGGGCGCCGCCGGGGCCGGCGGCGACGGTCTCGACGGCGACGCCTTCGCGGAAGGAGACGGCGGGGCGCAGTTCGGCGGCGAGGCGCTGGGTGAGGGCGTGGACGTCCGCGTACTGGCAGCCGTCGCCCTCCCAGGCCCCGAAGCCGGGCGGCAGCGCGGGTACGGCGGGCGGGAGTTCGGTGGTCCAGCGGAGTTTGGCCTCGGGGAGGTAGACCTCGCGGAGCCGGTCCTCGGCGGCCTCGGGGGCGATGACGGTCATGCCGAGGGGGTGGATGGGCAGGTCGGGGCGGGCGGTGTGGAGGTCGGCGTAGAAGCGCTCGCTCTCGGCGGCCAGGGTGCGGACGGTGTCGTCGGCGCCGCGCGGGAAGTGCAGTCCGGCGGAGCGGCGGGTGGCGCCGGAGCCGATCATGTCGCGGTCGAGGACGGTGACGGTGGCGGCGGGGTCGCGGTGGAGGACCTCGCGGGCGATGAGGACGCCGAGGATGCCGGCGCCGACGACGGCGACGTCGGTGCGGGCCCCGGCGGGGCCGCCGCTGCCGGCGGCGGCGGTGCGGTAGGAGGCGGGGTCGGTGGGGTCGGGCGCCTGGGCGGCGGCCCGGGGCGCGGGTGCGGTGGTGGCCGGGGCGGCCGGAGGGTTGGCCGCCGGGTCGGTGGCGAGGGTGCGGCAGGCGCGGGTGCGGTCCGTGTCCATCAGGCGGTCCACCGTTCCTCCTGGGGGGCCTTCGAGGACCATTCGATGAAGGAGGCGAGCTGCTCGTCGCCGCGGACGCCGCACAGCCGGTCGGCGATGCGCCGGCTGCGCCAGGCGTTGAGGCTGAGGTTGGGGTCGGCGAGGCCGCGCTGGCCGCGGACGCCGTTCTGTACGAAGATCCGGCGGTCGGCGGGCCCGTCCCAGCGGACGGCGTAGTCCTCGTCGACGCGCAGTTCCTCGCCCTCGTGCTCCAGGCGTCCGGCGAGGGGTGCGAGGAAGTCCATGGCGGCGGGCCGGTAGCCGGTGGCCCAGACGATGACGTCGGCCTCGAACTTCTCCACGGACTCGGGTTCGCCGGTGTGGCGGGCGCAGACCTCCCAGCCGCCGAAGGGGCCGGGGCGGACGTCGAAGACCTCGCGGCCGGGGTGCAGGGCGACGAGGTCCTCGTTGCCCTCGACGAAGCGGTGGACGTAGATGGTCTGGTAGATCTCGCGGAGGGTGGACTCGGAGATCCCGTCGCTGGTCAGGACGTTGCGGGAGTTCAGCGACTGGCGGCGCTCGCGGGGCAGTCCGTAGAAGTAGTCGGCGTGGCTGGGCATGTAGTAGTCGTTGGTGAAGGGCGAGTCGTCGATGGGGAAGTAGTTCTGCCGGCGGGAGATCCACGAGACCCGGCGGGGCAGGTCCCAGCCGCCCCGGGAGATCAGGTCGAGGAAGGCCTCGGCGCCGGACTGGCCGCCGCCGATGACCACGACCCGCTTGCCGCCGACGTCGCGCGCGGCGTGGACGTAGTCGGCCACGTGGAACTGGGTGGGGCCGAGCAGGTGTTCGCCCTGCGGGGGGACCCAGGGGCGGCTGCCGACGCCGGCCACGACGTTGTCGGCGGTGACGGTGCGCCGGTCGGTGCGGACGGTGAAGACGCCGCGTCCGTCGTCGAAGTCGACCTCGCGGACGCCCTCGCCGAAGACGACGTTCTCGTTGCGGCGGCTGGCCCAGGCCAGGTAGTTGCGGAACTCCAGCCGGGGCACGTCGTCGAACTGGGCGTTGAGGAAGTGGTAGACGCGTCCCTTGGCGTGCAGGTACGACAGGAACGAGAAGGGGTTGGCGGGGTCGGCGAGGCTGACCAGGTCCTTGAACTGGGAGACCTGGAGGGTGCTGCCGGGGATCTGCTGGCCGTCGTGCCAGCCGAAGGACTCCTTGCGGTCGAGGAAGAGATTGGGTACGTCCGGCCTGCCGTGCAGCAGGGACGCCAGGCTGAGGTTGGCCGGGCCCACGCCGACTCCCACGCAGCGGAAGTGCGTGATGCCCGGCCGGAAGCTCTCGTGCCCCATGTTCGGAACCTCTCGTTCGATTCGGTGTGTGAGGTGAGGAGGGAGGGGTGTGTGGGGTGGGAGCGCTGGGCCGTGTCGGCCGTGCGCGGGTGCGGTGCGGTGCCGTGCGGTTGCGGTTGCGGTTGCGGTTGCGGTGCCGGTACGGCGGTCAGGCGGGTGCGTGTGCGGCGTCGGGGGCGGTTTCCGCGCCGGTCCCGGCCAGCCCGTGGGCGCCGAGGAAGGCCAGCCAGCGGGCTGCCTCGCGGGGGGTTTCGGCGGCGCGGTTGAGGCCGGCGGGGAGGGCGCCGGCCAGGATCCGGGTGACGCCGTAGGCGACGGGGAGGGAGACGCAGCGGGCCATCGCGGATTCGGTGCCGTCGCCGGTGAGGTCGAGCAGCCGCGAGCCTCGCCAGCTCCCGCCCGACCTGGTGCGCAGTTCCAGGGAGACGGAGAGCACGACGCGGTCCCGGTCGGCGGGGGTGGTGGGGTGGCGGGCGGCGAGTTCGGCGGCGAGGGCGCGGACGGCTCCGGCGTCCCCGGCGGCGACGGTGTCGAAGACCTGCCGCCAGGCGGCGCGCCAGCCGGAGTTGCGCAGGGTGCCGCGTACGAAGGTGTCGAGGTGCCAGTAGTACGGGATGCCGTACTGGGCGACGAAGGGGAGGCTGTCGCGGTTGGGGTAGGCCTCGAACTCCTCGCCGGCCAGGGTCAGGGTGCGGGTGGCCTCCCAGGGGCGGGGGACGGTGGCCTCGGCTCCGTCGGACACGTACCGGGCGGGGGTGCCGAGGGCGGCGAGGACCCCGTACGGGGCCCAGCTGAAGCGGTAGCGGAAGGGGCCCGGGTCCGCGGGGACGCCTCCGCACCAGGAGGTGAACACGGCGGTCGCCGGGGAGGGGCCGACGGCCTCGCGGGCGCGGGCGACCAGGTCGTGGGCCATCAGGTGGTCGATGCCGGGGTCGAGTCCGGCTTCGGTGAGGACGACGGTGCCCGCGCGGGCGGCGGCCTCCCGCGCCTGCTCGGCCAGCTCGGGGGTGGTGTAGCTGGTGCAGGCGAAGTGGGCGCCGCGGTCGGCCGCCAGGCGCAGCAGCGCGGGGTGTTCGGCGGCCGGGAGCATGGAGACGAGGACGTCGCCCGGGCCGGTCCGCGCCGCCAGGGCGGCGGGGGTGAGGGCGCGGACCTCGGCGCGGCCCGCCAGGCCGAGGGCGGCCAGGCGGGCGGCGGCGCGTTCGGCGGTGCGGTCCCACAGGACCACGCGGCGGGCGCGTTCGCAGACGAGGGAGAGGCCCGAGCGGCCGGTGGACAGGCCGGTGCCTATCCAGTGGACGGTGCCGGAGGCCGGCGCGGCGGGCTGCTGGTCACTGGTCAAGGGGTGCCTCCTGGGCTTGGACGGCCGCCTCGAAGGTGTGCAGGGCCCGGGCCCACACGCCGTCCCACTCGGCCAGCCGCAGCAGGTGCGGGGTGAGTTCGGCGGAGAAGGCGGTGGCGGCCTCCACCGGGAGGAGGGAGGGGAGGTTGTCGATGGCGATGAGGTCGAGGGGGCGTTCGCCCTCGCGGAGGGTGCGGACGGGCTCGGTCCAGGTGGTGGTCTCGTCGTAGACCGGCAGGACGTTGCAGTCGGAGGTGACGTCGCAGGTGACGTCGCTGACCAGGGAGAGCCGGCGGTCGGGGTCGTCGAGGTCGGCCTTGGTCAGGAACGGGGGCACGGGGGTGGTGGTCAGGACGGTGTTGACGAGCAGGTCGTGGGCGAGGAGGGCGGGGCGGTCGGTGTTCCGGGTCTCGGCGAGGTCCCAGCGGGTGGGCTCCAGTCCGGCCTGGACGAGGGCGTCGCAGGCGCCGCGGCCGCAGCGGCCGAGGGCGCCGATGACGAGGGCGGTGGTGGTGCCGGCGCCGGTGGCTCCCGCTGCGAGCAGGGCGTCCAGGGCGGGGCGGTCGGTGGGGAGCAGGGGGGCGGTGAGGGCGCCGCGGTGGTGCAGGACGGCGAGGGCGGCGCCGACGTAGCCGGCCCAGTAGCCGAACGCGGCGACGCGGCGGCCGGCTTCGTCGGTGAGGTACTCCATGTCGAGCAGGGCTCCGCCGCCGGCGGTGAAGCGGCCGAGCAGCTCGCGGGCGCCGGCCTGGCCCTTGTAGGCGTGGCCGAAGTAGATGTGGCGGTGGCGCAGGGCGGGGGCGTCGGGGCCGGCGGGGAGTTCCTTGAGGCCGAGGACGTACGCGTCGTCGGGGGCCTGCTCGTGCCAGGAGGCGGTGGGGGCGGTGGCGCAGCCGGCGGCGGTGTAGGCGGTGAGGGGGAAGGCGCGGCGGTCCGACTCCTCGACGGTGACGCGGATTCCGGCCGCGGTGAGGCGGGCGGCGTCCTCGGGGGTGAGGGGGGCCCGGCGTTCGGTGGGGCGGGCCTCGTGGCGCATCCAGAGGTGAAGGCTGTCCGACATGATCCGGTTTGTCCTGTCTGCAGGCATAGGGGTGACCGACCCCCGGCCTGATCGCGGTTCCGGGGGCTGCGTCGGCTTCCGTCGGGGACGGCCCGCGCGCTAGAGGAGCGGGATCCGTGCGTTGGCCAGCGGGCGGTAGGCGGGGGTCGCGGTGGTGCCCAAGCCTGCCGCGCGCAGTTCGGTGACGACGGCGGCGGCGAGGGCCGTGGCGAGCTCCGCACCCGGGCAGCGGTGGGCCGCCGCGCCAAACGTGAAGACGGCCGGATTCACCCGTCCGGGGGACAACATGTGAGGGTCCGGGTTGACGGCGGGGTCCCGGTTGGCGGCGGCGAGGAGGACGAGGACCTGCTGTCCGGGCTCCACGGTGGACCCCCCGTACGTGAAGGCTTCGGCGGCGAAGCGGCGGGTGTTCTGGATGGGGGCGTCGTACCGGACCACCTCGCGCACCAGGGCGCCGGTGTCGGCCCCGGCGGCGCCCCGGGCGAGGGCGACGAGGGTGTTGCCGATCAGCCCGGCGGTGGCGTCGTAGGTCTGGGAGAGGAACCCGATGGCGTTGGACAGCAACGGCCCGAGGCGCGCCCACCCGTCCCGCTCGGCGGCCGCGACGAGCTCCCCGAGCAGTCCGCGCACCCCGGCGGCGGCCGGGGTCCCGAGGGGGGTCGCCTGGGCTTCGGACAGGGCCGGGGCGAGGAGGGCGCGGAGGCGGGTGGCGGCGGCCGAAGCCGCCCTGTACTGGTCCTCCGTAGCGGCGGCGGGAATGCACTGCACGAAGTCGCCGACCGCGCGGGCCGCCTCCCGGCCCGCCCCGCCGGTGAGGCCGCAGAGGGCGGCCACCACCCGCGCCGGCACCCCGAACATCAGCTCCTCGTACGGGACTTCGCCGCCCTCCGCCAGCACCTCGCGGGTGAGGCGGCCCGCCAGCGAGGCCGCGTACGCGGTGTCCGCGCGGGCCAGCGCACCGGCCACGACCTGCTTCAGCCGGGCCGCCCGGGCGCCGTCCGTCATCCGCACCAGCTCGCCGAACACCTCCCCGGCGGCCGTCCCCGCGATCCCGGCCGGGACCGGCTCCGCGACGGGCCGCACCCGCAGCGCACCGCTGCCCAGCACCGCGCGCACCGCGGCCGCGTCGGCGGCGACCCAGACCCCGAGTCCCTCGTCCCAGGCGAAGGGCCGCTCGGCCACGAGGCGCGCGTAGTAGGGGTACGGGTCGGGGAGCCGGACGGCCTCGACGGGACTGCTGACGGTGGTGGTGCTGCTCACTACTGACTCCTTGCTGAACTACTGGTACAGGCCGCTGTGTCCGGCAGTACGACGAACACGGCAACCATCAATTGAGTAACCACGGCGGCGAGCAACCAGCTCCGCGAGAGCGGCGCCGGTTTAGGCGCAAAGAGGGGCTGCGACTCGCGCGGCCCGGCGCATGTCCAGCGAGCCGGCTATGGCCATCCTCAGCACCTCGGAGGTGCCCTCGTAGATCCGCAGCGAGCGGATCTGCCGGTACAGGCGCTCGGTGACCGAGCCCTCCACGATGCCCGCCGCGCCCAGGAGTTGGACCGCCCGGTCGACGACCCCCTGGGCGGCCTCGGTCGCGTGGACCTTGGCGATGTTGGAGTGCCGGGCGAACCGGCGGCTGCCCCGGTCGGTCTCCCAGGCGGCGCGCGCCACCAGCAGCGCCGCCGCGTTCAGCTGGACCTCCATGTCGGCGAGGGAGGCCTTGACCAGCTGGAGGTCGAAGAGCGTGGCCCCGTACGCCTCCCGCGCCAGCACGTGCCCGAGGGCCGTGTCGAAGGCCCGCCGGGCGAAGCCGAGGGCGGCGGCCCCCACCGTGGTGCGGAACCGCTCCAGCAGGTCGACCGCGACCACGAACCCCTTGCCGGGCCGCCCGAGCACCGCGTCGGCCGGCAGCCGGCAGTCCTCGAAGGACAGGTGGGCGAAGGAGCGCGGGGCGATCGCGTCGATCCGCTCGGCCCGCAGCCCGGGGGTGCCGGCCGGCACCAGGAAGGCGGACAGGCCCAGCGGCCCGGGGCCCTGGCCGGTGCGGGCGATGACCACGAACACGTCGGCGATGGTCCCGTTGGCGATCCACGCCTTGCGGCCGTTCAGCACGTACGAGCCGTCCCCGTCCGCGTCGCGCACCGCCTCCAGCCCGACCGAGGCCACGTCCGACCCGGCCTCCTTCTCGGACACCGCGAAGGCCCCGATCAGCGTTCCGGCGGCCATCCCCGGCAGGTAGCGGCGGCGCTGCGCCTCGCTGCCGAAGCGCAGCAGCGGGGTGGCGGCCAGCGCCTGGATGGAGAAGGCGAAGTCGGCCAGGTCCTCGCTGTACGCGAGGGCCTCGCGGCGCAGGCACACCGCGCGGAAGTCGTCCACGGGGGCCCCGCGCGGGTCGAGTTCGCTGAGCCAGCCCGCCGCGCCGAGGACGCGTACGAGGCGCCGTCCGGCGGCGTCGGGGTCCAGGGCGCGGACCTCCTCCCACAGCACCCGGTTGCTGTCGCACCAGGCGCCCGCATCGGCGGCGAGCCGGCGGTGGGAGTCCTCGTAGAAGGGCAGTGCGAGGACCTCGGGGTCGAAGCTCGTCGTCATTTCCATCGCCTCGCTCCTCAGATGACCAGGTCGGCGGGGGTCGCGGCGGCCTCGGCGGCCGCCTCGGCGCGGACCTTCTTCACCAGGGCGTGCTCGATGAAGAAGGCGAAGGAGGCGTAGCCGCGCCAGATCCGGCGCCATTCGCGCTGGACGGCCTCCTCGCCGGACAGGTGCCGGACGTCGTCGAGGTAGGCGACGACGATGTCGGCGGACTGGCGGGCGTGGCCCGCCGAGAAGTTGTCGATGGACAGGTGGGCCTCTTCGTAGGAGACGTCGAGGCCGTGCCGGCGCAGCTTCTGGATCTCGTGCAGCCGCATCGCGCCGAGGCCGAACATCTCGATGCCCAGGTTGTAGCCGAGGATCTCGTTGTAGAGGCTGTCGGGGAACAGCGACAGGCACAGCTGGTGGATGGAGAAGCCGTACAGGTGGTCGGGCAGGTCTCCCTGGTGCAGGAAGGCCTCCTGCCGGATGTGCGGCAGGTCCATGTCCATGCTGGCGAGGACCTTGTGGATGATCGTGATGTGGTTCTTGTCCATGTCGCCGCGGCCCATCTCGTCGGCGTAGATGGAGAAGAGCATGTCGTCGCTGCGCCGTCCGCGCCGGCCGAGGTTGCCGACGCGGTGCGCCCAGGCGCCGTCGATGAGGCTGCCGAGGGCGTACGTGGACTGCTCGAAGACGACCTCGTCGCGTGAGGGGATCTCGGTGAGCGGCTCGTACGGGTCCACGAGCTTGTCCCAGTAGATCCGTTCGACCCGCTCCAGCAGGGCCTCGGGCGTGTACGGGAACCAGGACGCGTCGGTGAGCAGCCCGGCGGCGCCGTGCTCGAACAGCAGCTCGGCCTCGGCGAGTCCGGCCTCGGCGCGGGCGCGGGCGGCGGGCAGGACGCCGGGGTGGCGCTCGAAGTTGACGAGGCGGTGGAAGAAGCGGCGGTGGTCGCGGGTGTCGGCGGGGCCGCCGGGCTCGTCCGGGTCGCGTACGAGGAGTCCGGCGGGTTCGGCCGCGGCGAGGCGTGCGCTCCAGGCGCGGGCGGCGTCCTGTCCGGCGGTGGTGGGGACCAGGCCTGCGCCGGCGGGCTCGCCGTCGGCGACGGACCGCGCCCAGGCGGCGAGGACGGCGGCTTCGCGTTCGTCGAAGATGCCGAACATGGGGCCGCCGAACTTGATGGACTTCAGGAAGCGGCAGGGGCCGCCGTCGCGTGCGGGCCTCAGCTGCCGGGCGGTGCGGAACTCGCGGACGAAGGCGGCGGCGTCGAGCTGCCCGTCGTCCAGCCAGTCGGTGAGCTTGCGGGTGCCCAGGCGCACCGCGCGGTGCTGGCGGCCCGCGTGCGGGGCGTGCCGTTCGACGATCCGCGCGACCTTGGCGTCGAGGGACAGCCCGTCGTGCCAGGCGGCGAGTTCGGCGAGGGCGGCGGTGTGCTCGCGTTCCAGGCGTACGAGGAGGCGTACGGCGGCCAGTGCGCGGCGCCGGTCCTCGGTCCCGGTCGGTGACTGCCGGGTGTGGGAGAGGTAGGCGGCGAGCAGGGGGCGTACGTCGCTCTCGGCGAGCAGCGGCTCGCTGCCGAGCAGGAGTTCGTCGAGGCCGAGGGCGTGGGCGGCGTAGTGGACGCCGACGACCTCGGGGAGGAAGGAGGCGGGCAGCCGGGACAGGGCGAGCCGGAAGGCGCCGTGCAGGGCGGTCAGCGGCAGGGCGCCGGCGTCGTCGAGGAAGGCGGCGGCCTCCACTCCGGGGAGGAAGACGCCCTGCGCGACCAGGGCCCGGCGGCGGCGGGCGGGCAGCCCGGCCTCGGCGGTGCCCTCGCCCTGGAGCCGCCAGTGCTGGCCGAAGAGGCGGCCGACGATCTCGGCGGGCTGGGTGGCGGCCTGGGAGAGGGTGTCGAGCCAGCAGCCGCCGGTGAGCGCGAGGGGGGCGCGCTGTCGCAGGACGGCGCCGCGCACCTCCGGGTCGGGGTGGGTGCGCAGGGGGGCGAGGAGGGCCGCGAGCCCGTCGCGGGCGGCGAGCACCTCGGCGGCCACGGAGTCGGCGTCCTCGTCGGTGCCGGTGGTCTCCTCGGGGGTCAGGAAGGCGGTGAGCACCCGGCGGGCGGCGAGCAGGACGGCCTCGCTCTCCTGGTCGGAGATCAGGCGGCGGAACAGTTCGGCGGGCGGCGCGGCGGTGATCCGCGCGGCTTCGTCGGCGCCGTCCGCCGAGGCCTCGACGGGACCGGCCGGGAGCGAGGTGGTCAGGTCGGGGAGGGCGAAGGCGGGGGCGTAGAAGCTCCGCGCCATGTCGAGGGAGGTCTCCTCGTCGGGGGTGATGGGCGCGCTCATGTCAGTGGTCCCCCAGCCGTGCGGCGTCGGGTGCGGTGTCCGGCGCGGTCTCCGGCGCGGTGTCCGGCGCGGTGTCCGGCGCGGTGTGGTGCGGGAGCCTGCGCAGCAGGACGCCGATCCGCACGCCCGGGACACTGGACGCCAGCAGGTAGTGCCCGTGGGGCTTGAGGGCTCCGGCGGCGTCGCGGTCGACGAGGTTGATGAGCGGGTCGGCGGCGAAGCAGTGGCCGACGCGCGGGATGTTGTCGAGGAAGAGCTGCTCGCGGGTGAAGCCGGCCTGGCGTTCCTTGAGGACGACCAGGGGCTTGTAGAGGTTGGCGTGGAGCACGCCGTGGATGTCGCCGATCTTCATGCCGGCCTCTTCGAGGATCCGCTCGTTGACCTCGCGGGCGAGGTCGGAGCTGATCTCGTTGGACCAGTCGAGTCCGGCGGGGTCCTGGGCGCCCGCTCCGGCGACGATCTCGTACGCGTCGTCACCGAGGGGTTCGGCGCTGATCAGGCAGGAGGCGGCGCCGTCGGTGAAGAGGGCGAAGTTCTCCATGCGGACGGCCTCGTCGGTGACCCGGTCGGCGGTGATGACCATGACCCGGCGGTGCATGCCGGAGGCCACGTACGCCTGGCCGGTGCGGATGCCCGCGAGGAGGTTGGCGCAGCGGCCGAGGGTGAGGCCGGTGAAGGCGGCGGCACCGAGGCCGGTGGCGGCCATGACGTTCTCGACGAACGCGCCGTGGGTGCGCGGGCCGCCGGGGAAGCGGGTGGAGCACAGGATGAGGCAGTCCACCTGGCCCGGGGAGACGCCCGCGCCGTCGAGGGTGGCGGCGGCGGTCTCGGCGGCGAGGGCCTCCAGGGTCTTGGCGGTGCGGTGGACCGTGCCCCAGCCCCACAGGTCGGCGCGGGGCGGCATCCCGAAGCCGCGGGCGCGCTCCAGCAGGCCTTCGACGGTGGTGTGGTCGGCCGGGGTCTCGCCGAGCACGTAGCGGGGCGCGGACAGGTGGACGGCGGGGGCCCCGGCCGGTGCGGAGGCGGGGGCGGGGGCGGGTAACGCGTACGGAAGGCTCACGGTGCCGGTTCGCTCTCTGGGTCGGCGGACGGGGCGGGGGCGGCGGCCAGCAGGGCGTTGGCCTCGTCGTACGGGAGGGCGTCCGCGACGAAGCCGAAGGTGCCCGTCCCGGTGATCTCGCGGGCGGCGCGGGTGAGGGCGCCGAGGGCGGCGCGGGAGAGCGCGGAGCCGGTGCTGACGCGGCGTACCCCGAGGGCGCCGAGGTCGGCGACGGACAGCTTCAGGGCGGCGGTCATCAGGACGTTGACGGGCCGTTCGACGGCGGCGCAGACGGCGCGGACGGCGTCGGCGTCCGGGAGCGCGGGGGCGTAGAGCACGTCGGCGCCGGCGGCCTCGTACGCCCGGAGGCGCCGGATGGTGTCGTCGAGGTCGGGCCGGCCCTGGAAGAAGTTCTCGGCGCGGGCGGTGACGGTGAAGGGGAAGTCCAGCCCCTTTGCCGCCTCCACGGCGGCGGCGACCCGCTCGACGGCCTCTTCGAGGGGCCGTACGGGGTCCTCGTCGCGGCCGGTGGAGTCCTCGACGGAGCCGCCGACCAGGCCGGCCTCGGCGGCGAGGCGGATGGTCTCGGCGACGTCCTCGGGGCGCTCGCCGAAGCCGCTCTCCAGGTCGGCGGTGACGGGCAGTCCGGTGGCGTCGACGATCGCGGTGGCGTTGGCGAGGATCTCGGCGCGGCTGACCTGGTTGGCCCCGTCCGGGCGGCCGAGGCTGTGCGCGAGGCCGGCGCCGGTGGTGGCGAGGGCGGCGAAGCCGAAGGAGGCCAGGATGCGCGCGGTTCCCGCGTCCCAGGGGTTCGGGACGACGAAGGGGCCGGGACCGGCGTGCAGGTCGCGGAAGGCGACGGCGCGCCGGAGCCGGGCGGCGGGGTCGGTGCTCGGGGTGGTGGTGGGGTGCATGGGGTTCCTCGCAGGTGCTGTCGTACGCGGGCGGCCCGGGTCTCGGGGCCTAGATCAGCTCAACGTACTCAGCGTCGGGGCGGGTTGCTCCGGCCGCGGCCGCGCGGGCCAGCGGGCGCAGGACGGAGGTGACGGCGTCGGGCCGGTCCTCGAAGTAGAAGTGGCCGCCGTCGGTCCAGTGCCGTTCGGGCGGCGCGGCGCACTCGCGGGACCAGGCGTCGAGCGCGGCGGCGCTGACGTGCGGGTCCGCGGTGCCGTTGAGCAGGGTGACGGGTACGGCGAGGGGGGCGCCGGGGCGGTAGCGGTAGCCGGCGACCATGCGGAAGTCGGCCTTGAGGTGCGGCAGGAGGAGTTCCTGCACGGCCTCGTCCTCCAGCACCTCGGGCGGCAGCCCGCCGAAGTGGCCTACGGCCGCGGTGAACGCGGGGCCCTCCAGCCGGGCCGCCTCGACCACGCGGGGGGTGGGCAGCAGCGAGGGGGCGCTGCAGCCGGAGACGACGAGCCCGGCGAAGCCGCGTACGCCGTCGAGGCGGCGGGCCACCTCGAAGGCGAGGGCGGCGCCGAAGCTGTGGCCGAAGAGGAGGAACGGCCGGCCGTCGGCGGTGGCGGCGAGGGTGATGGCGGCGGCGGAGCCGTCGGCGAGTTCGGCGAGGGAGCCGGGGGCCGGTTCGCGGAAGCGGTGGCCCCGGCCGGGCGGGCAGACGGCGAGGACCTGTGCGTCGTCCCGCATCGCGGGCTGCCAGCCGAGGAAGGTCCGGGGGTTGCCGCCGGCGTGCGGGAAGCAGAAGACGCGGGCGGCGGGGTCGGGCACCGCGACGGTCTCGGAGGTCAGGAACCAGGGCGAGGCAACCACGAGGATCAGCCATTCCTTTGCCGGTCGGTCAGTGGCGGGAGGTGAGGCAGTGCAGTACGGGGCTCCGGGGGTGGATCAGTTCCAGCCAACGTCGTCGGAGGAGGAGGGCGTGGGCGCGGGGGTGGTGGCCGGCTGCGGGTTGTTCCAGCCGACGTCATCGGCGTCACCGGCCACGACGTGCGGGTTCGCGTTGTTCCAGCCGACGTCGCCGAGGCGCAGGTGGCTGCCGGAGTCGGCGGAGAAGGCACCCTGGGTGGCGAGGCCGGCGACCGTCGTACCCAGGCCGAGGGCGATGCCCGCGGTCGCGAGTACGACGCGGCCGCGGATTCCCGAAACGCGGCCGGCCGGACGAGTCACCATGTGGTTCTTCCCCATTTTTCCCAGTCCCCTCAAGTCGTTTCGTCTTTGGCCATTCCAGGAACGCCAAACCGAGGCGGTTTCCGGCGGTGCTGATCTCCGGTGCGCCTTCTCGGTGTTCGTTCCTGCGGTGAGACCAAATCTCCCCTGCCGACTCGAGACCAGGTAGACCTACGATGGCTCCGGTTTCCGCATTGCGGGAACCCACGGGGTCTCAACCGCCGCACATACCTGCATACCGGACAGACAGGGGTGGCAAGTGGACGTAGTCAAATACGTCAAAACCGCACAAAGCGGTGCACCTGAGGGGCTGTACGCGGCTGCGGCGGGGGAACCGCAGGCGTTCTTGCGGGAACTCGCAACGCACCTCGGCCTGCTGGCGCAGGAAGCGGCCCAGCAGGCGGCGGCGCACCCGGCGCCGCCCGCGGCCCTGGAGCCCTGCGGCGAGGAGGTGGTGGGGCCCGGGGTCCGGTACCTGCACGGCCTGGGCAGCATCTCGACGGCGATCAACGACGCCCTCGCGTCGGTCCGGCGGGACATCCTCACCGCGCAGCCCGACGGGGCGCGCCCGAGCGCGGTGCTGAAGGACGCCCTGGAATCCGTGCGGCGCCAGATCTCGGCGGGGATCGCCATGCGGACGCTGTATCAGCACACGACGAGATTCGACGAGGCGACGAAGGAATACGTCCGCGCCGTCACGGAATACGGCGCTCAAGTACGGACGCTGGAAGAATTCTTTGACCGTTTGATCATTGTGGACGATGTCGCCTTCATTTCGGCAAACGAGGACCGTACCACGGCGATCTCCATTACCGAACCGACCATCGTACGATTTCTCAGAGATACGTTCGACAAGGCCTGGGACCGGGCGAAGCCCTTTCCCTTCGTCCCGCTGCACGCGGCCAAGGCGGCGGACGAGGTGGTCCCGGCGATCCGCGAGTCCATCAGCCGGCTGCTCGTGGAGGGCTACTCCGACAAGGCCATCGCTCGCCGCATAGGGATCAGCGAGCGCTCGCTCCAGGCGCACATCGCGGCCATCAAACAGGACCTCGGAGCCTTGAACCGGCTCCAGCTCGGGTACCTGCTCGGCCGCAACGAGGCGACCTATGTCCTTTGACGGACCGTCAACCGCGGCTCTCCCGTTCGACCCATTCGAGGTAGGCGGCCGAGCCGTCGACGACGGGGAGGACGATCCACTCCGGGACCTCGTAGGGATGGGCCCGCGCGACCCATTCGGCGAGGGCGGGCAGCCGCTCCCGGGCGGTCTTGTAGGAGACCCGCCACTCGGTGGCCGTCTCGACGCTCCCCTTCCACCGGTAGACGGCGGTGAGGGGAGCGTCGACGTGCGCACAGGCCGCCAGCCCCTCCTCCACCGCCCCGCGCGCCAGGCGCTGGGCGCGCTCCGCGTCGTCGACGGTGGTCTGGGCGATCACGATGCCGGTCGTCACGGCTCTCCTCCTCCTTCTCCGGTCCGGCCGACCTTACTGGCCGGGGCCGTGTTCAGGCGGTGAGGGCGGTGATGTTGCCGTAGGAGGTGGTGGCCTGGATGTTCAGCACGGCGCCCTCGCCGCTGTTGCGCAGGGCGTTGCTGATCCGGCCGTAGGACGTACCGGCGTCGAGCGAGGCCGCAGTCCCACGGGCGGCACCGACGCTGATGTCACCGTGCTCGGTCCGCAGGGTCACCGTCCCGCCGGTCGCCTCCGCGATCGTCAGGTCGCCCTTCTGCGTACGGATGTCGGCCGAACCGCCCAGCCGGCCCACCGCGATGTCACCCGCGGCCAGGACCAGCCGCACCCCGGCCGCCTCGTCCAGCTTCACCGTCCCGTGCGCGCTCTCCAGCGACACCTCTCCCAGCCGGCCCACACCCCGGAACTCGGCGCTGGCCGTCTTCGCCTCGACACTGGAGCCGGCCGGGAGCTGCACGGTCACCTCGACCGAACCCGAAGCCCCGAACACCTGGCTCTTCTTCGGCGCGCTGATCCGCAGCACACCGTCCCGGAACTCGACCGCGGTCTCCTGCGCGGCCTTCACATCACGGCTCTTGGAGGCATTGGCCGGCAGCACCTCGACGGTGGTGTCGGCGCGGTCGGCGGCGATGAAGCGGATGTTCCCGGCGGGGACGTCCAGGACGGCGGCGATCGCGGCGGCGGTGGCGAACTTCTGCATGATGACTCTTCCTTCGGGCTTGTGTCGCTCGGTGTTTCTGATGACCTGAACGCTACGTCGCGTTCACACACCGAGCAACACACCCGTTGCGAAGAAGACGCATCACCGCAGGTCACAGCCGTGCAATCGTTGCAACACCCCTGAATTCAACGCAACGAACACCCCACCACCGTTGCAACAGACAAAGACTGAACGCTACGCCGGAGCCATGTCCTTCACGAACACGAGCCCGTCGCCGCCCTCCAGCCGGTCCGGGTCGAGCGGGGCGTACCCGAACCAGGGCGAGACCCGGGGCGCGGGGCGGGCGCCGGGGAGCACCTCGGCCAGCCGCCGGGAGTCGACGAGGCAGCGGTCCTCCGGGAGGGCGTACAGGAGCCCCTCCACGGTGTCCGGCGCCGGCTCCTCCACTCCCCGGTGCCGGATCGTGCCGAGGGCCGTGGCCACGAAGGCGTACTCCGCACCGAGGCGGGCGTCCACCAGCGCACCGGCGCCCCACCACTCCAGCCGCTGCCCGCCCATCCGCATCGAGCTCTGCTCCCGCTGGAGGTGGGTGTTGTGGGCGTGCACGAACACCGGCCCCCGCTCGGCGAGGGCGAGCAGGTTGCGGGCCATCATCTGGTCCCGCACCCCCACCAGCCGGGCCAACCGGGCGGGCGAACCGTCGGCCATCCAGTGGTGGTAGCGCAGCAGACCCGTGGCCGTGCGCGCGTACAGACACGCCCGCTCCCACTCCTCCGGCGGGCCCCCCGCGATCAGCCGGGGCGCCTGCTCTTCGACCAGCGCCGCCAAGTCGTCGGCGACCAGCCTCAGTCGGCCCGCCTCGGCCGACTGCCCCACGGACCGGGCCGGGTCCATCATGGCGGCGGGTTCGGTCCACTGCTCGTCGCTGCCGAGCAGCCGGTCGAGGGTCTCCCGCGTACAGGGCAGCAGGCCGGTGTCCACCCGGGCGGCGAGGTGGTCGTGCAGCGCGGTGAGGGCCTGCCGGGGGCTCGCCGCGCCGGTGATCTCCAGCGGGCCGTCGAAGCCCGCGAAGCGGACCTGTTCGGCGGCCGGCCGGCCTTCGTTGTGGGCGCGCATCCAGCGCACCAGCTCGCGGTTGGCGGCGGAGGCACCCCAGCCATGGCTGATGCCGCGCTCCACGACCTCGTCCAGCACGCCCTCGCCGGAGGTGACGTGGTCGTCCACGACCAGCCCCATCAGGCAGTCGCTCTCGATCGCGATGGTGCGGTAGCCCTCCTCCACGAGCTGCCGGAAGAGCTCGTTGCGCAGGTGCAGCAGGGTGTCCTCTTCGTGGGTGGGCTCGCCAAGGGCCAGCACCCGGGGCCGGCGGGAAAGCAGCCGCAGGAGTGCGGCGGCGTCGACGGAATGGACGGTTTCCTTGATGCGGTTCGCCATGCCTTCAACGCTATCGCTGAATCTTCGGTTGAAACTTGGCCCGCTATTCTCGGCCCTCATGGGCCAGAACCTTAAAACCGCCGGACAGCTGAGGCCGATCGACCTGGCACGCCGGCACGGCCTGTCCACCCAGGCGGTCAGGAACTACGAGGAGGCGGGCATCCTCCCGGCGGCCGCCCGCACGGCCAGCGGCTACCGCGTCTACGCCCCGCTGCACGCGGGCGCGCTGCGCGCGTTCCTGGCCCTGCTGCCGGGCCACGGGCACCGGACGGCGGCGGCGGTCATGCGGGCGGTGAACGGGGGTGCGGCAGACGAGGCCTTCCGGCTCATCGACGAGAGCCACGCCCAGCTCCTCGACGACCGCCGGACCCTCCAAGCGGTGGAGCACGCCCTGCGCGACCTGGACCCCGCACCGCCCCCGGAACCCGGCGGCACGTTCATCGGCCCACTGGCGGCGAAGCTCGGGGTCCGGCCCGCGACCCTGCGCAAGTGGGAGAAGGCGGGGCTGGTGCACCCGCAGCGGGACCCCCGCACCGGATACCGCGTCTACGACGAGGCCGCCGTGCGCGACGCCCGCCTGGCCCACCAACTCCGCCGGGGCGGCTACCTGCTGGAGCAGATCGCCCCGCTGATCACCCAGGTCCGCGCGGCCGGCGGCCTGGAGCCCCTGGAGGCCGCCCTCCACGACTGGCACACCCGCCTGTCCACCCGCGCCCGCGCCCTCCTGGCGGGCGCCGCCGAACTGGACACCTACCTCCGCGAACGGGGACGGACCGGGTCGAGCGGTCCCTGACCGGTCTTCACGCCCGGGCGGTGGAAGGCGCCCCGGTAGGCGGCCGGGGTCATGCCGATCTGGCGGTTCAGGTGCTGGCGGAGCGACTCGCCGGAGCCGAGGCCGCTGCGGCCCGCCACCTGGTCGACGGTGAGAGTCGTGGTCTCCAGCAGCTCGCGAGCCCGCAGCAGCCGCTGCTGGAGCAGCCACTGGAACGGGGTCACACCGGTCTCGGCCGTGAAGCGGCGGGTCAGGGTCCGCACGCTGACCCCGGCCTGACCGGCCAGGTCGCGCAGGGCGATCGGCTGGTCCAGGTGCTGCAGTGCCCAGATGCGGGCCGCGTCCAACGAGGAGTCGGTCCTGGCCGGAAGGGGGGTCTGTACGAACTGTGCCTGCCCGCCGTGGCGGACCGGGGTGACGACGGCGGCACGGGCCGCCGCGTTGGCCACGGCCGCGCCGTAGTCGGCGCTGATCAGGTGCAGGCACAGGTCGATCCCGGCGGCCGAGCCCGCACCGGTGATGACCGGTCCGTCCTCCGCGAACAGCCGGTCGGCGTCCACCTGCACCGAGGGGAAGGCTCGCCGCATTTCCTCGGCCAGGGCCCAGTGGGTGGTGGCGACACGGCCGTCGAGAAGTCCGGCCCGGGCGAGGACGAAGGCGCCGCTGCAGATCGAGGCGACGCGCTTGCCCGCGGCGGCCGCCTCCCGCAGGGCTTCCAGCACGGCCGGCTCGGCATCGTGCCGGCTGGCGGTCGAGGGGACGATCACCGTGTCCGCCGCCGCGACCGCCTCAAGGCCGTGCCGGACCACCACCTCGATGCCGCCGGACGCGGCGATCACGCCGGGCGTGGCGGTGCACACCGTCACCTCGTAGCCGGGGCGCCCGTCGAGTTCGGCGGCGCCGAGCAGCGCGGACGGCATGGACAGGTCGAAGGGTTTGACCGCCGGAACGGCCAGGACGGCGACACGGTGCATGGCTGGATCCTTGGAGGTCATGGCTTTCGTGCCACTAACCTACTCCGCGTCCGCACCGCAGAGTTGGGCGTGCGGACGGGCCCTCCGTGAACCACGTGTCCCCCTCCGGGGAGGCGTTCCATGTTTTTTTGACGGTGAACGGAGACAGGACCATGGGTGGATCAGTCGTCATCGGGGCAGGTGCGACCGGGGTCGCGACCGCCAGGCAACTGGCCGAGAGCGGCGAGCGGGTCCGCCTCATCACGCGCAGCGGCAGTGGTCCTGACCACCCCGCCGTCGAACGGGTCGCTCTGGACGCGGGCCGCACGGACGAGCTGGCCGAGGCTCTGGCCGGAGCGGCCACGGTCTTCAACGCCGCCATGACCGCCTACCACACCTGGCCGGAGACCATGCCGCCGCTGTTCGCCTCGATCCTCGCCGCGACCGAGCGGTCCGGGGCCGACTACGTGATGCTCGGCAATCACTACGGTTACCAGCAGACCACCGGGCCGGTCACCGAGCGCACCCCGATGGCCCCGCACACCCGGAAGGGCCGGGTGAGGGCCGAACTGTGGCAGCGAGCGAGGGACGCGCACGACGAAGGGCGGCTGCGGGTCACCGAAGTGCGGGCCGGCCAGTACCTGGGCCCGGGCGCGGTCTCACCGTTCACGCTGCTGGTCGCTCCCCGGGTCCGCGACGGTGAACTGGCTCTCGTCCCCGGCAACCCCGATGCGGCGCATTCGTTCTCCTACACCGAGGACGTCGCAGCGGCTCTGGTGGCGGTCGGCAGCGACGACCGGGCGTGGGGACGCGCCTGGCACGCCCCGGTCATCACCACGACCGTCCGTCAGGCCGCAGCCGACCTCGCCGAACTCCACGGAGCACCCGAACCGCGGTTGGAGCCGCTCACCGAACGGGACTTGGCGCTGCTGTCCTTCACCGACCCTCTGTGGCGGGAGTTCGCCGAGATGGGCTACATGTCCGAGCGTCCGTTCGTCGTGGACGACAGCGATGTCCGCGACACCTTCGGGCTCACGTCTTCGAAGCTCCGCGAAGCGCTGGCGGACTGATGCGGCGGTGGGCGGTGCGGGGGCCTCGGCGGGAGACGGCCACGCCCGCGAGGCAGATCGCGCCGCCCAGCAGGGTCAGCCAGGCCGGGACCTCGTCCAGCAGGGCCCAGGCGATGACGATGACCACGGCCGGCACCGCGTAGGTCGTGGCGCCCATCTTCCCGGCGGTGGTCCTGGAGAGGGCGTACGTCCAGGTGGTGAAGGCGAGGGCGGTCGGGAAGAGGCCCAGGTAGACCATGTTGAGGGTGGCGGACAGGGGTGCTTCGGGGAGCTGTCGCAGGAGCTGGCCGGCGAAGGGCAGGGTGCAGACGGTGCCGACGAAGCAGCCGTAGGTGGTCACCTGGAGCGGGTTCGCGTACTGCAGGGCGGGCTTCTGCGAGACCACCCCGGCGCCGTAGGCGAGCGCGGCCACCAGGCAGAGCAGCACACCGGTGAGGGACGAGCTGCCGCCCTTGGAGGTGGACATCCCCACGACGACCGCCCCCGCGAAGGAGACGCCCATCCCGGCGAGCAGCATCGGCGGGAAGCCCTCCTTGAGCATCCACCCGCTGAGCAGGGCGATCACGATGGGCCCGATGTTGACCACCATGGCGGCGGTGCCGGCGTCGACGCCCTGCTCGCCCCAGTTCAGCGCCACCATGTAGAGCCCGAACCACAGCACCCCGGAAGCCAGGATCCCGGGCCACGCCTGGCGCGGCGGCAGCGGTGTCCGCTTGACCAGCAGTACGGCGCCCAGTGCGAGCGAGGCCGTGAGGAGCCGGCCCAGCGCGAGCGCTCCGGGGCCGAAGTGTTCCGCGGAGGCGCGGATGGAGACGAACGCGGAGGCCCACATCACGACAGTGACGGCGGCGGCCGCGAGGGCACGTTGATCGAGACTGGTTCGGGAGGCACCGGTCGTTTGATCCATGCGGGCCAACGTACCGACGGGCATGGACGCTGCCTAGGTGGTCCCGGGCGTTCCGGCCAGGCCGCAAGGCGGGCGTCCGAGGGCCGTCAGCAGGCGGTCAGCGAGCCCTCAGCACCCCGTCAGAACAGCGCGCAGACGCTCCGCATAGGCCCGCGGGTGGCTGGTGTTGCCGTTGTGCCCGCCCGGGAAGACCCGTATCCCGGAACCCACCAGATCCGCCAGCGCGTGGGCACACGCGACGTCGAAGACGGTGGACGGCGTGGTGGCGCCGACGGCCGGGAGGATGCGGGTCGTGCTCGCGGCCACGGCGGCCGGGTCGAGCGTGTCCTGGAGGATCGCCGAGAAGTCGTGCTCGATGAAGTAGGCGAAATTGGCCCGGCGCTGCTCGCTCATCGGCTGCGGGGTGAGCCCCGGCTCGGAGTCCTTGCCGCTGGTGTCTATGCCGAGGACCCGGGCGGCCTCGCGGGCGGCCGCGGGCAGCCCCTCCTCCCGGAAGGTGTGCTGGAGTTCGACGAGTTCCTCCTCGTGCCGCTTGCGGTCGGCCGCGTCCGGCAGCAGGCGGGGCGCGACCGGCTCGTGTGCGACGAGGGCGGAGAGCTGCCCCGGGTGTCCGGCGGCCACGTGCAGTCCGATGACGGCGCCGAGGCTGCACCCGAGCATGAGGGCCGGCTCGTCGGTGACGGCGGCCAGCAGCCGGTGGACGTCATCGGCGTGCTCGGCGAGCGAGGTGGTCCGGCCGGGCTGCTCCAGGCGGCTGCGGGACAGGCCCCGGCGGTCGTAGGTCAGGACGGTGAAGGTGTCGGTGAGGTGCGGGACCAGGTCCATGGTGCGGTCCGCATCGCCCTCACCGCTCTGCGAGATGAGCAACAGCGGCCCGGAGCCCTGGAGTCGGTAGTGGAGGGTGGCACCGGGAACGGCGAGGCTGGACATGACGGCTCTCCTTCGGCTGGCTGGGCTTCCGGCGCCGGACCCCTCGTCCGCCGCCCTGCAACCAAGGTATTCCATCGATCCCGATACATCAATACCGATGGATCGATTTCGATGAATCGATGCTGATGTATTTTGGACCGGTGGATGGAATCGAACTGTTCCTGCTGGGCCGCGCCCTGATGAAGCTCGGCGAGGAGGCCCTGCCCGAACCCCCCGGCGGATCCGGGCAGTACGCGGGCGGCACCCGCTCCGTGGTGATCGTCGCCGGGGACGTCGCGGCGCACCCGGGCACCACCGTCGGCGAGACGGCGCAGCGCACGGGACTGCCGCAGAGCCAGGTCTCGGGCGCCGTGGCCCGGCTGCGCGAGGCCGGCTCGGTCGAGACGGCCCCCGACCCCGCCGACCGCCGCCGGACCCTGGTGCGCCAGTCCCCCACGGCCTCCGCGCGCGTGGCCGCCGTTCGGGCCGCCGGCAGCTCCAAGGTCGAGGAGGCGCTCGCCCGGGCACTGGGCGAGGCCGGCGCCGAGCGGCTGCCCGAGGTGACGCAGGCCCTGGAGGTACTGGCCCGGCACCTGGCGGTGCGCGGCGACGGGCCAACGGCCTGACCGCCCGACGGCCTGACGGCCTGACGGCCTGACGGTCTCACCGCCCGACGGCCCAACCGCCCCAGGGCCCGACGGCCTGACCGCCCCAGCAGGCCGGGACGGCGTCAGTCCGCCGTGAACCCCGCCAGGTCCTCCGCCACCGCCCGCACCACGGCCGCGTGCTGCCCGCCGGCCAGGTAGAAGTGCCCGCCGGGGAAGAGGCGGAAGCCGAACCCGGCCCCGGCCACGTCCCGCCAGCCCATCGCCTCCGCCACGCTCGCCCGCGGGTCGGAGTCCCCGCACAGCACGCTGACGGGGGTCCGCAGCGGCGGCCCCGGCTCGTGCCGCCAGGTCTCGACCGCCCGGTAGTCGCTGCGCAGCGCCGGCAGGATCAGCGCCCGGAACCCCGGATCGTCCAGCAGCCCGGGATCGGTCCCTGCGAGGGAGCGCACCCGGGCGATCAGGGTGTCGTCGTCCCGCGCGTGGAGGTGCTCCTCCTCCCGCTCGACGAGCGGAGACCGCCGCCCGGAGACGATCAGGCCGCGCGGCGTCCCGCCGGCCGCCTCCAGCCGCCGCGCCAGCTCGTAGGCGAGCACCGCGCCCATGCTGTGCCCGAACAGCACGAGGGGCCGGCCGCGCCAGGGCTCCAGCGCCCGCTCCACCCCGTCGGCCAGCCCGGCGATGGTGTCCGGGATCGGCTCCCCGAGCCGCTCCTGGCGGCCGGGGTACTGGACGGTGAGCACCTCGGCGTGCGCGGCGAGGTCGCGGGAGAGCGGGAAGTAGAAGGAGGCGCTGCCGCCCGCGTGCGGGAGGACGACGAGGACCGGCACGGGCTTCCCCGGCGGCACCGCGGGCGGGTGGAAGCGGCGGATCCAGGGGCTCTCCCCGCCGACGCCGCTCACCGCGCCTCCCCGGGGCCGCCCGCCGTGCCCGGGTCGCCGCCCAGCAGGAGCTTCTTCTGCGGTTTCCCCATGGCGTTGCGCGGGATCGCGGGCACGAAGCGGACTTCGCGGGGCCGCTTGTGCACCGAGAGGTGCGCGGCGACGAAGTCGGTGAGTTCGGGGCCGGTGACCCCGTCCGCGACGACGAAGGCGACGATCCGCTGCCCGAGGTCCGCGTCCGGGACCCCGACCACGGCCGCCTCGGCCACCCGGGGGTGGTCCAGCAGGGCGTTCTCGATCTCGCCCGCGCCGATGCGGTAGCCGCCGGACTTGATCATGTCGATGGAGGCCCGGCCGACGATGCGGTGGACCCCGTCCTGCGGGTCGACGGCGGCGATGTCGCCCGTACGGAACCACCCGTCCTCGGTGTACGCGGCCGCGGTCGCCTCGGGGCGGCCCAGGTAGCCGGAGAACAACGTGGGCCCGGTGAGCTGGAGTTCGCCGATCTCGGCGCCCGGCTCGGCGGCGATCCGGGTCCGGATGCCGGGCAGCGGGGTCCCGACGGTGCCGGGACGGACCTCGCCGCCCGCGCGGCCGCTGACGGTGATCAGGGTCTCGGTCATCCCGTAGCGCTCGACGGGGCGGTGGCCGGTGAGGCGCTCCAGGTCCCGGAAGACGGGTGCGGGCAGGGCGGCGCTGCCGGAGACGAGCAGGCGGGCCCCGGACAGCGCGGCCGCGTGCTCCGGTTCGGCGGCGACGCGGGACCACACGGTCGGCACCCCGAAGTACAGGCTGCCCCCGGCGGCGGCGTAGGCCTGCGGGGTCGGGCGGCCGGTGTGCACGAGGCGGCTCCCGGTGCGCAGCGCGCCGAGCACGCCGAGGACCAGGCCGTGCACGTGGAACAGCGGGAGCCCGTGCACCAGGGTGTCCTCGGCGCTCCACTGCCAGGCTCCGGCGAGGGCGTCGAGGTCGGCGGCGATGGCGCCGGCGGTCAGGACCACGCCCTTGGGCGGGCCGGTGGTGCCGGAGGTGTACAGCACCAGGGCGGGGTCGCCGGGTCCGGCGGCCCGGGCCGGCGCCCCGGCCCGGCGGGCGAAGTCGACGGGGACCTCGACGGCACCGGAGTCGCGCAGGATGTGCCCGCGTTCGGCGGGCCCGGCGTCGGGGGGCAGCGGCACGAAGGGCACACCGGCGAGGAGCCCGCCGACGGCCGCCGCGACGGTCTCCAGTGAGGCGGTCGCCGTCACGGCGAAGGCGGGGGCTCCGGCGACGTCGGCGGCCACGGCCCCCGCCGCGCCGAGCAGTTCCTCGTACGAGGCGGCACGGCCGGCGACGCGCACGGCGTCCGCGCGGTCGCCGTACGTCCCGTCAAGCGCGGTCAGCACGCGGCAACTCCCTGTCGATGGCGGACCCCCAGGCTACGCCGCCGCCCCTGAGCGCCGCCCGAGCGGCCGCCCCGCGCGCGCCCGCTCCCCGGGGTCCTCCCGGTCCTCGGCCGCGGGCCCGCGTTCCCGGTGGGCGGGGGCGCGGACCCGATGCCGACGACGGCGCCGACGACGGGGACGGGGACGGGGACGGGGGCTAGATCACGCCCTGGACCAGCATCGCGTCGGCGACGCGCTCGAAGCCGGCGATGTTGGCGCCCGTGACGTAGTCGCCCGGGGCGTCGTAGCGGGCGGCCGTTTCGTACGCGACCTCGTGGATCGAGCTCATGATGCCCGCCAGTTCCGACTCGACCCGGTCCCGGGTCCAGGCCGTGCGGCCCGCGTTCTGGGCCATCTCCAGCGCGCTGACCGCGACGCCGCCCGCGTTGGCGGCCTTGCCCGGGCCGAAGGCGACGCCCGCCGCCTGGAGGAGGTGGACCGCCTCGGGGGTGCTGGGCATGTTGGCGCCCTCCGAGACCGCCTTGACGCCGTTCCCGATGAGGGCGCGCGCGTCCTCGGCGCCCAGTTCGTTCTGGGTCGCGGACGGGAAGGCGACGTCGGCGGGGACCTCCCAGACGCGTCCGCCCGGCACGAAGCGGGCCGAGGAGCCGCGGCGGGCGGCGTACTCGCTGACGCGGCCCCGCTCGACCTCCTTGATCTGGCGGAGCAGGGCGAGGTCGATGCCCTTGTCGTCGACCACGTAGCCCTGGGAGTCGGAGCAGGTCAGCGGGTTGGCGCCGAGCTGCTGGAGCTTCTCGATGGTGTAGAGGGCGACGTTGCCGGAGCCGGAGACCACGGCCGTCAGGCCGTCCAGGGACTCGCCCCGGACCTTGAGCATCTCGGCGGCGAACAGGACGCTGCCGTAGCCGGTGGCCTCGGGCCGGATGGCGGAGCCGCCCCAGCCCTGGCCCTTGCCGGTGAGGACGCCGGCCTCCCAGCGGTTGGTGATGCGCCGGTACTGGCCGAACAGGTAGCCGATCTCACGGCCACCGACGCCGATGTCGCCGGCCGGGACGTCGGTGTGCTCGCCGATGTGGCGGTGGAGCTCGGTCATGAAGGACTGGCAGAAGCGCATGACCTCGGCGTCCGAGCGGCCGTGCGGGTCGAAGTCGCTGCCGCCCTTGCCGCCGCCGATACCCAGGCCGGTCAGCGCGTTCTTGAAGATCTGCTCGAAGCCGAGGAACTTCACCACGCCGATGTCCACGGACGGGTGAAAACGCAGACCGCCCTTGTACGGGCCGAGGGCGCTGTTGAACTCCACCCGGTAGCCGCGGTTGACGTGGACGTGCCCGTGGTCGTCCGTCCACGGCACCCGGAAGATGATCTGCCGCTCCGGTTCCACGAGCCGCTCCACGAGCCCGGCCTCGGCGTACTCGGGGCGCGCCGCGAAGACGGGGGCCAGGGTGTCCAGGACCTCCCGTACGGCCTGGTGGAACTCGGGCTGGGCGGGGTTGCGGCGCTCGATGTCGGTCCGCAGTGCGTCCAGCCTCTGCTTCGGGTCGGTCACGTCTTGATTCCTCTCCGGCGTCCTGGTGGGGGCGTGCGGGCCCAGCGGGAGGGTACCGCGCACGGGGGGTGCTCCCGGAATTGGTCATCCGGCCTGCGCAGCAAGGGTGTTGGGCCTGTGCAATGACACGGGAGATGGCCTGTGTACGACCGTAGTATCAGCTGGGGACTGCTTGGATCAGGCTCGGAACGGCCCTGGATGGGCGAGAATCCGGCCATCGCGGTGCGGCAGTCCTGCGGCACCCACGTAGGCGGGGGGAACCACGTGGAAACGGCAAGGTTCGCGTCTCTGATCGCTGCGACGATCACCATGGGCCTGGTGAGCGGCCTCTTCTACGGGTTCTCGGTGGCGGTGATGCCGGGGCTGCGCGCCTCGTCCGACCGCACGGTGATCGAGACGATGCAGCGGATCAACGTGGCGATCCTCAACGGCTGGTTCCTGCTCGGCTACATGGGCTCGCTGCTGTTCACCGCCCTGGCCCTGGGCCTGCACCTGCCGGGCGACGGGCGCCACGCGCTGGTGCCGCTGGCGGGCGCGCTCGTCGCGTACGTCCTGGCGATGATCGTCACCGCCCGGGTGAACATCCCGCTCAACAACGCCCTGGAGAAGGCGGGCCCGGTGGACCGGATCGCCGACCCCGGGGCCGTGCGCCGCGCGTTCGAGGGGACCTGGGTCCGCGCGAACACGTGGCGCACGCTGCTGTGCACGGTGGCCTTCGGGCTGCTGGCCTGGGCGCTGGTCCTGCACGGGCAGCACGCCTAGGCCGGCGGCCCGTCCGTCCCGGCGGCCCGTCCGGCGGCCCGCCGGCCGCGGACGGATCAGCGGGCGGTGGCGCGGCCGTGCAGGAGGAGGGCTCGGGCGAGGGCGGCGAGGGCGGCGGTGCAGAGCAGGGTGCGCAGGATGTTCGTGGTGACCCAGGTGCCCTTGAACTTTTCCACCACCGCGAAGTCGGTCAGCTTCGCCGCGTCGCCCGCGGCCGCGAGCTCGTTGTTCAGCGGGATGTTCACCGCGAAGGTGATCACCAGTACGACGAGGTAGGCGACGGCCGCCGCGGCCGCCCACACGGCGGTCCCGCGCCGGCCCTTGCGGTACTCGACGACGGCAGCGGCGGCGGTGGCGAGCAGGGCGAGGACGAAGGCGCTGCCGAAGAGGCCGTTGCCGTCGATGGCCGCGTTGAAGTTCTGCATGGCGGTGACGTAGGTGCGCTCGTCGCCGGCGGCCAGTCCCGGCATCACCGAGACGTCGAAGGCGAAGAACAGGCCCGCCATCAGACCGATGAGGACGGCGGAGAGGCCGAGGAGGAGGCCGGCCACCCTGTCGGTGCCGGTGCGGGCCGCGCCGTGCGGGCCGTGTGCCGGGTTGGTGCCGTATGCCGGGTTGGTGCCGTGTGCAAGGTTGGTGCCGTGTTCCGGGTTCATGGATACGTCCTCGCCTGATGGCCGGTTACCGGCGGGCCCCACGCCCGCGGCGCAGTGATCGTGGCATCCGGGCGGGTCGCGTACCAGCGATTTCACCGAAAACGGGGGAAGGGCCGGGGAGTTGCCCCGGCCCTTCCGAATGGCGGAATACCGACCGCCGGGTCCTGGCTCAGCCGTGGACGTGCAGCGGCTTCCCGGCGAGGGCGAGGTGGGCCTCGCCCAGGGCCTCGGTCTGGGTCGGGTGGGCGTGGATGAGGCTCGCCACCTCCGACGGGAGGGCCTGCCAGTTGAAGATGAGCTGGGCCTCGCCGATCTGCTCGCTGACCCGCGAGCCGATCATGTGGATGCCGATGACGGGGCCGTCGGCGACCTGGACGAGCTTCACGTCGCCCGCCGACTTGAGGATCTTGCTCTTGCCGGTGCTGCCGGCGTTGAACTTGCTGACGACGACCTTGTCCTCGCCGTAGACCTCCTTGGCCTTCGCCTCGCTGAGGCCGACGGAGGCGATCTCGGGCTCGCAGTAGGTGACCCGCGCGACGCCGTCGTAGTCGATCGGGCTCACGGGCAGGCCCGCGAGGCGCTCGGCGACGAGGATGCCCTCGGCGAAGCCGACGTGGGCCAGCTGGAGGGTCGGGATCAGGTCGCCGACGGCCGAGACGGTCGGCAGTCCGGTGCGCAGCAGCTCGTCGACGACGACGTGCCCGCGGTCGAGGGCGACGCCCGCCTCCTCGTAGCCGAGGCCTGCCGAGACCGGGCCGCGGCCGACGGCGACGAGCAGCAGCTCGGCCTCGATCTGCTTGCCGTTCTCCAGGGAGACCCGTACGCCGCTCTCGGTGTACTCGACGCCGGAGAAGCGGGAGCCCAGCTCGAACTTGATCTTCCGCTTGCGGAAGGCGCGTTCCAGGGACTTGGAGATGTCGACGTCCTCGGCCGGCACCAGGTGCGGCAGGCCCTCGACGACGGTGACGTCCACGCCGAAGGACTTCCAGGCCGAGGCGAACTCGACGCCGATGACGCCGCCGCCGAGCACGACCGCCGACTCGGGGATCCGGTCGAGGAACAGCGCGTGGTCGGAGGAGATCACCCGGTCGCCGTCGATGGCCAGGCCGGGCAGCGAACGCGGCTGGGAGCCGGTGGCGAGGACGACGTGGCGGCCCTTGTAGCGGACGCCGCCGGCCTCGACCTCGGTCGGGGAGACGAGACGGCCCTCGCCCTCCACCAGGGTGAGGTTCCTGCGCGACTTCAGCATGCCCTGGAGGCCCTTGTAGAGGCCGGCGATCACGCCGTCCTTGTACTCGTGCACCCCGGCTATGTCCACGCCCCCGAAGGTGGCCTTCACTCCGTAGGACTCGCTGCGGCGCAGCTCGTCGGCGACCTCGCCGGCGTGCAGCAGCGCCTTGGTCGGGATGCAGCCGTTGTGCAGGCAGGTGCCGCCCAGCTTGCCCTTCTCGATCAGGACGACGTCCAGGCCGAGCTGGGTCGCGCGCAGGGCGCAGGAGTAGCCCCCGCTGCCGCCACCGAGGATGACCACGTCGTACACACCGTCGGCGGAATTCTCCATTGCAGATGACCTCTCGTCTTTCGTGGCGTTACGGGCCCTTCCGGCATGCTCTCATCTCCCATCCAAGCAGGCGGATTTGGGGGCTCCCGGGACGCCTCCCACCTGCGGGGCGGCCGGATTCAGCCGTTCTTGAGCCCGCCTCCAGCCAGGGTGCGCACCATCTCCCCCGCATCACCTCGCGTGTCAGGACGGATGGGTGAGAAGAAATGCCTGAAGACGCTCGCGGTCCGCTCCCGGACGTCACCGTGCCCGCCGACCACCGGATCGCGGTCGTCGGCCTGTCCTGCCGCCTCCCGAAGGCCGCTGACCCGGACGCCCCGTGGCGGCTGCCGGACGACGCCGCCGACGCCTTCGACCCGGCCTTCTTCGGGATCTCCCCGCGCGAGGCCGCGTCGATGGGCCCGCGCCGGCGCCTGGTGCTGGAGCTGTGCTGGGAGGCCCTGGAGCACGCGGGGATCGTGCCGGGCTCGCTGCGCGGCGCGCGCGTCGGCGTGTTCGTGGGCGCGGTGCGGGACGGGCACGCCGCGCCCTCGTACCAGCAGGGCCCGGAGACCATCGGCCACCGCACCGGCGGGCTGCTGGGCCTGCGCGGCCCGAGCACGACCGTGTACGCCGGGCGTTCCTCCTCGCTCGTGGCCGTGCACCTGGCCTGCGAGAGCCTGCGCGGCGGCGAGTGCGACACCGCGCTGGTCGGCGGGCTCGGCCCCGAGCCGGTCCCGGGTGCGGCCGGCCCGGCCGCCGGGGCCCGCGGCCGCGGCGCCGTGCGCTGCGAGGGCGGCGGCGTCGTCGTCCTCAAGCCCCTCGCCCGGGCCCTGGCCGACGGCGACCGGGTGCTCGGCGTCATCGCGGGCAGCGGCGTCGACGAGGACGGCGGTACGGGTCCGGGCGCGCCCGGCGGCGGGGGCCGGGAGGAGGCGCTGCGCGGGGGCCGCGAGCGGGCCGGCGTCGGCCCGCGCGGGGTCCGGTACGTCGAACCGCGCGGCGCCGTGGGCATCACGGACCTGATCGGCGCGCTGCCGGGCCTGGGCCCCGACCGCCGGGAGCCGGCGCGGGGCGGGCACGCCGGGGAGTCCGCCCGGCGGCTCGTCGTGGGCCTCGGCTCCGGGGGTACGGGCGGCCCGGACTGCCACGTCGTCCTGGAGGAGGCGCCGCCTGCGGCCCCGGCCGCCGACGCCGGGGCCGACGCCGGGGCCGACGGCGCGGACGGGGCCGCGCACCCGCTGCCCTACACCGTCTCCGGCACCACCCCGGAGGCCCTGCGCGCCCAGGCCCGGCGGCTGCTGGACTGGCTGGGCCGGCACTCCGGTGCGCGGCCGGGGGAGCTGAGCCGGGCGCTGGCCACCACCCGTACGGCCTTCGCGCACCGGGCGGTGGTCGTCGCCGCGGACCGGGAGGAGCTGGCGCGGGGGCTGGAGGCCCTCGCCCGGGACCGGCGGGCCGCGGGTCTGGTGCGCGGGACCGCGGCGCGGCGGCGGGACCTGGCCGTCCTGTTCACGGGCGAGGGCGGGCAGCGGCCGGGGACGGGCCGCGGCCTGTACACGGCCTTCCCGGTGTTCGCCGCCGCCTTCGACGAGGTGTGCGCCGCGCTCGGCGGCGGGGTCCGGGAGGCCGTCTTCGGCGACGAAGCCGACGCCGCGGAGGCCCTGGGCCGCACCGGGACCGCGCAGGCGGCCCTGTTCGCCGTCGAGGTCGCGCTGTACCGGCTGGTCGAGTCGTGGGGGGTCGTGCCGAGGTTCGTCGGCGGGCACTCCGCGGGCGAGATCGCCGCCGCGCACGTGGCCGGGGTGCTGTCCCTGAAGGACGCGGCCGCGCTCGTCACGGCGCGCGGGCGGCTGATGGAGGCCCTGCCCGAGGCCGGGCTCATGGTCGCCGTCCGGACGGGCGCCGAGGAGGTCGTCCCGCTGCTGGTGCCCGGGACGGCGCTGGCCGCCGTCAACGGTCCCCGGGACGTCGTCGTCTCCGGCGCCCGCGAGGCCGTCCGGGCCGTCGTGGGGCGGCTGGCCGAGCAGGACGTCAAGTCCAAGACCCTGCGCGCGGGCCACGCCTTCCACTCGCCGCTGATGGACCCGATGCTGGAGGAGTTCCGGCGGGCCATCTCGGGCCTGGACTTCCGGCGGCCCCGGATCGCGTTCGTCTCCGCGCTCACCGGCGGCATCGTCACCGACGAGGTCGCACACCCCGACTACTGGGTCGGGCACGTCCGCGAGACCGTCCGCTTCCAGGACGCCGTCCGCACCCTGGAGTCCGAAGGCGCCAGCGCCGTACTGGAGTTGGGCCCCGAAGGGACGCTCGCGGCCATGGCCCGGCCCTGCCTCTCCGACGAGGGCGCCGTCGTCGTGCCCGCCCTGTGCCGCCGGGGCGACGAGGTCCGGGCGCTGCTGACCGCGACCGCGACCCTGTACGCCCACGGCGTCCTCGGCCGGCTGCCGCTCGGCATCCCCGCCGGGGCGCCGCTGTACGGCCTGCCCACGTACCCCTTCCGCCGCGAGGACCGCCGGCCGGGCCGGGGCCCCGCGGCCCGGGCCGGGCGGTACCCCGTCGGGGGGTCCGTACGGGCGCGGCGGTCGGACGGGGCCGGCGCCCCCGGGACGGCGGCGACCGGAACGGGCGGAGCGGGCACGGACGGAGCGGGGACGGCCGCGACGGGCACGGTCCCGACGGGCACGGCCGCGACGGGGATGACCGCGACGGGGCATCCGCTGGCCGCGTGGCGGCTGGACCTCCCGGAGGCGGGGGCCGTCCTGTTCACGGGCACGGTCTCGGCGCGCAGCCACCCGGAGTTCGCCGGGGCCGGCCGTGTGCCGGCGCAGGCGCTGGTGGAGGCGGCGCTCGCGGTGGGCGGCGCGATCGGCAGGCCGGAGGTCGAGGAGGCCGCCGCAGAGGCGGCCCTGACGCTGCCCGCACGGGGCGGGGTGCTGCTCCAGCTGCTGGCGCAGGCCCCCGACGAGGCCGGGCGGCGGCGGCTGACGGTGGTCTCGCGGGCCGAGGGCGCCGACCCGGAGGAGCCGTGGGTGCGGCACCTGACGGCCGTTCTGGCCCCGGGCCGGGCACCCTCCTTCGCCCTGGCCGAGTGGCCGCCGGCCGGCGCGGAGCCGCTGGAGGGGGCCGAGGAGCACCCGGCGGTGGAGCGGGCCTGGCGGCGGGGCGAGGAGTTCCTCGCGGAACTCCTGCTGCCGGCCGGGCTGCACGGGCAGCCGTACGCCCTGCACCCCGCACTGCTGGAGGCGGCGCTGCACCCCGTGCTGGCGGCGGCGCCGGAGCCGCTGTCGGCCGGGGAGTGGCGGGGTACGGCCCTGTACGCGACCGGGGCGACCTCCCTGCGGGTGCGTGCCGTGCGCGGTGCGTTCGGGGCGGTGGCCCTGGAGCTGGCCGACGCGGAGGGCGGTCCCGTGGCCGCGGCAACCGTGACCCTGTCCGAGCTGCCGGGCGGGCCGGGCCGGCAGCCCGTCACCCCGCTGGCGCTGGTGTGGGAGCGGGTGGCGGAGGCCGCGGAGCCCGTGCGGGGGCCGCGCCGGGCACTGCTCGGGGTGCCGGGCGGCGGGCCCGGCCCGTCACCGCTGCCGGAGTGCGACGGGGCGCCCGCTTACTCCGGGCCGGCCGAACTGCTCGCGGTCGCGGCGGACGGGCGGCCGGTGCCGGAGCTGGTCCTGGCCCGCCTCGCGGAGCCCGCCCCCGACGCGGAGCTGTACGGGCGGGGCGTGGCGGCGGCGGTGGACGAGGTGCGGGAGCTGGTGGGTGCCTGGCTCGCCGAGGAACGGCTGGCCGGTTCGGTGCTGGCCGTGGTCACGGGCGGCGCCGAGGAGGTGCTGCCCGGGGAGGGCGTCGCCGATCTCACGGGGGCTGCCGTACGCGGCTTCGTGCGCTCGGTGCAGGCGTGGCTCTCCGGTGCGGGCGG
Organism: Streptomyces sp. NPDC044002; assembly: GCF_056434525.1. Classification (NCBI taxonomy): domain Bacteria; kingdom Bacillati; phylum Actinomycetota; class Actinomycetes; order Kitasatosporales; family Streptomycetaceae; genus Streptomyces; species Streptomyces sp. NPDC044002. Next base: position 70,574 of record NZ_JBWKEZ010000012.1, read on the forward strand.
GGGCCGCATCATGCTGGTGGACGTGGACGACAGCGACGCGAGCCGCAAGGCCCTGGTGCGGGCGCTGGGCGGCGGGGAGCCGGACCTGGCCCTGCGCGACGGGGTCGCGTACGCGCGGCGGCTGGTGCGGGCGGAGTGCGTGGTGCCCGGGGCGGACGCGGGCGCGGGCGGGCCGGGAACGGTGCGGCTCAGCGGCGCCGTGGAGGGGCCGCGGGCGCAGGAGAGCGCCCGGCACCTGGTGGAGGCGTACGGCGTACGGCTGGTCGGGCCCGGCGAGGAGGCGGCCGCGGTCGTGCACCTGAGCGGTCCGGACGGGCCCTCGCTGGAGGCCTCGGTCGACGCCGCGCTCGCGCTGGACGGGCACCGGACGCCGCTGGCGTTCGTCACCACCGTCGGGGCCGCCGTCGGCTCGGGCGGACCGGAGTGCGACGCGGTCCTGGGCGCCTTCCTCACCGGGCTGGCCGCCCGCCGCCGCGCGGCCGGACTGCCCGCGGCCGTGCTGGGCTGGGGCGCCGGTGCCGAGGGCCTCCCGCAGGGGCTGGCGGTCCCGGCCGGCGGGGACGGGGCGGCCCTGCTGGGGCACGCGCTCGCGCGGAACCTGACCCTGGTGGCGGCCCGCGCCGACGCGGGCGGGCTGCGTGCCGCCGGGGATCCCGTGCCGGCGCTGCTGCGGAGCCTGGCGGTGCAGCGGCCGCGCCGGGCGGCCAACCGGCGGGCCGGTGAAGGGACTTCGCCGGCCGGACCGCTCGCGGTGCCGGGCGCGGAGGCCGGCCCGCCCCGGGCGCCGTCCGCGGCCGGGGCCACCTTCGCGGGGCTGCTGCGCGGGGCGCACGCGCAGGGCCGTACCGCCGAGGGCGCGGCGCTGCTGATGGCGGCGGCCGAGCTGCTGCCCGGCTACGACTCCCGGTCCGGGGTGGCGCGCTGGCCGGCCCCCGTGCGGCTGGCCGGCGGGCCGGAGGGGGCGGCGGGGCTGTTCGCGTTCCCCTCGCTGGGCGCGTCGTCCGGCCCGGAGGAGTTCCTCGCGCTGGCGGCGGCCCTGGAGGGCCGTCGGGGCCTGACGGTGCTGGCGCACCCCGGTTTCGCCGGTGACGCGGTGCTGCCGCGCAGCCGGCAGGCGCTGGTGCGGGCCCAGGCGGAGGCGGTGGCGGAGGCGGCGGGCGCGGCGCGGCCCGTGCTGCTGGGGCACTCGTCCGGCGGGTGGATCGCGCACGCCGTGGCCCGGGAGCTGCTGGAGATCGGCCGTGAGGCGGCGGCGGTGGTGCTGCTCGACACGTACGCGCGGGGCGGGAACCGGCGCGGGCCCGCGGCGCTGACGGAGCGTCTGTTCGACCCGGCCGGCCCGCCGGGGATGACCGACGACACGCGGCTGCTGGCGATGGGCGGCCACCTGAGGCTGTTCACCGAGTGGACGCCGGAGCCGGCTTCGGCGCCCACGCTGCTGGTGCGGGCCTCGGCGTCGGCGGCCTCGGCCACCGCGGGCTGGGAGTACGCGGACCATCTGGCGGAGGTGGCGGGCGACCACCTGTCGCTGCTGGGCGCGGACGCGGGCGCCGTCGCGGACACGGTGGACGGCTGGCTGCGGAAGGTGGCCGGCTGATGGCGGCGACGGCGGCCGGACGGCTGCTGGCCGTGTCCGACCTGCACGTGGTGCACCCGGAGAACCGCCGGCTGCTGGAGGAGGAGATCGTGCCCCGGTCGCCCGGGGACTGGCTGCTGGTGGCGGGGGACGTCAGCGAGACCGCGTCCGAGGTCGAGTGGGCGCTCGGGCTGCTGCGCGACCGGTTCGCGCGGGTGGTGTGGACCCCCGGCAACCACGACCTGTGGACTCCGGCCGACGATCCGGTGCAGCTGCGCGGGGAGCCCCGCTACCGGTACCTGGTGGACATGTGCCGGAGGCTGGGGGTGCTCACGCCGGAGGACCCGTATCCGGTGTGGCAGGGGCCCGGCGGGCCGGTGGTGGTGGCCCCGCTGTTCACGCACTACGACTACTCGTTCCGTGACCCGGCGCTGACGAAGGAACAGTCGCTGGCGGCCGCCCGCGAGTCGGGGGTGGTGTGCACGGACGAGTTCCTGCTGCACCCGGATCCGTATCCGGGCATGGACGGCTGGTGCCGGGCCAGGGTGGCGGAGACGGCGGCCCGCCTGGACGCCGTGGACCCGGCGCTGGGGACCGTGCTCGTCAACCACTACCCGCTGGTGCGGGAGCCCACCGACATCCTGCGCTACCCGCAGTTCGCGCAGTGGTGCGGGACGACGCTGACGGCGGACTGGCACCTGCGCTACCGGGCGGCGGCCGTGGTGTACGGACACCTGCACATCCCGCGTACGACGTACCACGACGGGGTGCGCTTCGACGAGGTGTCCATCGGCTACCCGCGCGAGCGCAGGGGGCGGGGCCTGCCGCGCGGGGTGCTGCGGGACGTCCTGCGGCCCCGGGAGGACGGGGCCTGAGGGGCAGGGCGGCCGTGTTCAGGCGGTGAGGGCGGTGATGTTGCCGTAGGAGGTGGTGGCCTGGATGTTCAGCACGGCGCCCTCACCGCTGTTGCGCAGGGCGTTGCTGATCCGGCCGTAGGACGTACCGGCGTCGAGCGAGGCCGCAGTCCCACGGGCGGCACCGACGCTGATGTCACCGTGCTCGGTCCGCAGGGTCACCGTCCCGCCGGTCGCCTCCGCGATGGTCAGGTCGCCCTTCTGCGTACGGATGTCGGCCGAGCCGCCCAGCCGGCCCACCACGATGTCACCCGCGGCCAGGACCAGCCGCACCCCGGCCGCCTCGTCCAGCTTCACCGTCCCGTGCGCGCTCTCCAGCGACACCTCCCCCAGCCGGCCCACACCCCGGAACTCGGCGCTGGCCGTCTTCGCCTCGACACTGGAGCCCGCCGGGAGCTGCACCGTCACCTCCACCGAACCCGAAGCCCCGAACACCTGGCTCTTCTTCGGCGCGCTGATCCGCAGCACACCGTCCCGGAACTCGACCGCAGTCTCCTGCGCGGCCTTCACATCACGGCTCTTGGAGGCGTTGGCCGGCAGCACCTCGACCGTGGTGTCGGCCCGGTCGGCGGCGATGAAGCGGATGTTCCCGGCGGGGACGTCCAGGACGGCGGCGATCGCGGCGGCGGTGGCGAACTTCTGCATGATGACTCTTCCTTCGGGCTTGTGTCGCTCGGTGTTTCCGATGACCTGAACGCTACGTCGCGTTCACACACCGAGCAACACACCCGTTGCGAAGAAGACACATCACCGCAGGTCACAGCCATACAATCGTTGCAACACCCCTGAATTCAACGCAACGAACACCCCGCCACCGTTGCAACAGACAAAGACTGAACGCTACGCGAAAGGGCCGCCGCGATCCGGTTTTCGGAATTCGGATCGCGGCGGCCCTTCGGGGCATCAGGTGCGGTTCAGCCGGCCTTGCGGCGGAAGGTCCGACCCTGGCCGCTAGGGCCGCTGCCGCCCTTGAGCTTCAGGCCGCCCGCGTTGTGCGCCTGCTGCGAGCGGGCGGCGCGGGCCTTGCGCTCCAGAGCCTCGCGGAACCTGGCCTTGTCGTCGGCCTCGACGGCTTCAGCGCCCTCAGCGGCTTCGACGGGTTCGACGGCTTCGTTCTCCGGCGTATCGGACACGGGGTACCTCCTGTTTCGTTCCGGAACGGACTTATTGTCGGTGTCAGGACCGGTGCCGGTCTTCCGGATTTCCGGCGTCGTGCACGAACAGCGCGATCTGGACCCGGTTGTTGAGGCCGAGCTTGGCCAGGATCGCGGAAACGTGGGTCTTGACCGTGGAGACGCCGAGGTAGAGCGACGCACCGATCTCCGCGTTCGACTTGCCCTGGCCGATGCCGAGGGCCATCGCCCGCTCGCGCTCGTTGAGGACCGCCAGCCGTTCCCCGGAGTCCTGCCCGTGCCCGTCCTCGGGCAGCGCCACGACCTCGTCGATGAGCCGCCGCATGACGGCGGGCGACAGCACCGGCTCGCCGTGCGCCGCCCGCCGGACGGCCTCGACGAGCTCCGCCGGCGGGGTGTCCTTCAACGCGAAGCCGGCGGCGCCCGCGCGCAGGGCGCGCAGCACGTACGTGTCGGCGTCGAAGGTGGTGAGCACGAGGACTTCGGGGGCATCGCTCATCGCGCGCACCGCCTCGGTGGCCGCCAGCCCGTCCATGACCGGCATCCGGACGTCCATCAGCACCACGTCGGGACGGTGGCGGCGGGCCAGCTCGACGGCCTCGGCGCCGTCACCGGCCTCGGCCACGATCCGCAGGTCCGGGGCTCCGCCGAGCATCACCGACAGCCCCATGCGCACGAGCGGGTCGTCGTCCGCGATCAGCACCTCGACCGTGGACCGCTCGCCTGTGATCATGCCGCGAGCATATCCGCAGCCGGGCCGCCGGTCAGCGGTGCGTTCGGCGCCAGTACTGGGACCCGTTCCGGTCGCGCACGACGAGGCCGAGGCGCTCCAGGTCGCGGCGCAGTTCCCCGAGTTCGCCGGCCGCGCCCCGCTGCCTGAGGAGCTGCCGACGGGCCTTGAACAGGGCGTGGGCCTCGGCCGGCAGGTGGGGGCCGTCCGGCACCCAGAGCCGGAACTCCGCCGCGTGGGGGTCCTCGTCCGCCCAGGTGTAGCCGTGCCCGGTGAAGGCCTCGGCGAGCCTGTGCCGGTCCTGGTCGCAGTCCTCGCGGGCGAGTTCCTCGGTGCCGTGGCCGAGCAGGACGAGCTGCTTGCCGTCGCGGAACGCCATGGCTATGCCGGCGCGCGCGAACTCCGCCGGCTCTCCGTTGCGGGTGAGCACCACCCGGGTGTCGGAGACGGTGACGGACAGTTCGGCGAACTTGACGAGGAACCCCCCGACCAGGCCGGCCAGGCCGCCCACGGCGACCGCCCCGATGGTGAGTCCGGGCTCGGGGATCGAGGAGACGAGTTCCGCCGGGCCCTGCATGGGCGCCCAGGGCAGGGTCACCACCCACGCGGCGAGCACCTTGGCGAGCCAGCAGGCCCCGGCTCCGACCAGCCCGAAGACGGCGCAGACGAGCAGTTGGCCCCAGAGCGGTTCCGAGACCTCGGTGGATGCGGCCGCGGCGGGGGTGGACTCGTTCGGCACTGCTGGGCTCTCCTGTCGTCGGGCGGGCGCCGGCCGGGCATACCGCGGCGCGGGGTTCGGTGTCTGCGTGCGTGCGGTGCGCGTGCGGTGCCGGGATCACGGCCAGGGCAGCCGGGCGGTGATCCCCCAGCCGCCGTCCCCGCCGGGGCCGTACTCCAGGCGTCCGCCGGCGAGCGCGACCCGCTCGGCGAGCCCCGCCAGTCCCTGTCCGGCGGGGGCGTGCCCGGGGGCCGCGGGCCGGGTGCCGGGGGCCGGGTTGGTCACCTCGACGGTGAGCCCCTCCCCCGCCCCGCCGGTCACGCGGACGTCGGCGGGGGCTCCGGGCGCGTGCTTGCGTACGTTGGTGAGGGCTTCCTGGACGACCCGGTAGGCCGTGCGGCCCACGAGGTCGGGCACGGCCGACGGGGTGTCCTTGACCAGCCGTACCCGCATCCCGGCCGTGCACGACTCCGAGACGAGCCGGTGCACGTCGGCCAGGGTGGGCTGGGGGCGTCCACCGGTCTCCGGCGCGCGGAGCACCGTCAGGACCTCGCGCAGTTCCTGCAGGGCCTGGTGGGCGCTCTCCCGGATCACCCCGGCGGCCCGGGCCACGTCCCCGGCCGGGGCGTCGGGCCGGTACTCCAGCGCCCCGGCGTGCAGGGCCAGCAGGGACAGCCGGTGTCCGAGTACGTCGTGCATCTCCCGGGCCACTTCCTCCCGGGCCTTCAGCTGCGCCTGCTCCGCCCGCAGCCGCGCCTCGGAGGCCACCCGCAGGAGGAGTTGCCGCCGGTGGTGGACGAACAGCCCCCAGCCGACGGCGCACCCCTGGACGACGGTGCCGAAGACGAAGTACTGGAGCCCGGACATGGACGGCTCCGGCCGCAGCAGCGGGTCGGTGGCCGCCGGCAGGAGACCGGCCGCGAAGACGATCAGGGTGGTGCGGGGCGGGCGGTGCACGGCCACGGAGAACAGCGCGGCGAGCATGGCGCCCGCGGCCGTCCCGAACGGCACCGAGAGGGCGATCAGCGCACAGGCGGTCCCGACGGGCCTGCTGCGGCGCAGCCACAGCAGGCCGCAGGCGAGCGCGCCGGCCACCGGCTCCGGCCGCGTCCAGTCGAGCCCCGGTTCCGGGACCGCCTGGGCGGAGCCGCTCGCGGTCGCCACCGCGTAGGCGACGGCGAGCAGGAACAGGAGGGTGTCCACGGTCCAGTCCCGCGGGCTCCTCCCGACGGGACCGGGCCGGGGAGCTGTCGTGAAGTGGGGCACGGTCCGGACGTTACCTTCGTGATCTCTTCCCGCCGCCGGTCCGGACGGCGGGCGGTACTTTGGTCGGACGGTCCGAGACCAAGGTCCCGGACGGCGCTGGGTGGTTCAGGCCGTCGCCTCGGCGGCGGCGCGGGTGCGGACGGTGCGGCGCAGCTCACCGCGTACGGGCTTGCCGACGGGGGTGCGCGGGACGGCGTCGATCGCCTCGACGCGGCGGATCCGCTCGTAGGGTGCCAGGCGGGTGTTGGCGCGGGCGGCGATCTCCTCCAGGACGGCGGGGCCTGCGGCGGCGCCGTCGCGGAGCACGATGCCGGCCCAGGTGACGGAGCCGTGCACGGAGTCGGGCCAGCCGACGACCGCGCACTCGGCGACCCGCGGGTCGGAGCCGAGGACCCGCTCGACCGCGCTGGGCGAGACGAGTTCGCCGTCGTGCAGGAACACGTCGCCGAGCCGGTCGACGAGGAACAGCTCTCCGCCGGGGCCGGTCCGGCCGACGTCCCCGGTGGAGAACCAGCCGTCCGCGCCGGCGGGCGGTCCGCTCTCGTCGAGGTAGCCGGCCATCAGCTGGGGTCCGCGCACCTGCACCTCGCCGGTCTCGCCGGGCCCCAGCGGCACCCCGGTCTCCGGGTGCACGATGCGGCAGCCGGTACCGGGCACGGGCGTGCCGACGGAGCCGGGCACCGGCCGGTCCGGGCTCTGCGAGTGGGTGAGCGGGGAGAGTTCGGCGAGGCCGTAGCCCTGGAGGACGGGTACGCGGAGCCGCTCGCCCAGGATCCGGGCGGCGTCCGGGGACAGGGCGCTGCCGCCGGACAGCACGGCGCGCAGCCGGGGCCCGGCGGGGACGCCGGGGAGGGCGCCGGGGCCGCACAGCCGCTCGTCGGCGGCGAGCCGGTGCAGGCGGGCGGGCAGCCCGTAGTAGTGGGTGGCCGCGGTGCTCTCGGCGAGCGCGAGCGAGGCCAGCGGCTCCGGGTCGGGGCACAGCACCTGGCAGGCGCCCGCGTACACGGCCGAGTTGAGGTGCATCGGCAGGTAGAGCGGCAGGTGGTTGAGGGTGACGGAGCCGGCGTCGAGCCGGTGCGCGGCGGCGGTCTGCGCGGCGTTGGCGACGAGGCTGCGGTGGGTCAGCCGGACCCCCTTGGGGCGGCCCGTGGTGCCGGTCGTGAACTGGACGCAGACCTCCGCGCCGGGGTCGAAGTCCGCGGGCTCGCCGGGGGCCGCGCGGCGGGTGGCGGCGGCGACGGCGTCCAGGACGAGGTCCACGGGGACGGTGTCCCCGGGGACGGGATCGTCGCCGGCGCCGGTGACGAGGACCAGCGACAGGCAGGGCGGCCGGCCGTCGGCGTCGGCGAGCAGTTCGGCGGTGGCGCGGGGGACGAAGGCGAGTTCCGCTCCGGCCGAGCCCAGCACCTTCACGAGGCGGGCCGGGGAGACGAGGGGGTTGAGCAGGACGACGGTGTTGCCGCTGCGGACGGTGCCGTAGTAGGCGGCGGCGAAGTCGGCGTCGAGGGTGTTGGCGACCCCGACCCGGGCTCCGCGCCGGCCGACCGAGCACTCCAGGAAGGCGGCGATCCGGTCGGCCCGGGCGTCGAGTTCGCCGAAGGTCAGCGTCCGGGCGCCCACGCGGATCGCGGGGGCGTCGGGGGCGCGTTCGGCGGCCCGGCGGAGGAGTCCGTCGAGGGGCAGGTGCGGGAGGTGCGGCGGATCCGGTTGGGCGAGGGCCGGCACGGCTCTGCTCCCCTCTGCGCTGGGCGCTCCCGGTGACAGGGCCCTACCAAGGTCGGCGCCGGCGCTGGAAGCTCCTTCAAGAACCGCTCGAACTCCGCCGGGAGGGTCCCGCGAGGGCCCGCGCGAGGGCGCGGTCGGAGCCGGCGACCAGCACCGGCGGGGCGCTCCAGCCGTACGCGGCCACCCGCCGGGCGGCCTCCCGCGCGAGGGTCCGCGCGCCCGGGTACCCGCCGACGGCGACGGGTTCCCCGGCGGCCAGGGCGGGGGCCAGCGCGGCCAGGACGGCGTCCGGGTCCGGGGCGCAGGTCAGCAGGGCCCGCGTCCCCCGGTGGCGTTCCGCGAGGCGGTCGTAGCAGTCCTCGGCGGCGCCGGGCGGCCGGATCAGGCAGACCGGCCCGGCCCCGGCCGCGGCGGCCGGGCGCAGCACCCGGGCGGCCGGGGCGGGGGCCGGGGCGACCCGGGGTGACGGCGCCCCGTGCAGCGGCACGAGCGCCTCGGCGACGGTGGTGTCGGGCCCGGCCTCCAGCGGCAGCCGCCGCAGCAGCAGGGCGGTCTGCCAGAGCAGTTCGGCGGCGTCCCCGTCCGTGATGCGCGTCCGGTCGTGCACGGCGGTCAGGGTGAGCCCGCCGTCGTGGTCGTGCCGGGCCGAGACGGCGACCGGCATCCCGGTGAGGGCGCCGGCGACCTCGGCGGGCCCGGGCCCCGGCGGCGCCTCGGGCGGGCTGCCGTCGTCCGGCGGGAGGAACGCCAGCACCGACTCCGTGCGCGGGCTGTCGGGGGCCCAGCTGCGGATCTGCCCCGGCGAGACCCATTCGTACGCCGCGAGGTCGACGGCCCGGCCGGCCAGTTCGCCCAGCAGCACCGCCACCGTCGCCCCGGGGTGCACGTCCACGGCCACCGGCAGTGCGTTCCCGAGGGGTCCGGGCAGCTGTCCGGCGCCTTCCAGCGGGATCATCCGCCCGGAGACGGCCGCCGAGAACGCCACCGGCACCGCGCCGGGTGCGCCCTGCGAGCCCGCGCGGTAGAGGAGCAGCGCCCACGCGGCGTGCAGGGCGGTGCTCTCGGCCGCGCCGAGCAGTGCGGCCCAGGCGCGCAGCCGGCCGGCCTCCGCCGGGGTGAGGCGCTGGCTGGTGCGGCCGTGTCCGCTCTGGTGGGTGGGGCCCCGGTCCAGGGCGGGCAGGGTGACGCTCCCGGCGGGCGGGGCGGCCCAGGTCCAGAACGCGCGGGCCGGGGCGGGGTCCTGGGCGCCGACCCAGCGCAGGTGGTCGCGCAGGTCGGGCCGGCGTTCGCCGCCGCGGGGCGGGCCGTCGGCGGCGTAGGCGCGCTGGAAGGAGCCCAGCAGCCGGCGGACGCCGACCGGGTCCAGCAGGGCGCGGTGGTAGGTGAGCAGCACCCGGGTGCCGCCGTCCGCCCCGCCGAGCAGGGCGATGCGCAGCGGGCCGGGCCGGGTCAGGTCGAACTCGCGCATCCGTTCGGTGGCGAGCAGCGCCTCCCAGGCCCGCGGACCGGTGCCGCCGGTGCCGTGGTGGGTGATCAGCGGGGCGGCGTACGCGTGGACGGCGAAGCGGGGCGCGGCTCCCGCGGCCGGCTCGGCGAGGCCGGTGCGCAGGACGGCCTCCTGGCCGGTGACGGTCTGCCAGGCGCGGGCGAACCGCTCGGTGTCGAGCGGGCCGTGCCAGTGCCAGTGCAGCTGCTCGGTGTACAGGCCCCGGCCGGGGTGGGCGAGGCCGTCGAGGAGGACGTCGAGCTGGAGGGGGGTGGCGGGGTGGGTCCACGGCCGGGGGACGGCGGTGGCGCGTGCGGTGGACGGCGGCGGACGGTCGCCGGGGGCGGCGTTCACCGCTGCGGGATCAGGGTGCGCACGGCCGTCTCCGCGTGCCGCCGGGCCAGGTGCAGGACGCGGGTGCTCGCGCCGCCGAGGGTGCGGCGTACGTGGTCGCGGGCCTGGGCGAGGTCGGCGCCGGGGCCGAGCACGGGCTCGATGTCCTCTTCGCGGAGCAGGACCTGGTGGGTGGCGACGGCGGTGACCCCGGTCTCGTCGGGGTTGACGGCCCATTCGCCGGTGTGCGCGGCCAGCAGGCGGGGGGTGCGGGTCTGCTTGAAGACGATCCGGCCGGCGTGCGGGAAGCAGACGCGGACCGATGTGCTGGTCTCGGTGACGCCGTCGGCGCCGAGGGTGTCCATGCCGACCAGCTGGACGCCCTGGCGGTCCTCGGCCACGTCGGCGCGGGTGATCTCGGGCAGGTGGGCGGGCCAGTCGCCGGCCCGGTACAGGAAGTCGTAGACGAGCTCGGAGGGGCCGTGGACGCGTACCGAGTCCTCGAAGGTCAGCAGGAGGCCGTCGAGCTTCGTCCAGAGTTCGGCGGTCTGCTTCAGCTGGTCCAGTTCGGCCCGGCTGTTGGTGTCGGTGGCCCGGGTGAGCCATTCGACGTCGGCCGGGTCGTCGTCGCGGACCTCGAACCGGTGCACGAGGTTCAGCCTGGAGCGGGCGGGGCCCAGTTCCTCGACGGTCCAGCGGCCGCCCATGGAGGTCGCCGGGGGTGCCGGGACCTCCTGGTGGAAGTCGATGGTCCGCAGCCGGGGGTCCAGGGAGCGCCGGGAGACCCAGGACGCGACCGTCCCGTTGGCGGTGGCCCACATGCCGAAGCGGTCCCGGGTCCCGTCGAAGTCCAGCCGCTCGACGTGGACGCTGGGCGGGACGAACAGCGGCCACTGGGTGGTGTCCGCGATCAGCGCGTAGACCACGCCCGCGGGGGCGGCGACGTCCACCGAATACGACGTGTGCTGCACACGCTCACCTGACATCGGATCACACCTCTCTCAACCTCTCTTCCGACCTTCGCGGGCGTCGGCGGAGGAGCACTCGAAGGGTCCTGGACCCCGGCTGCACCGGCCGTCCACGGCCCCTCGGGCGGGGCGGCCCGGCTCAGACGGCGGCTTCGGCCTCCGCCCGCCGGCGCAGGGCGCGGCGCAGCGAGCGGCGTTCCGGCTTGCCGGCGGGGGTGCGCGGGACGGCGTCCAGGACCTCCACGCGGCGGATCCGCTCGTGCGGGGCGAGCTGTTCGTTGGCGGTTTCGACGATCGAGTCGAGCACGTCGAGGAGTCCGGGCTCGGCCGGGTCGGCGAGGACGATGCCGAGCCAGGTGAGGGCGCCGTGGACGGGGTCGGGCCAGCCGACGACGACGCAGTCCTCGACGCGGACGTCGGAGGCGAGGACGGCTTCGACGGCGGTGGGCGAGACGAGTTCGCTGTCGTAGGAGAAGACGTCGTCGAGGCGGTCGGCGAGGTGGAGCTCCCCGTCGGGGCCGATGCGGCCCGCGTCGCCGGTGGAGAACCAGCCGTCGGCGTCGACCGGGGGGCCGCTCTCGCCGAGGTAGCCGGCCATCAGCTGGGGTCCGCGGACCTGTACCTGGCCGGTGTCGCCGGGGCCGAGCGGGACGCCGGTCTCCGGGTGCACGACGCGGCATTCGGTGCCGGGCACGGGCGCGCCGACGGTGCCGGCGCCGGTGCGGCCGTCGGGCCGCTGGGAGTGGGTGAGGGGGGAGAGTTCGACCAGTCCGTAGCCCTGGAGCACGGGTACGCCGATCCGTTCGGCCAGCAGCCGGGCGTCGGCGGGGGCGAGGGCGCTGCCGCCGGAGAGGACCACGGTGAGCCGGCCGGGCCGGCCGGGGACGGGGTGCGGCAGGCCGTCGCCGCGGGGGCCTTCGGCGAAGCGGACGTCGGCGGCGAGCTGGTGCAGGCGGGCCGGGAGCGTGTAGAGGTGGGTGGCTCCGGTGCGGTCGGCCAGTTCGAGGGCGGCGGTGGGGCGGGGGCAGGGGCACAGCACCTGGCGGGCGCCCGCGTAAACGGCCGAGTTGAGGTGCATCGGGTGGTAGACGGGCAGGTTGTTCAGGGTCACCGCGCCGGCGTCGAGGTGGTGGGCGGCGGCGGTCTGCGCGGCGTTGGCGACGAGGTTGCGGTGGGTCAGCCGGACGCCCTTGGGGCGGCCCGTGGTGCCGGTGGTGAACTGGATGCAGGCTTCGGTGTCGGGGTCGAAGGCCTCGGTGGCGCGGGGTGCGGGCCGTGGCGCGGAGTCCAGGGCGACGCAGAGCGGGACGGCGTCGGCGGGCACGATCCCGTCGGGGGCGTCGGTGACGACGACGGCGCGCAGCAGGGGCAGCCGGTCGGCGGTCTTGACGAGCAGTTCGGCGGTGGCGGTGGGGACGAAGGCGGTCTCGACGCGGGCGTCCTCGCACATGTGGCGGAGTCCGGCGGTGCGGACCAGCGGGTTGAGGAGGACGGCGGTGTTGCCGCTGCGCAGGGTGCCGTAGTAGGCGGCGGGGAACTCCTCGTCGAGGGTGTTGGCGATGCCGACGCGGGCTCCGCGCCTGCCGAGGGTGTGCTCCAGGTAGGCGGCGTAGCGGTCGGCGCGGGCGTCGAGTTCGGCGAAGGTGCGCGTGCCGTGGGGGGTGCGGAGGGCGCAGGCGGCGGGGTCGCGCAGCGCGGCCCGGCGCAGCAGCCCGTCGACGGGCGGTTCCGGGTATCTGAAGTTCGGCACGGCGCTGTCCTCCTGATCGCGGGCTGATCCCGGCGTACCACGGTCCTCATGCCCGGTTGAGGCCGCTTGGAAGGCCACTGGAACCGGGCGCGCCGACGGCCGCCGCCGGCCGGGTCCGCGCGTACGCGTGCCCGTGCCGGCGGCGGCCGTGGGTGTGGCGGGGTGTGCCGGGGCCGTGCGGGGGCGGTTCAGCGGCCCCGGAGCACCATGGCCGCGTTGAAGCCGCCCCGGCCGCGGGCCAGGACCAGGGCCGTGCGCAGCCGTTCGGGCCTGCGGACCTCGGTCACCAGGTCGATCGGGCAGTCCTCGGCGGGCGGGCCGGTGTGGACGGTCGGCGGGATGACCCCGTCGCGCAGGGAGAGCAGGGCGGCGGCCAGGTCGAGGGAGGAGCCGCCGGAGGCGAGCCGGCCCGTCATGGTCTTGGGGGCGGTGACGGGGACCGCGTACTCCCCGAAGAGGCCGGCGATGGCGCGGGCCTCGTCCCGGTCGGCGTCGCGGCGTCCGGCCGCGTCGGCGAAGACCACGTCGACGTCGGCGGGGGTGAGTCCGGCCTCGCGCAGGGCGAGCCCGGCGGCTGCGCCGAGGCGGGGGGCGCCGCCGGAGCCGGGCGGCGGGTCGAAGGTGGCGGCGTACCCGGCGACGGTGCCGTAGGGCTCGGCGCCGCGTTCCCGGGCGGCGTCGGCGTCCTCCAGGACGAGCAGGGCGCCGCCCTCGCCGACGACGTGTCCGTCGGCGTCGGCGGAGAAGGGCCGGTAGGCGCGAGCGGGGTCCTCGGCGGTGGTCAGCTCGCCGGTGGCCAGGTGGGCGGCCCAGCCCCAGGGGCAGAGCGAGGAGTCCATGCCGCCGGTGACGAGCAGCCGGATGCCCTTGCGGATCTGGCGGCGGGCCTGGGCGACCGCGTCGAGTCCGCCGGCCTGCTCGCTGACGATGACGCTGTTGGGTCCGCGCATGCCGTTCCTGATGGAGATCTGGCCGCTGTTGACGGCGTAGAACCAGGCGAAGGACTGGTAGGCGCTGACGTACTGGCCGCCCTTGCTCCACAGGGCCTGGAGTTCGCGCTGGCCGAACTCGTAGCCGCCGGCGGAGTTGGCGGTGATCACTCCGGCGGCGAAGTCCGGCAGCTGTGCCGGGTCCACGCCGGCGTCGGCGAGGGCCTCGTCGGCGGCGGTGAGGGCGAGCCGGGTGACCTGGTCGGTCTGCGGGAGCAGCCGGCCGGGGAGGTGCTCGGCGGGGTCGAAGCCGGGGACCTCGCCGGCGAGCTTGGCCGGGTACCGCGCGGCGTCGAAGCGGGTGAGGGGGCGGATGCCGGTCTCGCCGCGCAGGACGGCGGCCCACCAGGCCTCGGTGCCCAGGCCGTTCGGGGCGGCGACGCCGATGCCGGTGACGACCGGTGCGGCGGGGGCGGCGGGTCCGGCGGGGGCGGGGGCCGTGTCGGTGGCGGTGGCGGTGGCGGCGCTCATGCGGCATCTCCCGGACGCGGGCGGGTCAGGATCATGGCGCTCTGGAAGCCGCCGAAGCCGCTGCCGACGCTGAGCACGGTGTCGGTGCGGTGCTCGCGGGCGGTCAGCGGGATGTAGTCCAGGTCGCAGGTCGGGTCGGGGGTGTGCAGGTTCGCGGTCGGCGGGACGGTGTTGTGCTCGATGGCCAGGGCGCTGGCGGCGACCTCCAGGGAGCCGATGGCGCCGAGGGAGTGGCCGATCATCGACTTGATGGAGCTGACCGGGACCTCGTAGGCGTGCTGTCCGAGGCTGCGCTTGAAGGCGGCCGTCTCGTGCCGGTCGTTCTGCTTGGTGCCGGAGCCGTGCGCGTTGACGTAGTCGACGGCGGTGGCGGGCAGGCGGGCCTCGTCGAGGGCGACGGTGATGGCCTCGGCCATCTCGCGGCCCTCGGCCTTCAGGCCGGTCATGTGGTAGGCGTTGCCGCGGCTGGCGAAGCCGGCGATCTCGGCGTAGACGTGGGCGCCGCGCCGGCGGGCGCTCTCCAGCTCTTCCAGGACGAGGACGGCGGAGCCTTCGCCGAGGACGAAGCCGTTGCGGGTGGCGTCGAAGGGCCGGGAGGCGGTCCCGGGGTCGTCGTTGCGCGGCGAGGTGGCCTTGATGGCGTCGAAGCAGGCCACGGTGATGGGCGAGATGGGGGCCTCGGTGGCGCCGGTGACCATCACGTCGGCGCTGCCCTCGCGGATCAGCTCGACGGCGTGGCCGATGGAGTCGAGTCCGGAGGTGCAGCCGGTGGAGACGAGGGAGACGGGTCCCTGGGCGCCGACCCGCCAGGCGACTTCGGCCGCCAGCGAGCTGGGGACGAAGTAGTCGAACAGGTGGGGGACGGCGAGGGTGTGGTCGACCTCCCAGGTGGAGCCGCCCCGGCTGACCGCCTCGTACTCGACGTCCAGGCCGGTGGTGCAGCCCACCGCGCTGCCCAGGGTGACGCCCGTGCGCGTCGGGTCGAGGGCGGCCGGGTCGAGGCCGCTGTCGCGGATCGCCTCGTCTGCGCTGACCAGCGCGAACTGCGCGGCCCGGTCGAGGCGTGCGACGTCCTCGGGGGTGAATCCGTGGGCGAGCGGGTCGAAGTCGACCTCGGCGGCGATCCGGGAGCGGAAGCCCGAGGCGTCGAAGAGGCTGATGGCGCGGGTCGCGGTGCGGCCGGAGGTGAGCCGGGCCCAGTACGCCTTGGCGCCCACTCCCCCGGGTGCGACCACGCCGATCCCGGTGATGACGACGCGTCGGTTCATGGGGTGTCCTTCACGGTGAGTCCTTCTTCTGAGCCGGCTTCGGCGAGCCGTGTCCGCACGGCCCTGCGCAGGGAGCCGATGACGGCGGCCACGTCCTCGTCGCTGAGGCCGGGGTGCAGGGGCAGGCGTACGGTGCGGTCGACGGCCCAGTCACAGGCGGGCAGCCGGGGCGGCGCGTGCTCCCCGGTGGTGTCCTGGGGCCCGAACCGGTGGAGGGGCGCGTAGTGGGAGGTGGTGTCGATCTCCTCGGCGAGGAGGTCGCCGACGACCTTGTCCTTGATGGCGGGGTCGAGCTGCACCCAGTAGAGGCAGTGGGTGGTCTCCTGGCCCTCGGGCAGCGGCGGGGGCGTCAGCAGTCCCTCGGTGCCGGCCAGCTCCCGGTCGTAGCGCTCGGCGATGCGGGTGCGCCGTTCGACCATCTCGGGGAGGCGGCGCAGCTGTACCTGGCCGATGGCGGCGGTGAGGTCGTTGCCGACGATGCCGCGGCCGTACTCGGGCGGGGGCGTCCGGCCGGCCGCGGAGTCCACGGAGGCGTGGCCGAAGCTGGTGGCCCGGACCAGGCCGCGCTGGGCGAGGAGCCTGGTGCGCGCGGCCCGCTCGGGGTCCTTGGCGTACACCATGCCGCCGTCGCCGGTGACGATGACCCGGCCCGGGTCGAAGCTCCAGACGGCCAGGTCGCCGAAGGTGCCGGCGGGTACGCCGCCGACGCTGGAGGCGACGGAGCAGGCGCCGTCCTCGATCAGGAGGACGCCCAGTTCGCGGCAGCGGGCGGCGATGCGGACGACGTCGCCGGTGCGGCCGCCGTAGTGGAGGAGGAGGACCGCCCGGGTGCGTTCGGTGAGGACGGCCTCGATGTCCTCCAGGGACGGGTTGAGCGAGCGGCGGTCGACGTCGCAGAAGACCGGGCGGCCGCCGCGTCCGGCCACGGCCTCGGCGGTGGCGGGCAGGACGATGGAGGGCAGGACGACCTCGTCGCCCTCCCGGAGGTCGAGGGTCTCGACCGCCAGGTGGAGGGCGGTGGTGCCGGAGCTGGTGAAGACGACGTGGTCGGCGGGGATCCCCAGGTGTTCGGCGAAGGCCTCCTCGAAGGCCCTGGTGCGCCGCCCGTTGCCGAGCCGGCGGTCGTGGAACACCCCGGCGACCGCGTCGAGTTCCTCCGCCCCGACCTGGGGCTGAAACAGGTTGATCATGGTCGCCTCTCGCGTACGGGTGTCCGTCCGAGCTTGTGAACAGCCGCTCGACGGCCTCTGGAGCCCCGGTGGTCCCTTCCGCCGGGGTGCGGCCCAGGGCGTTTCGAGCCCCGCTCCATCGGGGTGCCGGAAGCTCCGCGTGCGTCGACATCCGAGATTCGCCGAGGAGTTCACATGCCGGAGCAGGACCAGGGCCAGGGCAAGCGCGTAGCCGTCGTCACGGGAGCGACCAGCGGCATCGGCCTGGAAGTGGCCCGCACGCTGGCCTCTTCGGGGCACCGGGTGTTCATCGGTGCCCGGGACGCGGACAACGTGGCCCGGACCGTGAAGGAGCTGGCCGCCGAGGGGCTGGAAGTCGACGGCGCGAGCCTGGACGTCCGCAGCGGTGAGGACGTGCGGGCCTGGATCGAGGCGGCGGTGGAGCGGTTCGGCACCATCGACGTGGTGGTCAACAACGCCGGCCGTTCGGGCGGCGGGGTCACCGCGGACATCGCCGACGAGCTGTGGAACGACGTCATCGAGACCAACCTCAACAGCGTCTTCCGCGTGACCCGCGAGGCCCTGAACGCGGGCGGCCTGCGGGCCAAGAACCGCGGCCGGATCATCAACATCGCCTCCACCGCCGGGAAGCAGGGCGTGGTCCTGGGCGCCCCGTACTCGGCGTCCAAGCACGGCGTGGTGGGCTTCACGAAGGCGCTGGGCAACGAGCTGGCCCCGACCGGCATCACGGTCAACGCCGTCTGCCCCGGCTACGTCGAGACGCCGATGGCCGAGCGCGTGCGCCAGGGCTACGCCGCCGCCTACGACACCACCGAGGAGGCCGTGCTGGAGAAGTTCCAGGCGAAGATCCCCCTCGGCCGGTACTCCACGCCGCAGGAGGTCGCCGGGCTGGTGGGCTACCTGGCCTCCGACACGGCCGCCTCGATCACCTCGCAGGCCCTCAACGTCTGCGGCGGCCTCGGCAACTTCTAGGCCCCCGGCCCCCGCCCGGCCGGCGCCGTCCGCCCCGTTTCAGGTGCGGGCCGGCGCCGGCTCCCTGCGGAGGGCCGTTCCGAGCAGGCCCGCCTGGAGCCGCTTGAGCTCGGCGGAGGGCTCCAGACCCAGTTCGTCGGCGAGCAGCCCGCGCACCTTCTGGTAGGCCTGGAGGGCTTCCGCGCGGCGGCCGGCGGCTCCGAGCGCGGCGATGAGCCGGCTGTGGAACCACTCGTGGAGCGGGTAGTCGTTGATGAGCTTGCGCAGTTCCGGGATGGACTCGCGGTGCCGTCCGAGGCGCTCCTGCGCCTCGATGCGGGTCTCGAAGGCCCGGATGCGCAGCTCCTCCAGGTGGACGACGTGTCCGGCGAGGACGTCGCCGGCGGGGAAGTTCGACAGGGCGGGCCCGCGCCAGAGGTCGAGTGCCTGGCGGACGGTGCGCAGCGCCCTGGACGGCTCGTCCTCGGCGAGTTCGTGACGGGCCCGGGTGACGAGCCGTTCGAAGATCCGGACGTCGACTTCGGAGTCGTCGACCTGGATGGCGTAGCCGGCCGGACTGGTGACGATCAGGCAGCGGTCGGCGGGGAGCAGCCGCTCCTGGGTGAGCATCCGGCGGGCGTGGTAGACGTACGTCTGGAGCGTGGTGACGGCGCTGCGCGGCGGGTTCTCGCCCCACAGCTCGCGGATGAGGGCCTCGGCCGTGACGATCTCGCCGGGGCGGGTGAGCAGCAGGGCGAGCGTCTGGCAGACCTTGGGGGTTCCGGGCTGGTAGGTCCTGCCGTCGTCGGTGACGATCTCGAAGGGGCCGATGAGATTGAAGCGCATGGAAGATGACTCCTCATCAGCGGGGACGGCTGCCGTCCGAAATTACGAAAAGTCTCTTGTGCGCTGAATATGCCCGTCAACCGCCGTTATGTCAGGACACGGTCAATCTGCGTCAGGTTTCAGCCACCCGCGGCCGGATCCGACCGCCCTCGGACGACGACAACGGCGGCGACGGCAACGCCGCCGCCACGCCGGATGGAGTCCAGCAGCTCCACCCGGCTCCGGACGCAGTCGGCGGGGTCAGGCCCTGTTCTCGGCGTAGGCCTTGGCGTGGCCGAGGGTGGCGCGGCTGTTCGCGCTCACCGCGGTGCGCACGTACTCCCTGGCGTCCTCGACGGTCGCCTGCTCGCCGAGGACCCTGGCGATGTTGGCGGTGTTGAGGGTGATGGTGTGCTGCGAGGACGCCGCCACGCCGTCCTCGTTCTCCGTGAAGGTCCAATAGCCGGTGTGCAGGGCCATCAGCCCGGGCAGGGTCGTCTGCTTGTAGGCGATCTTCCGGTGGGGGAAGGTGACCCGGTAGGACTTGGTGGTGTGCAGCGAGCCGTCCTTGGCCCGGGTGTCCATCTCCAGCTCCTGCAGCCCCGGCGTGTCCTCCACCAGCCGGACCGCCGCCACGTGCGGCAGGCGCTCCTCCCAGCGGTCGGCCTCGTTGACGAAGTCGTAGACGTCCTTCGCGGAGCCGTCGATCCGCACGGTGTCCTCGAAGGAGAACGTCAGTTCCTCCGCGGCGTGCGCCAGTTCGACGTTCGTCTTCAGCGCGGCCAGCTCGGACTTCGAGTTGCGGTCCACGGCCTCGTCGATCCACGCCAGGCCGTCGGCGTCGTCGTCCACGGCCCGGTAGTCGTGCAGCAGGCGCACGCGGGACTCGCCCGCACCGAGGGGCTCGATGATCCAGGTGCCGCCCATGGCGGCGATCGGCGGTGCCGTGACCTCCTGGCGGAAGGTGATCCGCAGGCCCTCGGGGTCCAGGGTGCGGCGGGAGGTCCAGTTCTTGGCCTCGCCGTTGGCCGTCGCCCAGATGCGGATGCGCTCCTCGTTGGGCCCGGTCGGGGTGTGGTCGACGTGGATCGTCGGCGGGAAGATCCGCGGCCAGTTCGTGACCTCGGCGATCAGGCGGTAGACGGCGGCGGCCGGAGCAGAGATCGTGATCTCGTGCTCGACCTCGCGCAGGCCGGGCTGCGGCATGCTCGTGGCTCCTTGGGAGTGGGAAGGGTTCGGACGGCCGCCGCGCCTGGGCTTCGGCGGCCACGGTGCTGCTCCGGTGTGACGCGTCAGGCGTCGACGGAGACCTTGAGGTGCTGGTGCTCGGACAAGGGGGATCCCTTCGCAGGGCAGGGAGAAGGAACCGGCTCGGGCCGTCAGTCGACGGCGCGCAGGAGGGCGGCGGAGTTGAAGCCGCCGTGGCCGCGGGCCAGGACGAGCGCGGTGCGCACGGATGCGGTCCGGGAAGGCCCGGTCACCAGGTCGAAGTCGTAGTGGGGCGAGAGCGGGGAGAGGTATCCGCCGGCCAGATGTGCGGCCCACCCGAACGATCAGACCGGGGCGTCGAAACCACCGGCGCTGCCCTCCCGCTGTGCTGCACCGGATTCCTCGTCCATCCTTGAACCGGGCTCCGGGAACAGCGCACCGGATCCTGATGACAAGGTTCTTCGGCCGCGAGCGACCGTTCAATGCCACCGGATTCAGGAGTAGGTCAGGTTCCACAAGGCCCCGTCCGGCGCCTCGGGAGGCGGCCAAGGAAAGGTCAAATGCCGGTAGAAGGGCCGCATCGGCCCCGGCCGGACGGACACTGCGGGAAGCAGAGCGCGCGGACGCGTCAACGGCGTCAACGGTGCCGCACCGTTAACGCCGTTAACGCCGTTGACGCGTACCCCGGTGGCCGGGCGGGCGGCCCCCACAGCGGGCAGGCGACGGTTCCGGCTTACCCGAAGCCGCTGGACTGGGCGAGGCCGCGGTAGGCGGGGCGGCGGACCCGGTAGACCTGCTCCGGGTCCGTGACGAGGCCCTTCATGGCGTCGAGGCCCCACTTGGCGAGGTCGCCGAAGGGGGCGACGGAGCGGGCGGCGTCCTCGATCAGGACGATGCCGAGCCGGCGGCAGCGTGCGGCGATGCGCTCGATGTAGCCCGGGTGGCCGCCGTCGTGGAGGGCGACGACGGCCCTGGTCCGCTCGGTGACGGCGGCCTCGATGTCCTCCCAGGTCGGGTTGAGCGTGCGCGGGTCCACGTCGCAGAAGACCGGCCGGCCGCCGTGGGCCAGGACGGCGTCGGCCGCGGCGAGGAAGCTCCGGGAGGGCAGGACGACCTCGTCGCCGTCCTGGAGGCCGAGCGCCCCGGCGGCGAGGAACAGGCCCGAGGTGGCCGAGTTGACGAAGGCGACGTGGCCCGGCGCGCCGAAGTGTTCGGCGAAGGCCGCCTCGAAGGACTTCGTCCGTGGTGCGTGCCCGAGCCGCCGCTCCTCGAAGACCCCGGCGACCGCTTCGAGCGCCTCGGCGCCGGCCTGGGGCTGGAATAGGTTGATCATGTGCTGCCTCTCCCGTCGGGTGTCACGGAGAGCCTGCGGACTTCTGCTCGACGTTCGGTCAAGTTCCGGTGGCGCCGCGCTATCCCGGCACTTGAGTCCGCAGCGCACGACAGCGCCCCCAGGGCCTCAGGGGCCTCAGGCGGCCGTGCTGCCGGACGGCGCCGTCTGCCGGGGCTGCGGCCGGGCGGCCGGCGCGGCCTGCCGTGCCGCCCCCGGCTTCAGGAACAGCAGCACGAGCAGCACCAGCGCGCACAGGGCTGCGGCGGCGACGAAGCCCACGGTGATGGAGGTGGCGCCGACCAGGGGGCCGACCACCACCGGCGCCGCGAACTGTCCGGCGAAGTTGGCCGTGCCGGAGAGCGCCATGGCCCGGCCGCGCATCGCGGCGGGCGCGGTCTCGCCGATCCACATGGCCAGGGCGGGTACGGAGATCCCGCTGCCGGCGCCGAAGAGCAGGGCCGCCAGGGCGAGCGGCACGGCGTGGCCCGCCGATGCGCCCACCACGAAGGCCAGGCCCCACAGGACGAGCGCGCAGCGCAGCAGGGCCACGTAGCCCATGGCGGCACGCAGCCGCCCGTAGAAGAGGCCCGATCCGCTGCCCGCCAGCGAGAGGCCCGCCGTGATCGCCGCGATGACGAGCGGGTCCTCCACGCCGATCTGGTCGAACCGCTGCGGCAGGAAGACGATCAGGACGTACAGCAGGAAGGAGGAGACCAGGGAGAGGGCGTACATGCCCAGCAGCCGGGGGGTGGTCCGGAACAGGCCCATGGTGCCGCCGCCCGGGGCGCCGCCGGTCGCGGGGATGCGCGGCATGGTGAACAGCATGGCGATGCCGACGGGGATGCCGACGAGGTAGATGGCGAACGGGCCGTGCCAGGACCGGACCGCGAGCACGCCGGCGATCAGCGGCCAGACCACGCCCCCGAGCCCGATGGCGGTGGAGCGCCATCCGGCGACCCTGTCGCGCTCCGGGCCCTCGAAGAGCGCCATCAGCGCCACCGTGGTGCCGGTGAACACCGCGGCCGCGCCGATGCCGAACACGAACCGGCTGGCGATCAGCACGGCGTACGAGTCGGCGAAGAGGCCCGCTCCGCCCGCGACCCCGTACAGCACCAGCCCGGCGGTCATCGGGGTGCGCAGGCCCCACCGGTCGACCGCCCAGCCGACGAAGGGGCTGGTGATCGCCAGGGACAGGCCGTGGGCGGTGAGGATCAGGCCGGCGGCGGTGCCGCTGACACCCAGGTCGGTGCGGATGGTGGCCACGACGGGGGCGAGCACGGTGCCGGCCATCACGGTGAGGGTGGAAGCGAGGAGGAGCGCGGAGAGCGTCATCGTGCGACGGCCCGCGCCGGGGAACGGCGTGGACGTGGTCGTGTCCAAGGCGGGTCCTCCGGATTTCAGGGTGGTGCGGAGCAGTGTCCCCATGCTTCAAGCTGAAGCACACTTGAGGTCAAGGCCGCCCCCGCGAGCGCCGCCGTGCCGGCCACGAGCCGAAAGCCCAAACCTCGACCATGCGCAGCGACGGTCGAGAAGCGCTCGAACTCCCCCCAACTCCCCCACCCGGATTGACAATTCGACGTCAAGGCGGGTTGTGCGCAGGCCGGGCATGAGTTCCGATGTCGACATTCGAGTCGAGACCGGCCATGACTGCGAGGGGAGAAGTTCCATGACGGCGCGCCTGGACGAGATCGCGGACGGCGTGTTCGCCTACGTCCAGCCCGACGGGGGCTGGTGCCTGAACAACGCCGGGTACATCGTCTCGGACGACCGGCCCGTGCTGATCGACACCGCCGCGACGCACGACCGCGCCCTGGCCCTGAAGCGGGCCGTCGCCGAGGTCGGCCCGGCGCCCCGGTTCGTCGTCAACACCCACTCGCACGGCGACCACACCTTCGGCAACTCCCTGTTCACGGACCGGGCCGTCGTGGTCGCCCACGAGACCACGCGCGTCGAGATGGAGACCGTGGGACTGCACCTGACGACCCTCTGGCCCGAGGTGTGCTGGGGCGACCTGTCGGTGGAGCTCCCCGGGCTGACCTTCCGCGACGGGCTGCGCCTGGACACCGGCACCGCGCAGGTCGAGCTGATCGCGCTCGGTCCCGCGCACACGGCCGTCGACACGGTCGCCTGGCTGCCCGGGCAGAGCGTGCTGTTCGCGGGGGACCTGCTGATGTCGGGGACCACCCCGTTCTGCCTGATGGGGTCGATCTCCGGTTCCCTCGAAGCGGTCGCGGCGATGCGGGCCCTCGGGCCGCGGACCATCGTGGCCGGGCACGGCCCGGTCGGGGGGCCGGAGCTGCTCGACACCGCCGAGCGCTACTTCCGGTGGCTCCAGGACCTGGCCCGCGACACCGCCGCCGCCGGACTGTCGCCGCTGGAGGCAGCGCGCGAGACCGACCTCGGCGAATGGGCGGGGCTGCTCGACTCCGAGCGGCTGGTGCCCAACCTCCACCGGGCGTACGCGGAGCTCCACGGCGCGGAGCCCGGAGCGGCCCTGGACATCGGGGAGATGTTCTCCGGCATGGTCGCCTTCCACGGCCGGCTCCCGGCCTGCCACGCCTGATCGGTGCCCGCGGCCCGAGACGAAGGAGAGCCGGCCATGAGCAGGCGAGCAGTGATCACCGGCATCGGCGTGCGGACGCCGGGCGGCAACGGCCGGAAGGAGTTCTGGGACCTGCTCACCGCGGGGCGCACCGCCACCAGGAGGATCTCGTTCTTCGACGCCTCGGGCTTCCGCTCCCAGGTCGCCGGCGAGGCCGACTTCGACGCCGCGGCCGAGGGGCTGACCCCCGACGAGATCCGCCGCATGGACCGCTCCACCCAGTTCGCGGTGGCGAGCACCCGCGAAGCCGTCGCCGACAGCGGACTCGCGTTCGGCGGCGTCGACCCCCACCGCATCGGCGTCAGCCTCGGCAGCGCCGTCGCCGCCACCAGCCTCGAGAACGAATACCTCGTCATGTCGGACCGCGGCCGCCGGCGGACCGTCGACCCCGACCACCTCTCCCCCCGCCCGCGGCGCCCGGCAGGTCTACGGCGAACTGACCGGCTACGCCGCCGGCTTCGACCCGGCCCCCGGCTCGGACCGCGGCCCCGCCCTGGGCCGGACCGCACGGGCGGCCGTCGCGGACGCCGGGCTCGGCCCGGCCGACATCGACGTGGTGTTCGCCGACGGGGCGGGCGTACCGCACCTGGACGCCGCCGAGGCCGGGGCCCTCACCGCCCTGTTCGGCCCGCGCGGGGTCCCCGTCACCGTGCCCAAGGCGCTCACCGGGCGCCTGTACGGGGGCGGCGGCCCGCTGGACGTCGCCACGGCACTGCTCGCACTGCGCGACGGGGTCATCCCGCCCACGCACGGCCTGTCCGGCCCGCCCGAGGCGTACGGCATCGACCTGGTCCGCGGCGAGGCACGGGAGCTGCCCCTGCGCCACGCGCTGGTCCTCGCCCGCGGCCGGCACGGCTTCAACTCTGCCGTCGTCCTGACGGCCTCCGACGGCTGATCACCCCCGCCCGCCCCCCTCCGACACCAGGAGACCCGACCATGACCACGAGCATGACCACGACCACGACCACGGCCGGCCACTCCGCCGTATCGGCCGACCTCTACCTGCGGGTCCAGCACTTCTACGCGCACCAGATGCAGCACCTCGACTCCGGCAGGTTCGAGGAGTACGCCGCCACCTTCACCGAGGACGGCGAGTTCCAGCATTCCCCGGGCGTCGAGCCGGCCCGGACCCGGCCGGGGATCGTCCGCGAGCTCGTCGCGTTCCACGAGCGGTTCGACAACGACCCGGTGCAGCGCCGCCACTGGTTCAACCACATCGCGCTGGAGCTCCAGGAGGACGGCACCGTCTCCTCCACCGCCTACGCGCTCGTGGTGAACGTCCGCCCCGGCGGCAAGCCCGAGATCACCCGCAGCTGCGTCGTCCACGACACCGTCGTCGACGGCCCGGAGGGCATCCTCCTGAAGTCCCGCCGCGTCACCCACGACGAGGGTTGACCTCAAGTTCACTTGAGGTCCTAAGTTGATCACGAAGGCCCCGACGGGCCGGCTGAACAGCACTTTCCCTGAGGAGCGTTGACGATGAAGGCTGCGGCATTCCACGCGTTCGGCGGACCGGAGGTCCTGGAACTGCTCGACCTGCCCACCCCGGTGGCGGGGCCCGGCGAGGTCCGGGTCCGGGTGAAGGCGGCGGGTACGCAGCCGACCGACTGCGCGGTGCGCACCGGATGGAACCCGCCCGGTGTCACGATCACGTTCCCGCACGTCACGGGCGGCGACTTCGCCGGCGTCGTGGACCAGGTCGGCGAGGGCGTCACGGGCCTCGCGGTGGGCGACGAGGTGCTCGGGTACCGCCTCCAGGGCACGTACGCCGAGTACCTGACCGTGCCGGCGGAGCAGGTCGTCGCCAAGCCGGCCGGTGTTCCGTGGGAGGTCGCCGGTTCCCTGTCCGCCTCGGGTCAGACGGCGCACACCGTCCTGGAGGACCTGAAGGTGTCCGCGGGCGAGACCGTGCTGATCAACGGTGCCTCGGGCGGCGTCGGCACCATCGCGGTGCAGCTGGCCGTGCTGCGGGGCGCCAAGGTCATCGCCACCGGCCGGGAGGACAACCACGCGTACCTGCGCGAGCTCGGCGCGGTGCCGGTGACGTACGGCGAGGGCCTCGCCGACCGCGTCCGGGCCCTCGCGCCGGAGGGCGTCGACGCCGCCCTGGACACGGCCAGCGCCGACGGCCTGCGGGTGGCGGCGGAGCTGGTGGAGGACAAGGACCGGGTCGGCACCATCTTCGCCTTCGGGGTCCACGAGGAGCTCGGCGTGCGGTGGCTGAACAGCCGGCGCAACGCGCAGCGGCTGGGCGAGCTGGCCGCCCTCGTCGACAGCGGGAAGCTGCGCGTCCACGTCCGCCGGACCCTCCCCCTGGCCCAGGCCGCCGAGGCGCACCGCGAGCTGGAGACCGGCCACGGCCGCGGCAAGATCGTCCTGCTCACCGACTGAGCCGGCCGCCCTCCCCGCCCTGCCCCCACCCCCACCCCCACCCCCCTTCGTCATCCCAGCAACGGAAAGAGGTACCCCCATGTCCGGCAGCCCCCTCAAGGTCGGTGTCCTGGTCGGCAGCGTCCGCACCGGCCGTTTCGCCGACAAGGTCTCCCGCTGGTTCGTGTCCGAGGCCGCCCAGCGCGACGACATGGAGATCCACGTCATCGACCTGTCGGAGCCGGCGCTCGTCGAGGAGCTGAAGCTCAGCCTCGACCCGCTCGGCACCTCCACCGCAACGCCCGGCCTGGCGGCCCGGATCGACGCCCTCGACGCGTTCGTCGTCATCACCCCGGAGTACAACCACGGCTACCCGGCCTCGCTGAAGCTCGCCATCGACTACGTCTACGCCGAGTGGCGCGCCAAGCCGGTGGCCTTCGTCTCGTACGGCGGCGTCGCGGGCGGTCTGCGGGCCGTCGAGCAGCTCCGGCAGGTCTTCGCCGAGGTGCACGCCGTGACGGTGCGCGACACCGTGAGCTTCCACAACCCCTGGCAGCGCTTCGACGACGAGGGCCGGCTGCTCGACGACGACGGCGGCAGCTCGAAGGCCGCGTCGGTCCTCCTCGACCAGCTGGCCTGGTGGGGCGTCACCCTGCGCGAGGGACGCGCGGCGCGGCCGTACGGGTCCTGAACCGGCGGGCCGGCGCGGCGGGCGCCGCGACCGGCGCCGTCCGCGTCGCCGGAAACGCGAAAAAGCGGCCACCCCGCCGGATTCCTCCGACGGGGTGGCCGCTACGGCGTCACCTGTCCGCGATCACTCGCCGAGCAGGTAGCGGATGTGCTTGACCAGCTCGCCGATGTCGTCGCGCAGCAGGCTGTAGTGGTCGGCGTCGAGGTCGATGACCGTCGGCGGCTCGGCCGAGTAGCCGCTGCTGTTCTCCAGGAACGAGTAGTCGTCGCCCACGGCCTTGAAGATGCTGATCGGCGCCTGGAGGGTGCGCTCGGCCAGCTCGTGGAAGGAGTACTCGAACTCGTAGGTCTGGCCCACGACCGAGATGATCCGGCGGGCGAGGTCGACGTCGATGCCCTTGAGCTCGCTGATGAACTCGGCGAAGGAGTCCTCGTCCGTCACGGTCTCCAGGCACCGGTCGAGGTCCGGGCCGGAGATGGTGCCGGTGAACACCGAGAAGAGGATCGTGGTGTAGCCGCGGTTGGCGAAGGACGCCTCGCGGCCCCACACCTTGCCGTTCTCGGCGCGCACCTTCGGCGAGCCGGGGGCGATCAGGAAGAGGTTGTCCACCTTCTCGCCGGCCTGCTCCAGCTGGTACGCGGTCTCGAAGGCCACGCGGGCGCCGAAGGAGTAGCCCCACAGGGTGTAGGGGCCGGTCGGCTGGAGCTCCTTGAGGGCCTCGATGTCCTTCTTGGCCATCTCGGTGATGGTCTCGTACGGGGTCTCGCCCTCGTTGATGCCGTAGGACTGGACGCCGTAGAACGAGCGGCCGAGGCCGATCTCGCCGGCCAGGCTGCGCAGGTTCATCGGGTAGCCGCCCAGACCCGGCCAGCAGATCACGGGCCGGGCCTTGCCGGTCTCCGCGTGCAGGCGGACGAAGCGCGAGGACTCCTGGGCGACCTCGCGCTCCAGGCGGCGGGCCAGCTTCTCGATGGTCGGGGACTCCAGGACGCTCTGCAGCGGCAGGGAGACGCCCAGGCGCGAGTTGAGCTCGCGGACGAGGCCGACGGCGATGAGCGAGTTGCCGCCCGACTCGAAGAAGTCGTCCTGGACGGAGGCGTTCTCGCGGCGCAGGGACTTCTCCCAGACGGCGGCGATCTCCTTCTCGGTCTCCGTGCGCGGGGCGACGAAGGGGCGCTCCACGAGCTCGGCGTTGACCTGGTCGGAGACGGAGAGCGCCTTGACGTCGATCTTGCCGTTGGCGGACAGCGGCAGCCGGTCGAAGACCACAACCCGGTTGGGGATCATGTAGTCCGGGAGGAAGCTGACGAGGTCGTCGCGGATCAGCTCGGCCGGACCGCGCATGTGGACGCTGTCCTCGCGCATGCCCTCGTGGCCGAGCTGCTCGTCGCTGACGCGGCCGCCGACGAAGAAGTACATCGGACCGCCCTCGACGCCGTTCTCGGCGAGGACGGCGTCCATGCGGCGCGAGGCGGGCAGCGGGTTGCCGGTCTTGGAGCTGTAGCCGGAGGACATGAAGCCCAGGTTCAGCCCGTTCATCATCAGGTGCTGGAGCTTCTTGCCGAGGGTGATGTACTTCAGCCACTCCTCCTCGGCGCGGCTGTAGACGCTGATGCCGAAGCTGGCGGCCTGGTAGACCGACTGGTTGATCGCGATGACGTGCTTCTTGAGGACGATGTCGTCCGAGAAGCGGGTCAGCGCGCCGTTCTCGTAGCGGTACTGGCCCTCGGGCAGGCCGGCGACCTTGCCGCCGTGCGTCTGGACGTAGACCTCGGCGTGGTCCTCGCGCGGGCCCTCGTTCGGGACCAGCTCGAAGGTGCCCAGGTAGTAGTCCTCGTCGGCGACGTCGAGCAGCTCGCGGACGGCCGGGTCGTAGGCGCGGTCCTGCACGTCGAGACCGTAGGCCGGCAGGATCTGCTCGAAGAGGCCGAGGATGTGGCCGGTCTCGATCTCCAGGACTTCCTGGATGTTGTTCTTGTAGACCGGCTCGATGCCGCTCTTCTTGCCGATGAAGTGGATCTGCGCCGTGGGCCTGCCGGTGGCGGCCCGCTCGCTGATCAGGACGAGCTGGTGGCGGACCGGCTGGTAGTAGTAGTAGCCCGGCTTGAGCCCGCCGACGCCCTCCAGCTCGAAGTACATCTGCGTCGCGTACAGCGCGCCCGGGGAGGCGTAGCCGTACTTCGGGAGCAGGCGCTCCTCGCTGATGTACTGGCCGAACCAGCGCAGGATCTGGCCCAGTTCGGAGGGGGCCAGGTCGGCCGCCTTGCGGGAGTAGGCCGCGGTGACCTTGGAGCCGAGCAGCTTGAGCAGGTCGTCCTGGCTGACCGCGCCGCCCTCGTAGAAGCGGTAGGTCTTGCGGGCGAAGACCCGGGCGCGCTGCTCGGGGGTGGGCTCGGAGCCCTCCAGGTCGAAGGCCGGGCGGGCGGCGAGCTCGGCGTCGTCGCGCAGGCCCGGGTTGGACAGCTGCGCCTTGACCTGGAGCTTGCTCTTCTTCGAGGCGTGGTGGGAGCCGTGGTTGCCCTGGTCCATCAGGGCGGCTTCCTTCTCGCTCAGCTCGATGCAGGCGATCAGGTTCTGGAAGCCGGTGCGGCCGTCGTTCTTGACGATGACGGCGGCGTTGCGGACCCAGTCGTGGTTCTCGATGGCCAGGGATATCTCGTCCAGCTCGACGCGGTAGCCGCGCAGCTTGACCTGGTTGTCGGCGCGGCCGGCGAACTGCACGGTGCCGTCGGCGTTCCACTGGCCGAGGTCGCCCGTCTTGTACAGGCGGACGGGCTCGGCGCCCTCCTCCAGCTCGATCCGCAGGAAGCGCTCGGCGGTCAGGTCGTCGCGGTGCAGGTAGCCGCGGGCCAGCTGGATGCCGCCGATGTACAGCTCGCCGATCTCGCCGACGCCGACCGGCTTCAGGTTCTCCTTGCCGAGGATGTGGTACGTGGTGCCGTGGACCGGGGCGCCGATGGAGATGGACTGCGGGCCCTCGTCCAGCTCGGCGGGGTCGACCACGAACGAGGACGAGTTGATGGTGGTCTCGGTCGGGCCGTAGACGTTGATGAGGGCCCGGCCCGGCATCTCCTGCGTGGCCTGGATCGCCAGCAGGCGGGAGAGGGCCTCGCCACCGGAGAAGATCTGCTGGAGGGAGACGCACTCGGGGAACTTCTCGGTGTCGATCAGGCCCTGGAGCAGGGTCGGGACGCACTGGAGGGTGGTCACGCCGTGCTTGACGATGGTCTCGATGAGGCCCTCGGGGTCGGCGTAGACGCCGGGGGCGCCCATGACGACGGTCGCGCCGTTGGCCGGGGAGAGGATCTCCCACTGGGCGGCGTCGAAGCTCATCGGGGTCTTCTGCAGGATGACCTTGCTGCGGTCGATGCCGTAGGTCTCGCGCAGCCAGCCGAGCTGGTTGACGATGCTGCGGTGCTCGATCATCACACCCTTCGGCTTGCCCGTGCTGCCGGAGGTGTAGATGACGTACGCGAGGGTGTCCGGGCGGGCGTCGCCGCCGGCGACGGGGGCCTCCTGGCCCTCGGGGCGGACGAAGGCCTCGGACTCGCGCAGGGTCACGATGGTGACGTCCTGCGGGGCGAGTTCGCGCAGGCGGGACACCAGGCGCTGCTGCGCCAGGATGATCTTCGCCTCGCTGTTCTCGATCATGTAGCGGAGCCGGTCCTCGGGGTACTCCGGGGACAGCGGCAGGTAGGCGGCGCCGGCGCCCAGGATGCCCCACGCGCCGACCATGAGGTCGAGGGAGGGCTCGACGAAGAGGCCGACGCAGTGGTCCGCCGAGACGCCCAGGTGCCCCAGGTAGTCGGCCAGGGCCGAGCTTCTGGACGCCAGCTCGCGGAAGGTGAGCTTCTCATCCCGGTACGCGACGGCGATCGCCTCGGGGTGCTCGGCGACGCGCTCGGCGAGGAGGCCGGGCAAGGTGGTGGTGCCGCGCAGGGTGGGGTCGAGCACGCTGGTCTCCTGAAGAGTCATTTCCCGCTTCCTTAAGTTCCGTTGTGGAGCAGCGGGCGCCGTCGAACGCCCCCGCGAACCGGGCTCCGCGGAGCGGCGGGCCCGGTGTCAGTGGCCGGGTTGACTGCCCGGCCGGATGAAACCGAAGAACTGAGGGGCGCAAGGCAGAGCCTCACCACCCGGAAGAACCGGAACGGCGCGGTGCGTGCTGCGGCCGCCTCCCCCAACGGACGGACCGGGCCCCCATCGACCCCGCCCGTCCGGGCGATCACCGGCTCCGCAGGAGCCGGGTTACAGATCCGTTCTCGAACACCTCTCGCGAGGCGCCCGCGATGAGCGGGGCGATCGACAGGACTGTCACCTTGTCGAGGCCCAGTGCTCCGGGCACCGGAAGGGTGTCCGTGAAGACGAACTCGCTGACGCGCGAGTTCTTCAGGCGGTCCGCGGCGGGGCCCGAGAGCACCCCGTGCGTGGCCGCCACGATGACGTCCCGCGCGCCCTGGGCGAACAGGGCGTCGGCGGCGGCGCAGATCGTGCCGCCGGTGTCGATCATGTCGTCGACCAGGACGCAGACCCGGTCGCGGACCTCGCCGACCACCTCGTGGGCCGTGACCTGGTGGGCCACGTCCTTGTCGCGCCGCTTGTGCACGATGGCCAGCGGAGCGCCGAGGCGGTCGCACCAGCCGTCGGCCACGCGTACGCGGCCGGCGTCGGGCGACACGACGGTGAGGTCGGCCGGATCCACCCTGGAGGCGATGTGGTCCGCGAGGACCGGCATGGCGAACAGGTGGTCCACCGGGCCGTCGAAGAAGCCCTGGATCTGGTCGGCGTGCAGGTCGACCGTCAGGATCCGGTCCGCACCCGCGGTCTTGAGCAGGTCCGCCACCAGGCGGGCCGAGATGGGTTCCCGGCCGCTGTGCTTGCGGTCCTGTCGCGCGTACCCGTAGAAGGGAAGGATCACGGTGATGCTGCGGGCCGAGGCCCGCTTCAACGCGTCGACCATGATGAGGTGTTCCATGATCGACTTGTTGATCGGGGCCGTGTGGCTCTGGATCACGAAGCAGTCCGCGCCGCGCACGGAGGCCTGGTAGCGGATGTAGATCTCGCCGTTGGCGAAGTCGACCGCCTTCGTCGGGACCAGCTCCGTGCCCAGTTCGGCCGCGATGGCCCGGGCCAGCGCGGGGTGCGCGCGTCCCGAGAAGAGCAGCATCTGTCCGGAGTCGCTCACGCGGCGAGCTCCGCGAGGTGTGCGGAGTGCGCGACGGCCAGGCGGCCGGCGGCTTCGGCGCAGGAGGCGAGGACGGCCATATTGGCCTTGGCGGAGCGGCCGTCCGTGGCGGCGTCGACGGCCCGCATCAGGTACTTGGTGATGGCCTGGCCGGAAACCCCGTCCCGGGCCGCCTCGGCGACCGCGGCGCGGATGGCCGTGTCCACCTCGGCGGAGTCGATGGCGTCCTCCTCCCTGACCGGGGTGGTGATCAGGAAGGAGCTGTTGTTGCCGAGGGCCCAGTGGGCCTCGATGGCGCGGGCGATGACCCGTTCGTCGTCCAGGCGGTGGGGCGCCTTGTGGCCGCTCGTACGGCAGTAGAACGCGGGGAAGTCGTCCGAGCGGTAGGCGACGACGGGGACGCACTGCGTCTCCAGGTACTCCAGGGTCAGGCCGAGGTCGAGGATCATCTTCGCGCCCGCGCAGACGACGGCGACCTTGGAGCGGGTGAACTGGATCAGGTCCGAGGACACGTCCCAGCTCTCCTGGGCACCCCGGTGCACGCCGCCGATGCCGGCGGACGAGAAGAACGGGATCCCGGCGAGCTCCGCCGCCACGACCGAGGAGGCCACGGTGGTGGCGCCCGGGCCGCCCTGCGCCAGTACGACGGGCAGGTCCCGGCTGGACACCTTGGGGATGCCCGGCAGGGAGGCGAAGCGCTCGATGTCGGAGTCGGACATCCCGACGCGGATGGCGCCGGCCTCGATGCAGATCGTCGCGGGTACCGCGCCGCCGGAGCGTACCGCGTCCTCCACCTTGCGGGCGGTGGCGGCGTTGTCCGGGTAGGGCAGCCCGTGGGTGATGACGTTGCTCTCCAGGGCGACGACGGCCTTGCCCTCGTGGAGGGCCTCGCGGACCTCCTCGGTGTAGACGACGGGGACGCCGTTGCTTGCGCTCATCGGGATGTCTCTCAACTCTCGTTCACGTAACCGGGCCGCCTGACCTGCTGGTCCGGGCGGGCCGCTATCTCGGCGAGGACCTGGGCCTGCCAGTCCTCCGGTGTGACCGGCTCCA
This sequence comes from Streptomyces sp. NPDC044002, assembly GCF_056434525.1. Lineage (NCBI taxonomy): Bacteria > Bacillati > Actinomycetota > Actinomycetes > Kitasatosporales > Streptomycetaceae > Streptomyces > Streptomyces sp. NPDC044002. The sequence goes on from NZ_JBWKEZ010000012.1 coordinate 103,307, forward strand.
GGGAGATCGAGACGGCGTCCTCGCCGAGGGCGAAGGTCCGCGTCACGGCGGCCGTCACGGCCTCGTCGATCTCCCTGAGCTGCTCGGCCGTGAAGTCCCTCGGGTAGTGCCGGATGTGGATGTGGGGCACGGACTCGGTCCTTCCACGGTTTCGGGGTCAGGAGGTGGGCGGCACACCGCGGACGGGGGAGGCCACGGTGTGCCACCACCGCTCCCCGCCCTGCTCCAGGGGGCAGGCCGGGCGGGGAGTCGTGGGCGGGGCTCCGTCGCGTTACGCCTTGACGGATTCCCGCGAGGCCGGCCGGACCGGATCCGGTCCGGGCTCGGGCTCGGGTTCGGGTTCGGGTTCTGGCTGCTGCTTGGCCTGCCTCGGCTGGGCCAGGACCACCGACGCGACAACCGTCAGCGCTCCGAGGATCTGGAGCGGCGACAGCGCCTGGTCGAGGACGAACCAGCCGAGCAGGGTGGCCGTGAGGGGCGAGCCGAAGCTCAGGAACGACACGGTGAGCGCGGGCAGCCGCTGCACCCCGCGGAACCAGATCGCGTAGGCGATCAGGGCCCCGATGATGCCGAGGTAGGCGAAGCCCCAGAGGTTCTCCGCGGTGATCTCGCCGGGCAGTCCCTCGCCGATCAGCGCGATCGGCAGCAGGACCAGGCCGCCGACGGTGAGCTGCCAGCCCGTGAAGGGCAGCAGGCCCACCCCTTCGGGGCGTCCCCAGCGCTTGGTCAGCACGATGCCGGAGGCCATGCTGAGCGCGCCCAGCAGACCGGCGATGACACCGGTGAGGTTGAGCCCGGCGTTCGGCTGGAGCACGAGCAGGGCCACGCCGGCCGTGCCGAGGGCACAGCCGATCACGTGGATCCGCTTGATCCGCTCCTTCAGCAGCGCGGCGCCGAGCACCAGCACGATCATCGGCTGGATGGCCATCACCAGCGCCGCGACGCCGCCCGGGAGGTGGTAGGCGGCCACGAAGAGCAGGTAGAAGAAGGCTCCGATGTTCAGCACGCCGAGGACCAGGGCGCGCCACCACCAGATGCCCTTCGGCAGCACCCGGCCGACGAGCAGCAGGATCAGGCCGGCGGGCAGGGCGCGGAGCAGTGCCGAGAGCAGGGGTCTGCCCTCGGGCAGCAGCTCCGTGGTGACCAGGTACGTCGAACCCCAGACCACCGGCGCGAGCACGGTGAGCGCGGAGTCCGCGAGTGAACGGCCCGCCTTCATCAGGCCGCTGCCGAGTCGGTCGTGCCGAAGTAGCGGTCGCCGAAGTCGCCGATGCCCGGGATCATGAACGCGTTCTCGTTGAGGCGCTCCTCGATCGACGAGGTGACGATCTTGACGTTCGGGTGCTCGGCATGGACCGCCGCGATGCCCTCGGGCGCCGCGAGCAGGTTGACGAAGACGATGTTCTCCTCACGCACGCCTGCCTCCAGAAGGACTTCGATGGCCATGTTGGCGCTGCCGCCGGTGGCCAGCATCGGCTCCAGGGCGAGGACGTGCCGGTTGGCGATGTCCTCGGGGAAGTTCTTGTAGTACAGGTGCGGGAGCTTGGTGACCTTGTGCCGCTGGATGAGCAGCTTCCCGACGGTGATGTCGGGGATGACCTGGCGCAGCTCGTCGAGCATGGAGTCACCGGCCCGGATCACGGGCACGGCGCACAGTTTGGTGCCGAACTTCAGTCCGTCGTACGTCTCACCGACCGGCGTGACGGCCGCGTGCTCGTCGAACGGCAGCTGGTCGAGCGCCGATTCGAGCAGGAGGCGGATGATGCGCCGGGAGTAGAACACGAAGTCCGAGCGGGAGGCCCCGCGGTCTCGGATGATCGTGTGCATGGCCCGCAGCTGCTTCGTCTGCGGCAGCGGGTGGACGTTGTGGTGGCCGGTCGCCATGAGAAACCTGCTTCTCGTCGGTCGTGGAGACGGGCTGCGGCCGGGCCCGGGCCCGGAGGGGCCGCGGGGGCCGCAACCGTTTGGTCGGGTCCGAGGTCAGGCGTCGGTTCTCTCGGCGTCGATGGCGGTGCCGGCCTGCACCAGGTCCTTCAGGTCGCTCATGCGCGTTCCTCTTCGGGAGGGTTCAGATGGATCGGAACGGATCCGACAGATACCGGGAGACCGAGTGGACGTGTCCCGGTGTGACGGTTCGTTGCATGTCTCGGGATGCTCACGAGAACCCTCGTCGGTACCCGTCCACGGGGTCAACGGGGTCTATGTCAGATCCGCGTCAACCTTCTTCAGGTCGCCGTCAGAGCCCGTCACGACCCGGCCAACGGCCACGTCGCGGGCGAGGAGGCATTCCTCCAGGAAGGACAGGACCCGCAGGTGGTAGGTGCGGGCCGCCCAGCCCAGGCTGATGTTGTGCCCCGCGTGCGGCTGCCGGGCCACCTCCGCGGGGGCCGCCGTCAGCGGAGTCAGCAGTTCCTCCAGCGCCTCCCCGTCGTGCCTCCACCACTGCTCCTGTTCGGCGAACGTGAAGCGCACCGGCACCCGCACCCCGGCCGCCACGGCGGGGTACATTTCCGGCCACCGCCGCGTCTCCCGCGCCTCGGTCGCGGGGACCGGCCGCAGCAGCCCCTGCCCGAGCCGGAAGGCGTCCGGCGGGTAGAACCGCAGGGCGCCCCAGTGCCGGCGCCACTCGCCCGGCAGGTCGGGGCCGGGCAGCCGGCCGGCCTCCACGGCGAAGCGCCGCCCGATGCCGGAGACGTCCACCCCGATCGGTACGAGGCCGCCCCGGGCCGCGCCCGCGGCCGCGAGCGCGACGCGGCCGCCGCCCGAATGGGCCACGAGGAAGACTCCGGCGCCCAGTTCGCGCCCCTCGGCGAAGCCCTCCAGTGCGGCGAGCACGGCGGCGGTCTGCCCCGCGAGGTCCTGCCCCTCGGGCAGCGCCCCCGCCGAGGCCCCGTACCCGGGCCGGTCCAGGGCGAGTACGGCGTATCCGAGGCCGGCGCCGAGCTCCAGCAGCGAGAGCCCGGGCCGCGCCCGGCTGTCGAAGTAGCCCGCGCTCATCCCCGAGCCGTGCAGGGCCACCACCAGCGCCCGGGGTACGGGCTGTGCGGGCAGGGCCAGCAGACCGGACAGCGGGATCCCGGCGGCGTCGAGGGTGACGGGCCGGACCGGGGGCACGCCGGCAGGTGGCACAGGGACCATGAGGGGCATCTCCAGGAGGGTCAGGACGACCGGGCGGACGGGCTGCGCCGGGCCTTGGCGACGGCCAGCCCCCAGGCGGCCCGGCGGCGCAGCAGGGTGGTCAGGGGCGGTGCGGCGCACGCCCGTGGGAGGCGTACGGCCTCCGGTGCGGGATCCCTGGCGGGGACCCGGTAGCCGGCGGTCTGCACGGCGTTCATCCGGTTCTCACAGCCGGACTCCGGCGAGTTCGGGCAGGCGTGCGCCGGAGTCCCACACGACGTGGAACGCGACGTGGCTCAGCCGCCAGCCGGCCGGCGTGCGCACGGCCCGGGCCTCGGAGTACCCGCCGACCTCGAAGTGGGCCGACGGCCCCCGGCCGGCGTGGTGGACGTGCGTGGTGAGCTGCTGGGCCCGCAGCGTGGCCCGGTCCCCGTCGAGGACGACGGAGTGGTTGGAGCTGGTGTGGTGGATGCGCGCCCACCGTTCCCGGGCCCCGCGCTGGAACGCGGCGAAGGCCTCGATCCCCTCGCACACCCCGATCGGGAAGGAGAAGGTGGCGTCCTCGGTGAAGAGCGAGGCGTACCGGAAGTCCTCCGGCCCCGTCCCGTCGTGGGTGTCGAGGGCGGTCACGTAGCGGTCGAACAGCTCGCGCAGCTCGGCGCGGTCGCTCAGGGCCTGCACCTGCTCGCGCAGTGCCGCGATGTCGTCATGGGTCGATGGCATGGCCTCTCCAGTCGGCGGACTCGGGACACGGGCCGGCGGCCAGGAGCGTCCGCCCGCGAACTCCTGGACCGTGGCACTGGGTTGAAGGGCGGGCGGGCGCGGTGTGCGGACGGGGGCGGGGCCGCGGCCCGGTCAGGCCGACCGGAGCGCGTGCCAGGTCCGCGGGCCGAGGTAGCCACGGACCCGCTCGGGCCGGCGCCGGCCGGCGAGGGCCGGCCCGCCGCCGGCCGTGCCGCCGTGCTCGCCCTCGTACGCCGCCGCCCGCGCGAGCACCACCGCGGTCAGCGCCGCGAGGGCCTCGGCGTCGGGGCGCCCCTTCGCCACGCGGATGAGTTGGCCGGGCTCGACTGTCGTCTCCACAGACTGCTCCTCGTCTCGTGACGTCCCGCCGGCACTGGCTGCGGCGGGTCCGCGTGCTCGCGGGGCGGTACGCCGGCACCGCCGGCGCGCCGCACCCCAGAGAACGGATCAGTACCGTGCGGACCTCGCACGGATCTACGGCCCCGCTCGTGCCTGGGTCAGGCCGGGGTCAGGCCGCCGTCGCGGTGAGCTCGTCCACGGCCAGCGCCAGCCGGTCCGGCGTGTGCGTGCTGTGGACCCGGGCGCCCGGCAGGATCCGCCGGACCAGCCCGCCGAGCACCCGGCCCGGCCCCACCTCGACGAACCGGTCGACGCCCGAGGCGGCGAGCGTGCCGACCGCCCCGGTCCACCGCACCGGGCTGGTGAGCTGGCCGCGCAGGGCGACGGCGGCCTCGGCGGCGCTGGTCACCCACCCGCCGGTGACGCCGGAGACCAGGGGCACCACCGGGTCGCGGAACTCCGTCGCGATGAGCGTCTCGGTGAACTCCGCCTCGGCCTCGCCCAGCAGGCTGGAGTGGAACGGGCCGCCGGTGTGCAGCCATTCCACCCGCGCCCCGGCCGCCCGGGCCGCGTCGGTGGCGCGGGCCACCGCCTCGGCCTGGCCGGACACCACGGTCTGGCGGGGTTCGTTGTCCCCCGCCACCTCGACCACCTGGCCGGTGGCCGCCCGGGCCTCGGCGCAGATCCGGGCCAGCTCCGCACGGCTCGGGCCGATGACCGCCGCGGTGGCACTGCCGACGCGGTCCCCGACGGTGGCGACGAGCTCGCCGCGGAGCCGGACGAGCCAGAGCGCCTCGGTCCACTCCAGGACGCCGGCGGCGACGAGCGCCGCGTACTCGCCCAGGCTGTGCCCGGCCACGGCGTCCGGCCGCAGGCCCTCGCCGCGCAGCACCTCCAGGACGGCCATGCTGGTGAGGAAGATCGCCGGCTGTGCCACGGCCGGGTCGTCCAGGTCCCGCGGCGAACCGTCCAGGCAGACCCCGGCCAGCGGGAACCCGAGCAGGTCGTCGGCGGTGCGGTAGTAGGTGTCGGCGAGGTCGGGCCGCAGGGCGAGCAGCTCCCTGGCCATGCCGGCGTATGCGGAGCCCTGGCCGGGGAAGACGAAGGCGGTGGTCATCCGGTCACGTCCTTATCTGCGGTTCAACTGGCGAGGACCGTGTCACGCGGTCCGGGGGCGGCGCCGCACACGGTGTGGTCCGCGGCCAGCCAGGTGTCGGGCACCCACCTGACGTCGACCACCTTGGGGGCGGCCCCGGCCACCGCCACCGCGGCGGCGTGGGTGGCGTCGGCCGGAACGCCGACCATGGTCCAGCCGTCCGGGTGGCGGCCGTGGTCGGTGCCCAGGTAGTCCTCGGCGGGCGAACGGCTCAACCCCGTACCGAGCCCCTTGAGGAACGCTTCCTTGCGCGTCCAGATCTGTCCGAACAGCTGCCGCCGGTCCTCACCGGTCTCGGCCTCGGAGATCTCCAGCTGCTCGTCCGGGTGGAGCGCCTTGGAGCAGATGTCCACCGTCTCGGCGCCGGGGAGTTTCTCCACGTCAACGCCGAGCGGCGAGGTGCCGACGCCCACCATGGCCACGCCCCCGCTGTGCGAGAGGGAGTAGTGCAGCGGCGGCGGCGGGGGAGAGAGGGCGGGGCGGCCGTGCGGCTCGCCGCAGCCCGGGCAGGGCTCGCGCATGAAGCGGACGTCCTGGGGCAGGGTGGCCGTGTAACGTCCGAGCAGCCGGCGCACCGCCACGTGGGCGGCGGCGTACAGCAGGCCGTCCGACTGGCGGATGAAGGAGTCGGTGCGCTCGCGCTCCTGGTCGTCGAGCTCGCCGATCGCCAGCGCGTCGGCGTCCGCGCCGGTGGGGCGGCGGATCAGCCAGAGGTCGACGCGGTCGGCGGAGAGGGTGAAGTCGGGCCGGTCCAGGTCCTGGTGGTTGACCACCGGGCGGACGGCCGGGAGCAGGGTCGTAGTGCTCATGCCGGCACCGCTGCCCCGTGCAGGTGGGCCTCGGGGCCGAGCTGGCCGGCGAGGCAGTCGATGAGCTCCTGGGCGCTGTTGGCGAGCAGCAGCCGCTGGAGGTTCACGTCGACGCCGAGGGTCGCCTCCATCCGGTACTGGAGCTCGATGCCGGAGATCGAGCCGATCCCGAGGCAGCCCATGGGACGGCCCGTGGTGTCCACGAGGTGGGGCTCGATGCCGAGGATGCGGCCGAGTTCCTCGCGCACGTACTGCTCCAGGATCCGGGTGCGCTCGTGCAGCCCGGCCGTGGCCAGGACCGCCATGTCGGGCCTGGTCATGTGCACCAGGCCGGTGTCTGTCTCGTATGTGTCTGACATGTGGAGTGTGTTCATGATGCTCTCCGGGTTGAGGAGGGGTGGAGCAGGCCGCGCAGGGCCACGCACGCGCCGGCCAGGCCGACGCCGGTGACCAGCCAGAGCGCGGGGCCCCGGCCGGCGGCCGCGTACAGGGCCGACGTCAGCGCGGTCGTCAGCGCCGCGCCCAGCTGTACGCAGGTCTGGTAGAGGCCGCCGGCCGCCTGCTGGAGGGCGGGCGGGACCGTGCCGGTGGCCTGGAGGTGCAGGGCGGTGAAGGCCAGCACGAAGGCGACGCCGACGAAGGACATGGCGGGCAGCAGGTCGGCGTAACCGACCGTCCCCCCGCCGTGCGGGTAGAGGGCGTAGCCGAGCGGGGCGGCGGCCGCCCCGGCGGCGACGGCCCGCGCGGGGCCCAGCCGGGCGGCGATCCGCCCGGAGTGCAGGGCGCTCAGCGCGAGCGGGACGCCGGCCGGCAGGAAGGCCAGGGCCGTCTGCCAGGGGCTCCAGCCGGCCCCCCGCAGGTGCAGGGCCGCCACCAGCAGGAAGCCCACGTACGAGCCGTTGAGCGCGGCCGCCCCGAGCGCGGAGCGCAACAGCGGCTCGTGCCGCAGCAGTTCGGTGCGCAGCAGCGGCCGCGGCGCGGTGCGTTCGGCCCGTACGAGTACGGCGGCCAGCGCCGCGGCCCCCGCGAAGGCCGCGGCGGCGTACCGCCACTGCCCGCCGGGGCCCGCGATGCGGGAGAGCGCGTACACCAGCAGCAGCACGGCTCCGGTCAGGGCGGCGCCCGCGACGAGGGGGTGCCGGCCGAGCGGTCGGCGCGGCCCGTCCCCGTCGCGGGGGACCAGCCGCAGCCCGGCGGCGAGCAGCAGCAGGGCCACGGGCGCGGGGAAGGCGATGGTCCAGCGCCAGCCCGCACCGGTGAGCAGGCCCGAGAGCAGCAGTCCCGAGCAGAACCCGGCGGCGCCGAAGAAGGAGTAGACGGAGACCGCCCGGCGGCGCTCGGCGCCCTCGGGGACGGCGGAGAGGATGATGGCGAGTCCGGTGGGCGCGGTCAGCGCCACACAGAATCCTTTCAGCACGCGGGTGGCCGTCAGCAGGAGCGCGCTGTCGGTCAGCGCGCCCGCCAGCGAGGCGGCGGCGAAGACCGGCAGTGCCGCCAGGTAGACCCGGCGCCGGCCCAGCCGCTCGACCAGTCGGCCGCCGAACAGCAGCAGCCCGCCGAAGCCGGCGGCGAAGCCGCTGACCAGCCACTGGACGCGGGTGACGGACAGTCCCAGGCCGCTGCCGACGGACGGCAGGGCCACCAGGGTCGCGGACACCTCCAGGGCGTCCACCAGCATGTTGGCGGCGAGTACGGACACCAGGGCCCAGCGGGCCCGGGCCCGGCCGCCGGACTGGGTGTTCATCGGGTGGGCACGCTCGCGTTTCGGAGGAGCGGATGAGGAGGGGGCGAGGAGCGGACGAGAAGGGGACGGGCGGCCCGGGGAGGGTTCCCCGGACCGCCCGCCCGCCGCCGGCGCGGCGCGTGGGTTGTGCGCCGGCGGGGTCTTGGGCCCCCGGCTGTGTCTCGTGGATCAGCCGAGGAGGGTGCCGCCGGTGGCGTCGACGAAGGAGCCGGTGATCCAGCGCGCCTCGTCGGTGGCGAGGAAGGCCACCACGTCGGCGACGTCCTCCGGCTCGCCGACCCGGTTGAAGGCGGACAGCCCCGCCATGTACTCGACGGCCTCGGGGACGTCGAAGACCGGGTTGCCGTTGCGGGTGATGCCGGGCGCCACCGAGTTGATGGTGATGCCCCGGGGGCCGAGGGCCTTCGCGAAGTGCAGCGCGAGCTGTTCGAGCGCGCCCTTGCTCATCGCGTACGCGATCTCGTCCGGGTTCGCGAACCGGGTCAGGCCGGAGGAGATGTTGATGATCCGGCCGCCGTCGGGCATGTTCCGCAGCGCCCGCTGGATCAGGAAGAAGGGCGCCCTGGCGTTGACGGCGAAGATCCGGTCGAACTGCTCGGGGGTGACCTGGTCCGCCGGGACCCCGCCCATCACCCCGGCGTTGTTGACCAGGATGTGCAGGTCGGTGGAGCCGGTGCGCTCCAGCAGTTCCGCCTCCAGCGCGGTGAACAGGGTGTCCGCATCTCCGTCGACGCCCAGTTCGGTGCGCAGCGCGAAGGCGCGGCCGCCGTCCTTCTCGACCGAGGCGACGACCTCGTGGGCGGCCGCCTCGTCCTGGTTGTAGTGGACGGCGACGAGCGCGCCCTCCTCCGCCAGCCGCATCGCGGCCGCCCGGCCCATGCCCCGGCTCGACCCGGTCACCAGCGCGGTGCGGCCGGTGAGCCGCTCCGCCCCGGCGCCGGTCCGCGCGGGCACCGCCGCGGGTGCGGTGAGCACTGCCGCGGGGGCGCCGGCGGTGACCGGTGCCGCCGGCCGGACGGTGGGCTCCCCGGTCCGCTCGGGCCCGAACCAGCGGCCCAGCGCCCCGGTGAGCGGGCCCGCGTCCGGACCGTCGGCCCAGACCACGTGCCCGTCGGGGCGCACCAGCACGGCGGTGACCGCCTCCCCGGCGGAGCCGCCCGCGACCGGGGCGGCGGTCACCGAGGCGGCTGCCACGGTGCGGACCCGGCCCGCCCAGGGTGCGGCCGCCTCGGCGAGTTCGGCCCGGCGGGCCTCGTCGCCGGGCGGGAGGAGCAGCAGGCCCCGCCCCGGACGCAGCAGTTCGAAGGTGCCGGTGCTGCCCTCGGCGGTGGTCACCCCCCAGTGCGGCACCCTCAGGCCGAGCAGCCCGGAGCCGCCGCCGTCACCGTCACCGCCGTCACCGCCGTCGACCGCGTGGCGTACCGAGAGGCCCGAGATCAGGCCGGCCAGGTGGGTCCGTACGTTCTCACTGGCGGTGAGCTCGGCGAACACCTCCCGCACCGCGTCCACCTCGGGTCCGCCGAGCAGCAGCATCGCCTGGGTGCGGACGTTGCCCTGGACGGCCCTGCCGACGGGGTGCCGTTCGGCGTGGTAGCTGTCGAGGAGTTCCTCGGTGCCGTGCCCGGCGATCCGGGCGCCCAGCTTCCAGCCGAGGTTGAAGGCGTCCTGGAGCCCGAGGTTGAGGGACTGGCCTCCGATCGGCATCTGCTGGTGGGCGGCGTCCCCGGCGAGCAGGAGCGGGCCCCGGCGGTACTCGGCGGCCTGCCGGGAGGCGTCGCCGAACGAGTTCACCCACAGCGGGGTGCCGGAGCCGATGTCCTCTCCGGTGATGCGCTTCCAGGCGTCGGCGACCTCCTCGAAGACGGGCTGCCCGGCCCGGGGGCGGGCCCCGAACTCGTGCACCATCACCCGGGTCACCCCGTCGGGCCGGCGGGCCGCGATGGCCAGTCCGCCCGCCAGCCGCTGGAAGCGGCGGTTCGGGATGTCGATGCCCGCGACGTCGGCCCGCAGCATTTCGCGTTCGGCGTCGGTGCCGGGGAAGCCGAAGCCCCCCAGGCGCCGCACGGCGCTGTTCTCGCCGTCGCAGCCGACGAGGTACGGGGCCCGGAAGGCCACCTCCCCGCCGTTCTCGGTGCGTACGGTGGCCAGCGCCCCGTCCGCCGTTGTGGTCAGCCCGGTCAGCTCGTGGCCGCGCCGGATGTCCGCGCCGAGGTCGGCCGCCCATTCCCCGAGGACTTCCTCCAGGCGGGTCTGGGCGACCTTCCACTGCCCCGGGTAGGGGCCGGGCAGGCCGAGGTCGAGGGGTATGCCCCCGAAGTGGCCGGCGTTCTCGTGCGGTACGTCGCCGAGGCGTTCCAGCAGGCCGCGGCTGTCGAGGATCTCCACGGTCCGGGCGTGCAGGGACGACGCCCGGGATTCGGCGGTCGGCGCGGTGAGCCCGTCGAGCACCACCACGTCCGCCCCCGCGAGCCGGAGTTCTCCGGCGAGCAGCAGTCCGACGGGGCCCGCGCCGACCACGATCACCTGGGTCTCGGTGCAGTCCTGATCGATGGCCATGGGCGTACTCCCTTTCTGTGGGCTGGGATGGGGGATGTGGTGGCGGGTGTGACGTGACGCGTGACGCGTCAGGCGTCGACGGAGACCTTGAGGTGCTGGTTGACGGCTTCGACGAGGGTGCGCGGGGTGCTGTTGTCGCTGAAGATGTCGTCGTCGAGCGTGATCCCGAACTCGCGCTCGATGCGGCCACCGGTCTCCAGGAGCGCCAGCGACTCGTAGCCCAGGGCCTCGAAGTCGGCGTCGAGGATGTCCCCGTCGAGGTCGACGGCCTCGTCGGCGCCCGCGCCCTCCAGGAGGATGCGCTTGAGGTCGTCGAAGGTGAATTCCTGCTTGGACACGGTGGGTCCTTTCATCGGTCTTCCGCGACCGGGGAGTCCGGCCGCGGGAGTTCTGTCGTACGGGTGGGACAGGGGTGGTCGGTTCAGTCGACGGCGCGCAGGAGGGCGGCGGAGTTGAAGCCGCCGTGGCCGCGGGCCAGGACGAGCGCGGTGCGCACGGATGCGGTCCGGGAACGCCCGGTCACCAGGTCGATGTCGTAGTCGGGCGAGAGTTCGACGTTGGTGGTCGCCGGGATCAGCCCCTCGCGCATCGCCAGGACCGCGCTGACCACGTCGACCGGCGCGCCGCCCGCGCCGAGCCGCCCGGTCATCGTCTTGGGCGCCGTCACCGGCACCCGCCGCGGACCGAACACCGCCGTGATGGCCTCGGCCTCCGCCCGGTCCAGGTCCGGCACACCCGCGCCGTCGGCGAACACCACGTCCACCTCGTCCGGATGACACCCGGCATCCGCCAGCGCCCCCTCCACCGCCCGCCGCAGACCCGGCTCACGCCCACTGCCCGGCCGCGGATCGAACGTGGCCGCGTAACCGGCGAACTCGCCGTACACATTGCCCCCGCCACGCGCCCGGACACTGCCCTCGTCCTCCAGGACGACGATCGCCCCGCCCTCACCGGGCACATAACCCGACGCCGCCCCGTCGAACGGCAGATACGCACGCTCTGCCTCGTCACTGAGGGAGAGGGATCCGCCGGCCAGGTGGGCGGCCCATCCGAAGGAGCAGATGGAAGCGTCGAAACCACCGGTCGCGATCAGCCGGCTCCCCTTGCGGAGCCGCCGCCGTGCGTACGAGAACGCCTCCAGCCCGCCGGCCTGGTCACCGACCACGACCCCGGCCGGGCCGCGCAGGTCGTTGCGGACCGCGATCTGGCCGCTGTTGACGGCGTAGAACCAGGCGAAGGACTGGTACGCGCTCACATGCCTGGCGCCCTGGCTCCACAGCTTGCGCAGCTCCCGCTCGCCGAACTCGAAGCCCCCGGAGCCGGCAGCGGTCACCACACCCATGTCACACGGATGGACGTCCCCCGGTGCGATGCCCGCGTCGGCGAAGGCGCAGTCGGTGGCGATCAGGGCCAGCTGGGTGACCCGGTCGGTCTGCGGCACCAGCCGCCCCGGCAGATGGTCCCCCGCCTCGAAACCGTGGACCTCCCCCGCCAGACGCGCCGGGAACGACGAGGCGTCGAAGCGGGTCACCGGCCCGATCGCGTTCTTCCCGATCCGCGTCGCCGCCCAGAAGTCCGCCACCCCCAGCCCGCTCGGCGCCGCCACACCGATACCGGTGATCAGGGTCCTGCCGCTCACGGCAGCCTCCTGTCCGGCCGGGCAAGCACCATCGCGCACTGGAACCCCCCGAACCCGCTGCCCACCGTCAGCACGGCGTCCGTGCGCTGCTCCCGCGCCACCACCGGCACGTAGTCCAGGTCGCAGTCGGGGTCGCGCGTGCGCAGGTTCGCCGTCGGGGGCACCACGTGGTGCTCCATCGCCAGCACGGACGCCGCGATCTCCAACGCCCCCACCGACCCCAGCGAATGCCCGATCATCGACTTGATCGAGCTCACCGGGATCCGGTAGGCGTGCGGCCCCAGGGCCAGGCGGTACGCGGCCGTCTCGTGGGCGTCGTTCTGCTTGGTCCCCGAGCCGTGCGCGTTGACGTAGTCGAGGTCGGCGGGGCCGAGGTGCGCCTCGTCGAGTGCGACCGTGATGGCCTCGGCGAGCTCCCGTCCGTCGGGGCGCAGGCCCGTCATGTGGAAGGCGCTGGAGCGGGAGGCGTAGCCGGCGATCTCGGCGTAGACGTGCGCGCCCCGGGCGCGGGCGGCCTCCAGCTCCTCCAGCACGAACACCGCCGCGCCCTCACCGAGCACGAAACCCTTGCGGGTCGCGTCGAACGGCCGGGACGCCCGCTCCGGATCGTCGTTCAGCGTCGTCGTCGCCTTGATCGCGTCGAAGCACGCCAGCGTCAGCGGGGTGATCGGCGCGTCTGTCGCACCCGTCACCATGACGTCGGCCGCACCCTCGCGGATCAGGTCCACCGCATGGGCCACGGAGTCGATCCCCGCGGTGCAACCGGAGGAGACCACCGTCACCGGCCCCTCCGCACCCACCACCCACGCCACTTCCGCGGCGAAGGAGCTGGGTACGAAGTGCTCGTAGAGGTGCTGCGGCGCCCGGGTGTGGTCGACGGCCTGGAGCCGGCCGTCGATGCTGGCCGCGCGGTACGCCTTGTCGAGGCTGCTGACGGCTCCCACTCCGGTGCCGATGCTGACGCCCGTGCGGTACGGGTCGAAGCCGGTGGGGTCGAGGCCGCTGTCCTCGACGGCCTCGCGGGCCGCGACCACCGCGAACTGGGCGGCGCGGTCCATGCGGCGGATCTCGTCCTGCGTCAGGCCGTGCAGCTCCGGCAGGAAGTCGGCCTCGGCCGCCACCCGGGAGCGGAACCCGGAGGCGTCGAAGTGGGTGATCTCCCGCGTCGCCGTGCGCCCCGAGCACAGCAGTTCCCAGAACTCCCGGACACCGATGCCTCCCGGCGCCAGTACCCCGATGCCTGTGATGACTACCCGGCGGGCCACGAGCGGTGCCCTCCCGTCATCTGCGCTGATCCGGCGGACATCATTCGGAGGCCGTCCAGTCGTAGAAGCGCGTGGCCATCGCGTCGGCCGGCGTGCGCCAGGTCTCCGGGTCGTACGGCTGGATGAAGGGCTGCAGGTCGTAGCTGATCTTCATGAACCGCGGGTCGTTGCGGGACGCCTGGATGCGCTCGCCGCCGTCGTCCTCGGCGAAGTCCTGGAGGTGGAAGTAGAGGCCGTTGTAGGTGAACAGGCGCCGGCGCAGCGTGCCCATGCGCTGCGGCATGTCCGTGTTGTCGAACTCGGCGAAGAGCTGGGCGACCTCGGCGCTGGAACGGACGTCCATCCGCGCCACGATCAGGTTGCTGTGCATCGTTTCTACTCTCTCCAGGGATCGGCGGGGTCAGCGGGAGGAGCTCGGGCCGTACAGCCGGATGAAGTCGTCGACTCCGTCGGCTATGAGCGCGTCCTCCTCGTGTCGTCCGAGCGGCAGCGCGCCGTGGAAGGAGCGCTGCACGACGGACGAGGGGACCAGCAGGATGAAGCGTTCGGCCGCCTGGTCGGCGTCGGTGATGCCGAGCAGGCCGCGGTCGGCTACCTGGCGCAGCCGGCGGGCGAGCTCGCGGCGGGCCTGGCGGGGGCCGGTGGCCTGCCACTTGTCGACGGCCTCGGCGGGCAGGGTGGTGACCTCGGCGCTGATGTGCCGGACGATCGCGAAGTGCTCGCGGAAGGCCTCCAGCGGCGCCAGCCAGGCCCGGCCCAGGGCGATCAGGTCGCCCCGCAGGTCGGTGATCTCCGCGAGGTGGCTCTCGGCGACGGCCGCGAGGCAGGCCGCGACGGAGGCGGAGCTGTCCAGCAGTACGCCGAGCAGGAGTTGTTCGTGGTCGGGGAAGTGCCGGGCCACGGCGTCCGTGCCCACTGAGGCCTCGGCCGCGGTGGCTTCGGCGGTGCAGCGCCTCCAGCCTTCGCGGGCGAGGACGGCCCTGGCCGCCCGTACGATGTCGCGGCGTTCCCCGTCGTGGCCGGTCGGGCCGGCGGGGAGGCGCTCGATCGTTGCTTGCGGCGTTGCCATGTGTGGTTCCTCCGATTGACGTTCTCGTCCGGCCGCCGGATGGGGCGGCCGTCAGGGGGTGCGCCGGTCGTCAGCGGCCCTGCGGGCCGGGGGTCCCGTCAGGGGGTCCCGAACCAGCGTTCGAGCGCCATCGGCAGGTCGTGGTGGCTGCCGGGCGCGGCCCATGCCACGTACCCGTCGGGCCGGATCAGCAGGGCGGTGGTGTCGTGCAGTCCGCCGGTCGCGGGCGCCGCGCCGCGCGGCCGGGCGGTGACGGTGTCGACCCGTTCCGCCCAGGCCGCGGCGCGCTGGCGCAGCCGGGGGTTGTCCGCCAGGTCGAGGAGCACCCCGCGGGCGGGGCGCAGCAGTTCGGTGCTGGAGGTGGGGCCTTCGGGGCCGGTGAGCTCCAGGTCCGGCATGCGCCGGCCGAGCAGCGGATGGCTGCCCCGCCCCACGTCGTAGCTGATCTCCAGTCCGGTGACCATGGCGGCGAGGTGCCGGCGGACGTCCTCGTACTCCATGAGGTCGCGCAGGGAGTCGCGCAGCGGCTGTACCTCCGCGCCGCTGAGGAACAGCAGTCCCTGGGCCCGGGTGTTCATCAGGAGCCGCCGGCCGACGGGGTGGCGTTCGCCGTGGTAGGTGTCGAGCAGGCCGAGCGGTGCGCGGCCGAGTACGACGGAGGCGAGCTTCCAGCCGAGGTTGACGGCGTCCTGGATGCCGGTGTTCATGCCCTGGCCGCCGGCGGGCAGGTGGATGTGCGCGGCGTCGCCCGCGAGCAGCACCCGCCCGCGCCGGTACTCGGTGACCTGCCGTGCCGCGTCGCCGAAGGCGCTGACCCAGACGGGTTCGGCGGCCGAGATGTCCTCGCCGGTGAGCCGCTGCCAGGCGGCGGCGACCTCGTCGAAGGACGGCGGGCTCTCGCGCCGGCGCGGCGGGGTGCCGCGTTCGCAGACGACGATGCGGGTGGTGCCGCCGGGCAGCGGGCCCACCATGACCATGCCGCCGGGCAGGCTCTCGCCGATCATCCGGGGCTTCAGTTCGATGCCCCGGATGTCGGCGAGGTACATCTCCATGGTGGCCGCCGTGCCGGGGAAGTCGAAGCCGGCCGCCTTGCGCACGGTGCTGCGCCCGCCGTCGCAGCCGACCAGCCAGCCGGCGCGCAGGGTGTGCGTGCCGTCCGGGCCGCGGACCTCGACGTCGACGCCCTCGCCGTCGTCGCGTACGGAGAGCACTTCGTGGCCGCGCCGGATGTCGGCGCCGAGGGAGGCGGCCCATTCCTCCAGGTGCGTCTCCGTGACGGACTGCGGCACGGTCTTGGCGGCCTGGCAGGCGCCGTCGAGCACGCCGAAGTCCAGCGGCAGTCCGCCGAAGTGGCCCTGGGTGCTGCGCTCGATCTCGCCGAAGCGTGCGAGCAGGCCGCGCTGGTCGAAGGTCTCCAGCGTGCGGGTGGTGAAGCCGAGCCCGCGGGATTCGCCCGTACGCCGGTCAAGGCGTTCGAGGACGACTACGGCGACTCCCGCCAGCCGCAGTTCGCCGGCGAGCATCATGCCCGCGGGACCCGCGCCGACGACGATCACAGGGGCGTCCATCACGTCTCCTTGAGTTCGGCCTCCGGAGACAGTGCACCGGATCTTGACTACAAGGTTCTTCGGCCGCGAGCGGCCGTTCAATGGCGCTGGATTCAGGAGTAGGTCAGGTTCCACAAGGCCCGGTGCGGTGCGTCGGACGGTGGAAAAGGGAATGTCAAACACCGGTCAGACGGCCGGATCCGGACCCTGCCGGAGGCCGTGCTGACCGGTGTGGAGTGCTGCTCGGTGTGGTGCCGCGGACCGGGACGGAAGGCTCAGGTCCGCGCGGCCGCCCGGCGGGTGAAGCAGTCCCGGACGTCGCTCTCGTTGTAGTACGTGCGCCCCGCGCGGTTGCGCCGGCGCCAGCGCTGCTCGCTCGCCAGCCGGTAGACGGTACCCGTGGGGGTGTGCCACAGCTGCGCGATGTCGGCGGCGGTCAGCCAGCGCTCGGTGGCCGGCGCGGCCGGGGTGCCGGGTTCCCGGGAGTCCATGGAGCGGCTGAGGCCGCTCCACTGGTCGCTGGTCCAGCGGTGTCCCGGGTCCGCGGCGCACACGATGGCCGGCTCGTCGGCGCGGGCCGCGGCGCGCACCGCGAGGGTGAGGGCGCCGGCGCAGCCGGACTCGGGGCAGTCGCCGAGGCGGATGCTGCGGGCCGGGTCGGGGAAGGCGGCGCGGCGGCCGGCCCGTACCAGCCGGGCGATCTCCTCGGTGGCCTCGCCGGCGGCGGAGTGGGCGGCGAGCCAGTCGGCGTTGCGCAGCAGGAAGGCGGTGAGCGCGGCAACGGTGCGCGGCGGTGCGGCGAGGCCGCGCTGCTGGGCGACGAGCCCGCTCCAGGAGCCGAGTACGGAGACCATCCCGGCCCGTACGTCGGCGGCGGCGCCGTTGAAGGGGAGGCCGGGCAGTACTCCGCCGGTGGTGCGCTCGCGCAGGCTGCCGGGGGCCGCGCCGCCGAGGACGCGGCCGCATTCCTCGTACAGGTGGGCCAGTTCCGCGAGGCCCGCGGCGAGGTGCTCCCGGCAGGGCTTGCAGAGCCGGCTGCCGCCGGTCGTGCGCCTGCGGGTCCCTCCGCCCGACCGCCCGGTGCGGCAACCCTCCCCGTGGCACAGCGCCGTCACTGCCATGCTCGTTCCCCCTCGGCTTGCGTCGTGCTCGGCGGTCGTCCTCCCGCGGCTGCGCGCGGGGGCGGGTTCAGGTGCCCTGGCCGAACCGGAAACCGACGCCGCGGATCGTGATGATCCAGCCGGCGCCGATCTTGTTGCGGAGCGTGCTCACGTGCGTGTCGACGGTCCGGCGCGACCAGGAGTCGCCCCAGACCTGCTGCATCAGCATCTTGCGCGGGATGACGGTGTCGGGGTGGGACGCGAGGAGGTAGAGCATGTCGAACTCCTTGCGCGTGGTCTCGACGGGCTCGCCGTCCAGGGTCACCTCGCGCGTGCCCGCGTCGATCCGCAGCGGACCGCAGGTGATGGTGGCCGCGGCGGGGCGGGTCGGCCGCGCCCGGCGCATGACCGCCTCCATCCGCGCCATCAGCTCGCGGAACCCGTACGGCTTGACCAGGTAGTCGTCGGCGCCCGCCTGGAGGCCGAGGACCCGGTCCAGTTCGCTGCCCCGGGCGGTGACCGCGATCACCGGTATCTCGTGGGCGGCGCGGATGCCGCGGCAGACCTCCAGACCGTCCAGGTCGGGGAGTTCCAGGTCGAGCAGGACGAGGTCGGCGTCGGCGTAGCAGCGCAGGGCGTCGCCGCCGGTGGCGACGATCTCGACCTCGTGTCCGTGCCGGCGCAGGCCGCGGGCGAGCGTCTCCGCCTCGATCGTGCTGCTCTCCACGATGAGGATCCGCCACAGGGCCGACTGGGTCGGCGCTTGCTGTGGCGTTCTGAGCCCCTCGGCCGGCAGGAATCCCCCGTTCACGCCCGCGGCGGCCGTGTGAGGTTCCAGTACAGCAATGGTCCGCTGGTTCATCTGCCCCCCTCCCCTCAAGCTCGGTTGAGCCAACGTCAACGAAGATACAAACCGCTTCGTCGGTTTGTCAAAGCCTGCAAACCCTGGCAAGGACCTCGAAAAAAGGACCAAATCGGGCCACCGCGGGGCAGGAATCGCCGCCAAACCAGCCAGGAACGGGCATCCGGAGCCCATTCCCATACCAACGGCGCGGTTTAATAATGGAAGGAAACTGATACAGGAGCTATGCGTGATGAAACAAGAACGCGCTGTCCGGACCCGTCATGCACTGATTGAGTCAGCCGCGACCGTGTTCGGACGGCGCGGCTACGCAGACGCGACGCTGAGCATGATCAGCGTCGGAGCCGGAGTGAGCCCGGGCGCGCTGCACTTCCACTTCGAGAACAAGGCGGCCGTCGCCCGGGCCGTCGAGGCCTCCGGGGCCGAGGCCCTGCGCGCGGCCGCCCGCGAGGTGTACGCGGGGCGCACGTCCGCCCTCCAGGCCCTGGCCGACAGCTCCCAGGCGCTCGCCGGGCTGCTCCTGGGGGACGTCGTGGCCCGGGCCGGTTTCCGGCTGGGCCGGGAGTCCGCGTACACGTCCTCCTGCGCCCTGCCCCGTGAGTGGCACGAGTACGTGCACCGGCTGCTGGCGGAGGCCTCCGAGGAGGGCACCCTGCTGCCCGGCCTGAACCACCGCAGCGTGGCGGCGACGGTCGTGGCGGCCACCCTCGGCTTCGAGGCACTGGGCCGCGACGACCCGCAGTGGCTCGCGCCGCGCACGCTGGCCGGCTTCTGGCGGGTGGTCATGCCCTGCCTGGCCGTGCCCGCCACCCTGCGCGAACTGGACACCGCCGGGCGGGGGAGCTGAACAGCACGGCGGCCCGCCACCGCGGGGGGAACACGGTGGCGGGCCGCCGCCAGGGGGGAAAGCCGGCGGGAGCCGGCAGGGGTTCAGAGGGCCCGGCAGGGGTCAGAGGGCCCGCGGTGCCTCACACCGAGCGCAGGGTCCGGACCGGGTCGCCCGCGTACCGCGTCGCCGGCTCCAGCACGGCCCGGCTCTCGCGCCCGACCACCTCGCGCACGTACCGCCGCGCCGCGGCCAGTTCCGCGCCCGGGCCGGGGCGCCGCCCCACCGCCCGCTCGTCCAGCAGCACCTCGTGCCGACAGGACACGGTGACCCCCGACACGTCCGGCTCCACGCACCACTCGCCGGCGTGCGCCGCGAGCAGCGGGTGGGGCCTGGTCCGCTTGAAGACGATCCGCCCGGCGGCCGGGAAGCACACCCGCGACCCCTCGGTCGGGTAGGAGGAGCCGTCGTCGGCCAGGTTGACCAGCCGGGTGCGCTGCACGCCGGGCCGGTCCTCGGACACCTCGGCCTCCAGCACGTGCGCGACCCTGCCGGGCCAGGAGTCCACGCCGTACAGGAACTCGTACACCGGCTCGGCCGGGCCCTCGATCCGTACGGACTCCTCGAAGGACACCGTGAGCTCGTCGAGCCGCCGCCAGCGCTCGGCCGCGGTCCGCAGACCGCCCAGCGCGGCCCACGCGCCCTCCTCCGCCCGCGCCACGGCCCGTCCGGCCTCCGCGGTGCGGCCGCCGTCGAGGGTGATCTCCTGTTCCAGGGTCAGCCGCGACCAGCCGGGGGCGAGTTCGTCCACGCACCAGCTGCCGCCGGAGGCGGTGACGGGCGCGTCGGGGCGCTCCTCGCGGAAGAGGACGCGCCGCCCGCCGGCGTCCAGGGTCCGCCGCACGAGCGAGCGCCGCAGTTCCCCGCCCGCGTCGGCCCACCGGACGTACCGGTCGGCGACGCCGTCGAAGTCCAGCCGCTCGACGTGGACGGTGTCCGGCAGGAACAACGGCCACTGGGTGACATCGGCCACCAGGGTGTACAGGGCTCCGGCGGGCGCGGCCGCGTCGACCGCGTATGACATCCGGTGCACTCGCTCGACAGACATCGGGGACACCTCTCTCAACGCTTGGCGCAGAGCCTGTCGGCGTCCGCCGGAGTGCGCGTCGAACGCCGCTGGAGTCTCAGACGGCGGCGCGGCTGCCCAGCACGTCGTTGACCATGCCGAGGAAGAGCCGCGGGGTGTCGCCCAGTTCGAGGATCTCCCGGGCGAGCGGGACGGCGAACTTCCGCTCGATCGACTCGATGGTCTGCAGGATGCAGAGGCTGTCGTAGCCGAGTTCGATCCAGTACAGGTCCTGGACTTCCTCGGTCAGCTCGACGCAGTCCTCCTCGCCTCCCCAGATCCGCAGGATGCGGGTGAGGTCGGCGAGTTCCAGCCGGACCGTGGCTTGCATGGTTTGCCTCTCTCCTCGTCCGCCGGCGCAGCGGCTCATACCGGGTCGCCAGGAGCCTGACCGCCCGCCCTGGAGAGCCCCTCACGCCGGGAACGAGCCCCGCTGGAGCCGCCGCGCCTCCCCTCGGCGGCCTGCTAGGCCGCGTACAGGTCGAAGGTGGAGCTCCGGCGCGGTCCGGCGACGACGTCCAGCGCCGGGTCCACCCGCAGCATCGCCTGGTGCAGGCGCTGCAGCTGCTGCGAGGGCTCGACGCCGAGCTCCCCGATCAGGCGGGCGCGGAGCCTGCGGTAGACGTCGAGGGCGGTGGCCTGCCGGCCCGAACGGTACAGCGCGACCATGGCCTGCGAGTGCAGGCCCTCGTGCTGCGGGTTGCGGGCCATCAGCTCGGTGAGCTCGGCGAGCAGTTCGCTGTGCCGGCCGAGGCGCAGGTCGACGTCGATCCGCCGCTCGGTGGTGACGAGCCGGCTCTCCGCCAGCCGCAGCACCTCGATCTCCAGGATCGGGCCGACGCGTACGTCGACCAGCGCGGGCCCCTGCCACAGGTCGAGCGCCTTGCGCAGCAGGTCGGCGGCGCGCTCGTCGTCACCGTCGTCGAAGGCGTTCTGGCCGGAGGCGACGAGGGCCTCGTACTCGTGGACGTCCACCGACTCCTGCGGGATCTGGAGGAGGTAGCCGCCGTGCCGGGTGGCGAGCACGTCCTTGGCGGTGCCGGGGGCCCCCGGGCCCATCGCCGTGCCGAGCCTGCGGCGCAGCTGGAGGATGTACGTCTGCAGGGTGGTGAGCGCGCTTTCGGGCAGGTTCGTCCCCCAGATCTCCTCCATGAGGGTCGGAACGGGCATCACCCTGCCCGGGTAGAGCGCGAGAAGCGCCAGGATCTGACGCGGCTTGCCCGCCGTAGGAACGATCGATGCCCCGTTGACCTCGGCACTCAACGGACCCAGAACCTGAATCTTCACGGTCTCCCGTCTCCCCTCCATATTTCGTCGAGATACTCTCGGTTTTCAGTATTCGACCCGACGACGGTAAGCCAGCCCAGGGCAACATCACCGGGCATTCAAGCCGACATCGAGCGGACCTCCGAAACAGGCGAACAGACGGCGGATTCGAAAGACAGGATTCCGATTGGACGGTAAACCCCGTGCTCAGCCCACTGATCGGGCTCGTCGTCTTTGTTCCGATCCCCGTTGATGCAAATTAAATCTCAGGTTTTACCCAGCGCTTTCTTAAATCCCCGTGCAGCATTCACCGGGCGATCATCCGAGCGCCCGGCTCAGCCGACCCGGGCGAGCCGCTTGCGGGCGTTCTCCGCGGATTCGGCGGCGGGCACCTCGGGGCCGCTCATGAGGATCGACCGCTGGAGGCTGCGCAGGGCGGCCGAGGGCTCGATGCCGAGTTCGCGCACCAGCGTGGCGCGCAGCCGCTGGTAGACGCTGAGCGCCTCGCCGCGGCGGCCCGAGCGGTGCAGGGCGAGCATGAACTGCCCGTGCAGGTTCTCGTGGATCCGGTAGCGGCTGGCCAGAACG
This sequence comes from Streptomyces sp. NPDC044002, assembly GCF_056434525.1. Classification (NCBI taxonomy): domain Bacteria; kingdom Bacillati; phylum Actinomycetota; class Actinomycetes; order Kitasatosporales; family Streptomycetaceae; genus Streptomyces; species Streptomyces sp. NPDC044002. The sequence continues at coordinate 125,060 of NZ_JBWKEZ010000012.1, forward strand.
GTCAGTTCCGCGAGCAACTCCCGGTGCCGGCCCAGCTTCAGGTCGGCCTCGATGCGCTGGTCGAGCGCGCACAGCCGGGTCTCCTCCAGGCGGCGGGTCTCCATGTCCAGCTGCACGCCGCCGTCGACGTCGGCGAAGGCCGGCCCCGACCACAGGGCGAGCGCCTCCCGCAGCAGCCGTGCGGCATTGGGGAAGTCCGCGGCGTCCATGGCCCGGTAGCCCATCCCGGCCAGCCGGTCGAACTCGCGCACGTCGCTGGTGCCGCCGCCGCTGTTGAGCATGTACCCGCCGGGCAGCGTGACGAGGACGTCCTTGGCGGTGCGCGTCCCGTCGGTCCCCTCCAGCGCGGTGCCGATGAGACCGCGCAGCTGGAGCACGTAGGTCTGCAGGGTGGTCCGCGCGCTGCGCGGCGGCTCCGTCCCCCACAGCTCCTCTATCAGCGCGGCGACGGGCACGACCTGGTCCGCGTGCAGCGCGAGCAGCGCCAGCACCTGCCGGGGCTTGGCCGCCGTCGGCGTGATGGAGACCCCGTTCTCCCGAACGGTCAGTGCACCCAGTACATCGATGTCCACGCCGTACTCCCCTGCTTCGTCCGTGGATGAGCCCTTGACTTTCGCTGGAACGAGCAAAAAACAGCTCCGCCGGTTTGTCAATACCAAACCGGATGTACCGTTTTTCGCCGCCCGGCCACCGCCGAACCGGGCCGCAACCCATCCTGACCTGCAATTTCATTGGTTCCAGCGCTGCTGGAGGATGGCTTCAAGGTCACCTCAGCCCGGCAAAATACCCGTGAAACCCGTACTGGAGTGGCTTGAATGACCCCTTAACCGACCGGGTGGTTGGCTGATTCGCGCCCACGGCGGGTAGGAAACGGGGACCGGAGCGTGGCGAGCACCACGCTCCGGACGGCCGAGTACGTACCGGACTCCCCAACTACAAACCGCTTTCGCGGTTTGCCGAACGTGAATCCTGGTCGGCTCGTGCCGGAGCCGTGGCGGAAAGGCGCTGGAACCACGCTCGAAGCGGAGGCGGAGGGGTCACCTCGACGGCATGCCGGCCGCGGGGCGTTCGCGCCACGGCCCAGACGCCGCAAGGCCGCCCGGCCGGGCACCGGGCCCGGGGCCGTCGCACCGGCCGCCCGTCGGCCGCTGGCCGGAATCCCGCGGGCCGTCCGGCGCCGCGCACCGGCCGGGAGACAGGTGGGCGACATTCCTCTTCGCGACAGCAATTCCCCGCCGGGTTGCACCGCCCGGCCCGGAGGGCTCCCCTCCCACCGCCGCGGCCGCACCCCGCCCGCTCACCGCCGAATCCCCGGCCGCGGGAACAGCGTCCGAGGTGAGCGGCATGGTCCGAGCTCCCGTACGGCCCGCCGGCGGAGCACCCGAAGCCCTGCCGGCCGCCCGGCGGGGCGCCGGACCCGGCCCGGGCGAGGAACGGCACACCCCAAAGGTGCGAAGCGAATCGTCCTGAGCGAATCGACGCACGGGCTTCACCACCCCTTTACCGGTGGGGCATCGGCCGACTAAAGGATCACTCCTGGCACACTTGAGATCGTTCGCGGCCGATGGCGGAGATTCGACGCCACCCAAGGGCCGGAGACCTGGGCAAACACGGAGCCGCAGCGTGGCCGGAAGGAATTCCTCCGCATATTCCGGAGCCAATCCTCGGACATCCCCTGGATAAAAAACCGGTTGGTATATATTTTTCTCGGCAGTCACACCTGTAACTGGCCAGCGCTGTCTAGGGGGAACAATGAGCGCGAGCACGTTTCATGTCGAGCGCGCAGCCATCTACGACCCGGCTTGGCGGTCCGCCACTACGACGTCGGAGCAGAACGGCTTCCGCTTCCCGTCTCTCACCGCCACCGTTCCGAAGGAGCTGGTCCACCGCGCCTCCGTGGCAGAGGTCCTGCTCACGAACTGGCACCGGCTGGACGAGGCCCACTTCACGGTGACGGCGCAGTGGCCGCGCAGCCACAGCTTCTTCACTCCGGTCGCGGGCGGCTACTACGACCCGCTCATCTGCGCCGAAACGATCCGCCAGATCGGCAGCCTGCTGGGACACGCGGAGTTCGGTGTTCCGTTCGGGCACCACTTCCTCATGTGGGACCTCAACCTCACGGTCCACCCGGAGCACCTCCAGGTCCGCCAGACCCCGGCCTCGCTCGACATCGAGGTCACGTGCACGACGATCAGCCGGCGGGGGGGCCGGCTGACCGGGCTCGGCTACGAGGCGGTCGTCCGCCGCGAGGGGCACGTCGTGGCGACGGGCGGGGGCTCCTACACCTGCACCAGCCCGTCCGTGTACCGGCGGGTGCGCCCCGCGCACACCCTCGAACCCGGCCACCGCGCGCTGCCCCTGACGGCTCCCGCCGCGCCGCAGAGCGTCGGACGGCTGTCGCCGACCGACGTGGTCCTCTCCCCCATAGGCGAGCCGAACCGCTGGCAGCTGCGGGTGGACACCCTGCACCCGGTCCTCTTCGACCACTGGGTCGACCACGTCCCGGGCATGGTGCTCCTGGAGGCCGCCCGGCAGGCCTCGGCGGCGGCACTGGGGCGCTCGTCCTTCCTCCCGCTCAGCATCTCGGGCGACTTCAAGCGGTACGCGGAGCTGGACGTCCCCTGCGTGATCGAGGCCGAGCGCCTGTACTCCGACGTCCCGGGCGCGGAGGAAGCCGTACGCGTGACGGGCCGCCAGGAGGGTCAGGTCATCTACACCGCCGTCGTCACGGCGGCCGCCTACGGGCACTGAGCCCCGCGGCGGCCACCGGGCCGGGCGACGGCGGCCTCAGGGCCGCGCGAAGGCGGCGAGATGGTCGCCTGCCCACGCCCGGAAGGAGCCCGCGGGCCTCCCGGTCAGTTCCTCGACCGATCCCCCCACACCCGCCTTGGCTCCGCGGCGCTGCCGCTCGGCACTGCTCAGCAGCGCCTCGACGACGGCCTCCGGGTGGCGCGCGCTCCACTGGGCGCGGGCCTGCGCGGGATCCAGCTCCTCGAAGCGCAGCGGACGGCCCAGCAGCTCGGCGAGCTGTGCGGTCTGCTCGGCGGCGGTCAGCGCCCGCGGCCCGGTCAGGGCGTACGCCCGGCCGGCGTGCCCGGGCGCGGTCAGCGTGCGCACGGCGGCCTCGGCGATGTCGCGCGGATCGACGCAGGAGTTGGCCGACGCCCCGTACAAGGCCCGCACGACGCCGTCCGAGCGGATGGACGACGCCCAGGACAGGGCGTTGGACATGAAGGAGCGCGGACGCAGCAGCGTCCACTCCATCCCCGAGCCGCGCAGGAGGTCCTCGTTCTCCCGCTGCCAGCGCGTGATCAGGTCGTCGGCGTCCCCGTCCTCCACGGCGGCCGCCGAGAGCTTCACGACGTGCCGCACCCCGGCCGACCTCGCGATCCGCAGGAACCGCGCGTCGTCGTCGCGCCCGACGCGGCTGGTCACCAGGAAGACGCTGTCCACGCCTTCGAGGGCGAGGGCGAGCGACTCCGGGTCGTCGTAGTCCCCCCGAACGGTCTCGGCCGTTCCGTTCTGCTGCGCCACGCGTGCCGGCTGCCTCGCCATCGCCCTGACCCGAAGGTCCGGTGACAGCCGTCGCAGCACCTCACGCCCCACCGTCCCAGTGGCGCCGGTCACAAGAATCATCGTCCGTCCTCACTCATTTTTGGTCCTCGGGGGTGGCTGCATGGTTGGCGTCGGAGTTACCCGCTGTAAGATACGTACGGGACGGACGGTTTGCATCAGGGCTTCCGACGCTCCGACGAAACCTGATGAAGGAGGAGCCACCGTGGCTGAACAGGTCCGAGCCATCCGCACGCGCCAGGCCATCCTGAGCGCTGCCGCCAAGATCTTCGAGGAGCGGGGCTACCAGGCCTCGACCATCTCCGAGATCCTCACGGTCGCCGGCGTGACCAAGGGGGCGTTGTACTTCCACTTCCAGTCCAAGGAGGACCTGGCCCTCGGCGTCCTCAACGCCCAGAACCAGAACCTCCCGCTCCCGGAGCGCGCCTCCAAGCTCCAGGAGATCGTGGACATAGTCATGCTCCACACCTACCGGCTGCAGACCGACCCCATGGTCCGCGCCGGCGTACGGCTGACCATGGACCAGCGCGCCGAGGGGCTCGACCGCAGCGGCCCGTTCCGCAACTGGGCCGTACCCGTCGGCGAGCGGCTGAACATCGCCCAGCTCCAGGGCGAGCTGCTGCCGCACGTGGACCCCTCCGAGACCGCCGACGTGATCGTGGGCGCCTACGCCGGCATCCAGTCGATGTCCCAGGCCCTCACCGACTACCGGGACCTCGTGGTCCGGGTCAGCGCGCTCCTGCGGCACCTGCTGCCCAGCATCGCCCAGTCCTCGGTCCTCGCCTCGCTGCACCTGGGCGAGAGCCGCGCCGCCGAGGTCTACCACGAGGCGCTCCTGCTGGCCCAGGAGCGGGAGGCCGCCGGCTCGCTCAGCTGAGCCGGATCCCACGCCCGCCTCCCGGGGCCGCACCCGCGGCCGCGGGTGCGCAGGCCCCGCCGCCGAAGTACGCCGACAGCGCGCCGCCCAGCGCGCTGCCGCCCGGCGACCAGGCGACATAGCCGTCGGGCCGTACCAGCAGCGCTTCGTGCGCCGCGCCGGGCACCGGCCCGGTCCGCACCACGCGCAGGAGCGGCGACCACGGGCGCGCCTCCTCCTCGTGGCGCGTCCCGCCCTCCCCGGACAGGAGCAGCAGCGGCCGGCCGTCCCGCAGCAGGGTGACGAGGTCGTCCGCCCCCGCCCCGGCCGGCAGCCGGAAGTTCGACAGGAACCGGCCCTCCCACGAGGACGGCCGGTCCGTGTACGCCGGGAGCACCGTCCCCTGCGCGCTGATCATGTCGGCGAGCCCGCCGGCGTCCCGGTCCGTGGCCAGCAGTCCCGTGAACACCTCGCGCAGCGCGTCGACGTCCTCCCCGGGCCGCATCAGCGCGAGCTGCGCCCTGGTGTTGTCGACGACCCCCTGCGCCACGGGGCGGCGCTCCAGGTCGTAGCTGTCGAGCAGCCGCTCCCCCGCCGCGCCGCGCACGGCGAGCGCCAGCTTCCAGCCGAGGTTCAGGGCGTCCAGCACCCCGGTGCTCAGCCCCTGCCCGCCGATGGGGAAGTGCAGGTGCGCCGCGTCGCCCACCAGGAAGGCCCGTCCCGCGCGGAAGGTCCGGGCCAGGCGTGTGAAGTCGCTGAACCGGGTGATCCAGCGCGCTCCCGCCATCGGGATGTCGCGGCCGATGATCCGGGACACCTCGCCCTGCAGTTCCCGCGGCGTCGGCGGCCGCTCCCGGCCCTCGTGCGCGCCCGCGCAGTCCAGCGTCCGGATGTGCGTCTCGCCGCCGGGCGTCCGCTTGGAGACGATCCAGCCGCGCGGGGTGCGCAGCCAGCCCTGCTCCAGGGCTTCCGGGTCCTCCAGCGTGGCCAGCCCGGCCAGGGCGGAGACCGAGGCCGGTGCCGTGTCGGAGGCGATGCCCAGCCGTTCCCGTACCGTGCTGCGGGCCCCGTCCGCGCCGACGAGGTACTCGACGCGGCAGACCGCCGGGCCCCCGGGCCCCTCCACGTCCAGCCGCACGCCGTCCGGCTCCTGGGCGATCCCGGTCACGCGGTGCCCGCGCAGCACCCGTGCGCCCGCCGCCCGGGCCCGCGCCTCGAAGAGCCGCTCCAGCTCGGCCTGCGGCCGCTTGAGGACCGGCTCCGGCTCCCCTTCGGGCACGGTGATGACCAGCCCGTGGATCCCGGCGAAATGGAACACTGCCGAGGTTCCGCCGGGGGCGTCCCCTGGCAGGTACCCGCGCCGGGCGAGGCTCTGCACCGCCCGGGCGTGCAGCGTGGTGGCCTTGGGGCGCTCGGAGACCTCCGTACGCTCCTCCAGGACCACCGTGTCGACCCCGTACCCGGCCAGCTCGGCCGCGACGAGCATGCCGACCGGCCCCCCGCCGACGACGGCCACTTGTGCCCGCAAAGCCTTCCCCTTCCCCTCCTGATGCACTGCGGGCAGAAAATATACCGGCTGTCCCGTTCTTTTCAATCGTCTCGGCCGGTCTAAGCTGCGCGCATGATCAGCTCATCCCTCCGCCTGGTGCCGGTGACCCCGGACAACTTCGAAGCGGTGACCGCCGTCCGCGTCCGTCCCGACCAGGAGCACCTCGTCGAGTCCGTCGCCCAGTCCCTCGCCGAGGCCTACGTCCACGGCGAGCCCGCCTGGCCCCGCGCCGTCCTCGACGGCGACGAGGTCGTCGGCTTCGTGATGGCCTTCCTGGACATCGTCTGGAATCCGGCGAAGGACCCGGAGCACCGCCGCTCCGGCATCTGGCGCCTGAACATCGCCGCCGAGCACCAGGGCAAGGGCTACGGCCGCTTCGCCGTGGAGGCCGTCACGGAGGAGATCCGCCGGCGCGGCGGGACCCGGGCGTACGTCACCTGGCACGACAGCGACGACAGCCCGGCGCCGTTCTACCTCGGCCTCGGCTTCCGCCCCACGGGCGAGTTCAGCGGCCCCCAGCCCGTCGCCGTGCTCGAACTCGCGTAGCGGGGCAGGCGCCCCTTCGCGGACACCCCCTAACCGAGCACCACGGTGCCGGACACCCCCGGCACCGTGCCCGCTCCCGCTCCCTCCCGGAACTGCTGCGGGCTCACCCCGCGCACCCGCTTGAAGGCCGCGGACAGCGCGAACGCGCTCCCGTAGCCGACCCGGCGGGCCACCGTCGCCACCGTGGCGTCCGGCTCGCGCAGCAGGTCGGCGGCCAGGGCGATCCGCCAGCCCGTCAGGTAGGCGACCGGCGGCTCCCCGACCAGCTCGGTGAAGCGCCGGGCCAGCGCGGCCCGCGACACCCCGGCCCGGCGGGCCAGTTCCTCCACGGTCCACCCGTACGCGGGGTCCTCGTGCAGCAGCCGCAGCGCCGCCCCGACGACCGGGTCGCCCTGGGCGCGGTGCCAGGCCGGCGCCCCCGAGCCGGGGGCGGCGAGCCAGGCCCGCAGCACCCCGATGAGCAACAGGTCCAGCAGCCGGTCCAGCACGAGCTCCTGCCCCGGCTCGTCCCGCGCCACCTCCGAGGCCAGCAGGGTGATCAGGGTGGCGTCGGCCGCCCGCACCGGCCGTACCAGCACCGCGGGCAGCGCCCCCAGCAGCCGGCGGCCGATCTCGCTCGGCGCCTGGTAGGTCCCGCTGAGCAGCACCACCGAGCCTGCGCCCTCCCGCGCCGGGCCCCAGGTCCGCACCCCGAGCGAGAACCGCTCGGTTACGTCCTCGCCCTGCGCACTGCACCGCTGGTCGGGGCCGATCCTGACGCCCACCGGGGTGTCCGCCGCGTCGGCGAGCGTGTACGGCACGGGTCCCCGTACGACCGCCACGTCACCCGGCCCGATCCGCACGGCCTCGCCGTCGTCGGGCAGCAGCCACGCCGAGCCGCGCACGAGCGTCATCACCGACAGCGGGGCCCGGTCCTCGACCCGCATGGCCCACGGCGGGTCGAAGACGGACTTCATCAGGAAGGCACTGCGGGCCCTTGGCCCTTCGAGGAGTCCGGTCAGCGTGTCCATGACCTCATCCTCGGGCGTCCCAGACCCCGCTCGCGGCCGCTTCGCGCGCGTAGTCGGCGAAATCCCTGGCGGGGCGCCCCAGCACTTCCTCGACCCCGTGGACCAGGTGCGCGTTGCGCCCGTCCGAGATGAGGGTGAACAGGTCGGCGAACTCCTCCGGGAGGCCGTGCTCGCTCAGCACCGCCCGGTACTGCGCGTCCGTGACCGGGACGTACGCGATCTCGCGGCCGGTCGCCTTGGACAGCTCGGCGGCCACCTCCGCGAAGCCGAGCAGCCGCGGCCCGGACAGCTCGTACGTCCTGCCGATGTGCCGGTCGTCGGTGAGCGCGGCCACCACCACGTCGGCGATGTCGTCGGCGTCCACGAAGGCCTCCACCGCGTCCCCCACCGGCAGGGCGATCTCCCCGGCCAGGACCGAGTCCAGGAAGAAGTACTCGTCGAAGTTCTGGTTGAACCAGCTGGCGCGTACGACGGTCCAGTCGGCCCCGGAGTCCTGCAGCCGGCTCTCGGCGAGCCGGGCCGCCTCCTCCCCGCGCCCGGACAGCAGCACCAGGCGCCGCGCCCCGGCGGCCACGGCGGCCTCGGCGAAGGCGCCGATGCGGTCGGCCGCCCCGGGGAAGGCCAGGTCGGGGTGGTAGGTGACGTACGCCCGGTCCACGCCCTCCAGCGCCGGGCCCCAGGTCTCGGGCCGGTCCCAGTCGAAGGCCGGCTCGCCGCGGCGGGAGCCGATGCGTACCGCGCGCCCCTGGGCCTCCAGCCGCTCGGCGACCCGCCGGCCCGTCTTGCCGTTGCCCCCGATGACGAGGGTGAGCGTGTTCTGCGCCGTCTGCGTCTCGTTCTGCGTCTCGTTCGTGTTCTTCGTCATGACACCCAGTCAAGCCGCGTCCGGCGAGAGTGGACATGGCTCAGACGCTCTCCCGCATGCGCGAGCGTCTACTTCTCCGTGAGGGTGTGCTTGACCAGGGCGTTGGCGTGGCCGTGGCCGATCCCGTGCTCGGTCTTCAGCCAGGAGACGAGCTCCATGTGCCTGGTCAGCGGGGAGGACCGGATGAGGTCCACCCATTCCGCCACCGGGCGGCCGTACTTCTTCTCGATCGAGGGGAAGTAGCTCGCGGGGCCCTTCACCGGCTGCTCGCTCATGTCGTGTCGCTCCTCGTACCTGGTGCCTGTCGAACGGGAAAGGTGAATCGGAGTGCGGGGACCGCTCAGCCGGCGGCCAGGGGGACGTACGCGTGCACCTGCGCCCCGCTGTCGCCGAGCACGGTGGTGCCCACCGGGCGCAGGGTCCTGACCGGCGAGTCCTCGCCGAAGAGCCGGCGTCCCTTGCCCTGCACCACCGGCAGCGTCCACAGCCGCAGCTCGTCGAGCAGGTCGTGCTCGATCAGGGCGTTGACCAGCCGGCCGCTGCCGTAGACGAGCAGGTCGCCGCCGTCCTGCCGCTTGAGCGCGGCGATCTCGGCAGCGAAGTCACCGGTCAGGAAGGTGGCGTTCCACTCGGGGGCGGCGGTGCTGGAGCCGACGACGTACTTCGGCAGGGCGTTCATCCGCTCGGTCCCGGCGTCGGCGCCCTCGGCGCGGGCCGTCCAGGCCGGCGCCATGCCCTCGTACGTCACCCGGCCCAGCAGCAGCGCGTCGGCGGCGGCGAGCTGCTTGCCGGCGAACTCCTCCGCCTCGGCGTTCCAGAACGGCATGGACCAGCTCGGGTCCTCGAAGACGCCGTCGACGGAGATGAAAACGGAGGCGATGACCTTGCGCATGATGCTTCCCCTAACAATGTGTACGGCGTCCACATCCGGACGCTCCGCAGCCTATCCAGAAAAGTGGACGCTGTCCACATCCTGGTTCGCGGCCCGATTCCCGCTCTTCACAGGGGTAGACCGGCCCCCTCCCCGAAACTCATCGCCGACGCCGCCAGAAATTTCCGGGCGCCCCTCCCCACCACCCCCCCACCTGCGTAAACAAGGTGCGGACCGGCCGGTGCGCCCCGTAGGCTCGACCCCCGTGGAACCGCTCACCGAACAACAGATCCGCTCGTCCTTCGTGAACTGCACCAAGGGCGAGGCCGCACGCCTGCGCCTGCCCCTCGGCTTCGCCGAACTGCCCTGGCAGGACCTGGACTTCCTCGGCTGGGTGGACCCGGGCGCCCCGCTGCGGGCCCACCTCGTCATCCCGCGCCCCGACGGCCCGGTCGGCATCACCCTGCGGGTGCCCGCCGCGACCCGCACGAGCGCGGTGAAGTCCAGCCTGTGCCAGATCTGCCTGACGGGGCACGCCTCCTCCGGCGTCACCCTGCTCGCCGCCCCGCTCGCGGGGGCCCGCGGCCGCGAGGGGAACACGGTCGGCACGTACATCTGCGCCGACCTCGCCTGCCCCCTCTACGTACGCGGCAAGCGGCAGCCGAAGCTGCGCGCCGGGCGCCACGAGGAGTCCCTGACCGTGGACGAGCGCCTCGCGCGGATGTGGGACAACCTGGACTCCTTCGCCGGCAGGATCACCGCCCCGACGGCGGCCTGAACCGAGCAGCCGGACCCTCAAGGAGAGTTGGGGACCGGGAATGTGATCACATAACAGCATGACGAGGACTCTCTACCTGTTCTGCTCCGCCGCCCCGCCCGTCTTCGACGTGGCCCATGTGATCGAGGACGCCCAGTCGCGCGGCTGGGACGTGTGCCTGGGCCTGACCCCGACGGCGGCACGGTGGGTGCAGGAAAGCCTCGACGGCCTCGCCGCCCTGACCGGCAACCCGGTGCGCTGGCAGTACAAGCTCCCCGGGGAGCCCGACGTGTGGCCGGCCGCCGACGCCGTCCTCTTCGCCCCCGCCACCTTCAACTCCGTCAACGCCTGGGCCCTCGGCCTCACCGACCGGTTCACCGTCGGCGTGGCCGCCGAGGCCCTCGGCAAGGGGACCCCGGTGGTGGCCATGCCGTGCACGAACGCCGCGCTCGCCGCCCACCCCCAGTTCGAGCAGTCCCTGGCCGTCCTGCGCGGCGCCGGCGCCGAACTGCTCTACGGCGAGGGCGGCTTCCTGCCCGGCCCGGCCGGCCCCGACGCCCCGCCGCACTTCCCGTGGCAGATCGCCCTCGACGCCGTGGACCGGGCCGGTACGGTCTCCGTCTGACGGTCCCCGTCCGGGGACTACTCCCCGGTGACCCCGTCGATGGCCTCGCGCAGCAGGTCGGCGTGCCCGTTGTGCCGGGCGTACTCCTCGATCATGTGGGCCAGGACGTAGTGCAGCGAGTACGCCTGGTCGCCGAAGTGCCCCCGTACGTCGAGGGACTCGGCGGCCGCCACGATCGCCCGCGACCGCTCGCAGCTCTCCTCCCAGATCCGGAAGGACTCGGCGGGGTCCGCGTCCTCGACGTGGAACTCCGTCCACTCCCCGGCGTCGTTCTTCGGGAAGTAGCCGCGCACGTCCTCACCGTTGACGACGTTGCGGAACCAGCCCCGCTCCACCTCCGCCAGGTGCCGGACCAGCCCCAGCAGGCTCAGTCCGGACGGCGGGACGGCCCTGCGCCGCAGCTGCTCGTCCGTCAGGCCCGCGCACTTCATCCGCAGGGTGTCGCGCTGCCACTGGAGCACGCTGGTCAGGGTGGAACGTTCGTCGCCGGTCAGTACGGGCGGGGTGCGCTGTTCGAGGTCCATCGGCCGATGATCACAGCGGTACGCGACTCCCACCGACCGTTTCACATGCCGGACACCCGCTCCGCCCCGGCCGCCGCCAGCGCCCGCACCCCCTCCAGGCTGCTCCCGTACCGCGGCTCCCAGCCCAGCTCCCGCCGCGCCCTGGCGTTCGAGAGCCGCAGCGAGCTGCCCATGATGGCGTGCGCCAGCGGGGCCGCCCGCAACACCCACAGCGGCACCCTCATCGGCGCGGGCGCCCCGAACGCGTCCGCCACCGCCCCCATGTGCGCGGCCCAGCCCACCGGGGTGTCGTCGGCGATGTTGTACGCCCGCCCGGCCCGCCCCGACTCCAGCGCGAGCACCACCGCCCGCGCCGCGTCCCCCGCGTCCACCCAGCTCAGCGCCCTGCCCTGGTCGGCGACCACGGGCAGCTTCCGCCGCCGCAGCAGCGGCACGAGGTGCGTGTCGGTGGTGCCGGCCCCGTAGAACAGGCCGAAGCGCAGGCTGACGCCCTCGATCCCGTCGGCGGTGAAGGCCAGTTCCTCCTTGGCCCGCATGGCGCCGACGTGCCGCTCCAGCGCGGCGTTCGCCCCGCGCGGCCCGAAGCCGTCGTCCTCGCCGATCAGGGCCGCGCCGTGGTCCCCGTAGCCGTAGCCGAACATCATCGACTCGACCAGGAACCGCCGCGCCCCCGTCTCCCGCGCGGCGGCCAGCAGGTTCACCGTGCCCTCGGTGCGCAGCAGGTTCGTGGCCGCCATGTCCCGGTGGTTGGCCATGGCCTTGCCGGAGAGGGCGGTCGCGGCGTGCACCACCGCGTCGAAGCGCCGACCGTCGACGGCCCGCAGCAGCCCCTCCCGGTCGAGCAGGTCGGCCCGTACGTCCATCCCCGCGCCCCGGCCCAGCCCGGCCACCTCGTGGCCGGCGGCCCGCAGCGCGGCCGCCGTCCGCCGCCCCAGTACTCCGCTCGCGCCCGCCAGCAGCACCAACATCCCGGCCTCCTCCGTCGTGTTCTCACCCAGAGGACAGACGGGCCCTGCCAGATGTGACACCTTCCCGGAAGGAACCGAAGAAACTTCTGACGTCATCCACGAGCAGCTCCGGCACCTCCATCGCGGGGAAGTGCCCGCCCCTGTCGTACGAGGTCCAGCGCACGATCCGGTCGGTCCGCTCGGCGATGTGCCGCAGCGGAACGAAGTTGTCGCGGGGGAAGTCGGCGAGCGCGGTCGGGGTGTGCGAGACCTCCGGAGGCTGCCCGTGGTAGTCGGCGTGGGCCCGCTCGTAGTAGATGCGCGCGGCCGACCCGGCCGTCCCGGTCAGCCAGTACAGCATCACGTTGGTCAGCATCTGGTCCCGGTCGACGGGGGTCCGGGGGTCGCTCCACTCGGTGAACTTCTCCCCGATCCAGGCGAGCAGCCCGGCCGGCGAATCGTTCAGCCCGTACGCGAGGGTCTGCGGCCGGGTCGCCTGGATGTCGGCGTACCCCTGCCGCTCCCGCGCCCACACCCGGTACCGCTCCCAGGAGGCCAGCGTCCGCTCCCGCTCGGCGGGCTCCAGCGCCGCGAGCTCCGCCTCCCCGGGCTCTGCGGTGGCCCCGGCCCCGGGCAGCAGGTTCAGGTGCACCCCGACCACGTTGCCGGGGCGGACGCGCCCCAGCTCCCGCGAGATTGCGGCGCCCCAGTCACCGCCCTGCACCCCGTACGCCTCGTACCCGAGCCGCTCCATCAGCACCCCGAACGCCCGCGCGACCCGCTTGAACTCCCAGCCGGTCTCGGTGGTGGGCCCGGACGGCCCGAAGCCGGGGATGCTGGGCAGCACCAGGTGGAAGGCGTCGGCCGGATCCCCGCCGTGCGCCCGCGGATCCGTCAGCGGCCCCGCCACCTTGAGGAACTCGACGTACGACCCCGGCCAGCCGTGCGTCATCAGCAGCGGCAGGGCGTCCGGCTCGGGCGAGCGGACGTGCGCGAAGTGCACCCGGGCCCCGTCGACGACGGTGGTGTACTGGGGCCATTCGTTCAGCCGCGCCTCGGCGGCCCGCCAGTCGTACTCCTCGCGCCAGTACCGTACGAGTTCCCGCAGCTCCGCCGGGGGCATCCCGTACGCCCGCCCCACGCCGTCGAGCCCGTCGGGCCACCGCGTCCGCCGCAGCCGCGCGTCGAGGTCGTCGAGCTCCTCCTGCGGCACGTCGAGCCGGAACGCCGTCACACCATGATCGTCCATACCCCCACGATGTCAGTCCTGACCGGGGCGGTGAACCTGGGTGTTCTGGCAGGCGGTCAGCAGCCAGCGCCCGTCGTCCTGCCGGGAGACCACGTACAGCGGGGCCCCCTCGCTCTCCTCGCCCGCGCCCAGGTACTGCTGGCGGACCTTGACCGCGGCGACGTCGTCCCGGATGAAGAACACGTGCCCGACCTCGTAGGAGACCTTGCCGTCCCAGTTCGCGGCGGGCAGCACCTGCCGGGTGAACTCCGCGATCGCGTCGAAGCCGATGAGGACCTTGCCGTGGGCCGTGGTCCATATCGCGTCCGGGTGGAAGAGCCCGAGGAACTCCTCGGGATCCTTGTTCTGCTGGGACCGCTCGACGGTGGCGACGAGCTCGGTGATCGCTGCGAGGTCCGCCGCGCGCGGCGTGGTGTCGTTGTCCATGCGCACCATCCTCATACCTCAACCATGCTTCAGATCAAGCGGCATAGAGATCGAAGGTGGAGCCCCGCCGGGGTCCGGCCACCACGTCGAGGGCCGGGTCGACCGTCAGCATCGCCTGGTGCAGCCGCTGCAGCTGGGGCGACGGCTCCACGCCCAGCTCCCCGATGAGCCTGCCGCGCAGCCGCCGGTACGCGTCCAGCGCGGCGCCCTGCCGCCCGGACCGGTACAGCGCCACCATCAGCTGGGAGTGCAGCCCCTCGTGCTGCGCGTGGCGTGCCGTCAGCTCGGTGAGCTCGGCGAGGAGTTCGGTGTGCCGCCCGAGCCGCAGGTCGACGTCGATCCGCCGCTCCACCGCGACCAGCCGGCTCTCCTCCAGCCGCATGACCTCGATCGCCAGCACCGGCCCCACCCGTACGTCGACCAGCGCGGGCCCCTGCCACTGCGCGAGCCCCGCCCGCAGCCGGGCGGCGGCACCCTCGTCGTCACCGCCCTCGAAGGCGGCGAGGCCCCGCGCGACGAGGTCCTCGTACGCGTGGACGTCGACGGCCTCCTGCGGCACCTGCAGCAGGTACCCGCCGTGCCGGGTCGTGAGGACGTCCTTGGCCGCCCCGGGCCGGCCCGGCCCCATGGCCGTTCCCAGCCTGCGGCGGAGCTGGAGGATGTAGGTCTGCAGGGTGGTCAGCGCGCTGTTGGGCAGGTCCTGGCCCCAGATCTCCTCCATGAGCGTGGGCACCGGCACCACGCGCCCGGGATACAGCGCGAGCAGGGCCAGGATCTGCCGCGGCTTGCCCGCCGACGGCATGATCGACTCCCCGTCGACCTCTGCACTGAACGGTCCCAGAATCCGGATCCTCATGGTCTCCCCCTCCGCAGTTCGTCGATGCACCTCGATGACGCCGGAAACCCCGGCCCGCCACTCCCCACACCACAACCGCAACCCGGCCACCCACACCGGTCCGCCGGCCGGTCCGCAGGCCAGTCCGCTCTCCGGCGGGGGCACGGCACGACGGACCGGGAGACCCCGGGGTATCCGGCGGACCGTGCCCGCCCCGGACCCTCCCCGGAGGGGGAACGCCCCGGACACGGCCTAGACCGCACTCCCGAGGAACTCGTACCTCCGCTCCCCACCCGGCTCCCGAGCGGCAGCGGTATCGGCAGCGATCCGGTACTCCCCCACCCGCTCCACGCCCACCAGGCTCGGCAGCAGCAGCCCCCACAGGGCCGCCACCTTCCGCTGGAGCTCCTCGTACGACAGCCCCGTCCCGGCCAGCACCTCGATCCCGCAGACGGCCGCCGCCACCAACGCCTCGGCGCTCTCCCACCGGTCGGCGGCCGAACCGGCGTCCTCCGCACCGTCGGGCACCCCGACGGCCGGCCGGTCCAGCGGCAGTTCTCCCACGTCCCGCGCCATCCGCAGCAACTCGCACACCGCCGACAGCCACGCCCCGTGGAAGTCGACCGAGGCCGGCTGGTGCCCGGCGCACTCCTTGGTGATCCGGAAGCTTGCCGGGATCGCCGGATCCTCGTGCAGCGTCCGCGCCAGCCAGTGCGTCGTGTCGATCAGCGCCTGCAAGGGCGAGGCTCCGCCCTCCCTCAGTCCCCGGACCGCCTCGTGCAGCAGACCGCAGCCGCGCTGCTGCACCGCGTCCGCCAGCTCGTCCTTCGAGGCGAAGTGAAAGTACAACGCCCCCTTCGTGACCCCCGCCGCACCGGCGATCTCACCGAGTGTGGCGTTGGCGTACCCGTTGCGGTGGAACAACTCGGCCCCGGCGAAGACCAACCGCCTGCGGGTCCGCTCCGACCTCTCCTGCACCGCTCCGTCTCCCTTTCGCCCCGCTCCGTCCCTGCACCTACCGCCGGCCGGCCCGCCCGGCGCCGGCCGCCCGCGGGTCAGGCCCGTACGAGCCGCTCGGCCCGCACAGCCGCCCCGGTGCCCGCCCCGGCCACCACCGCCGGCTTGCCCACGCCCTCCGGACCCGCCATCAGGATCGACCGCTGGAGCCTGCGCAACGCGGTGGACGGCTCCAGCCCGAGGTCCCGTACGAGCGTGGCGCGCAGCCGCTGGAACACGTCGAGCGCCTCGCCGCGCCGGCCCGAGCGGTGCAGGGCGAGCATGAACTGCCCGTGCAGGTTCTCGTGGGTGCGGTACCGGCTCACCAGCACCGTCAGCTCCGCCAGCAGCTCGCGGTGGCGGCCCAGCTTCAGGTCGGCCTCGATGCGCTGGTCCAGCGCGCACAGCCGGGTCTCCTCCAGGCGGCGCGTCTCCATGTCCAGCTGCACCCCGCCCTGTACGTCGGCGAATGCGGGCCCGGACCACAGGGCGAGCGCCTCGCGCAGCCGCTGCGCGGCGACGGGGTAGTCGCCCGCGTCCATCGCCCGGTAGCCCATCCCGGCCAGGCGGTCGAACTCGCGGACGTCACTGGTGCCGCGGTCGCTGTTCAGCAGGTAGCCGCCGGGCAGCGTCACGAGGACGTCCTTCGCCGTGCGGTCCTCGTCGCCGTTCCCCTCCAGGGCGGTCGCGATGAGCGCGCGCAGCTGGAGTACGTACGTCTGCAGGGTGGTGCGCGCGCTGCGGGGCGGCACGGACCCCCACAGCTCCTCGATCAGCGCCGACACCGGCACGACCTGATCGGCGTGGAGGGCCAGGAGCGCCAGGACCTGCCGGGGCTTGGGGGCGGTGGGCGTGATGGAGATCCCGTTCTCCCGCACGGCGAGTGCGCCCAGTACATCGATGTCCACGTCGTACTCCCCTGTCCTTTGGATGAGGTCGCAGTAGCCAGTAGAAAACAGGACGGACGGTTTGTCAATGCGTCCCCGTCCGAGCAGTCCTCGGCCTGGCGAAATCTCGGCGCCACCCAGAAATCCCCTCTGACCTGGGTTTTTGAGAGCAACTCCCTCACCCACGACAGCTTGGAGCCCTTCAGCCGCCTCATAACAGGGGTCATATAACACCCATCAGGGCCCTAAAATCAAACCATTCAGTCTGTTTCTTGCTCCGTGGTCGCCGTCCCGTCCGGCGAGAGCCCCGGCAGCACCACCGTCCAGATCCGGCCCAGCGCCTGACGGGGGGTCCACTCCGGTTCCACGGCCCCCAGCGCCTTCAGCCCGGCCGTGAAGGCCACCACCACCCGTGCCGCGTCCTGCGGGGCCAGGCCGTCGGCGAGGAGCCCGGCCCGGTCGGCGCTGGCCATCAGTTCCTCCGCCCACACCCGGCACTGCCCGCGCAGATCCACCAGGCTCTGGTGCGCGGCGTCGGCGCCGAGCGCGAACCCGGCCCGCACGACGACGTCCGCCGCCAGCAGTTCCAGCAGCGCGTACGTCGCGTCGACGAGTACCTTCAAGGGGGCGCCGGCCCGCTCCGGTTCGCCTTCCGCTTCGGCGATCCGCCGCAGCGCCCGCGCGGCCCGGGCCTCCACGGCGCGGGCGAGGGCGGGCTTGCCGTCGAAGTGGAACTGCACCGCGCCGGAGGTCACTCCGGCCCGCTCGCTGATCGCGGCGATCGACGCTGCGGCGAAGCCCTCCGCGGCGAACACCTCCGCCGCGGCGAGCACGAGAGATTCCCGCGTGCGTGCCGCACGCTCCTGCTTGACCATGAGGGGCTCCACACCGCAATCGCCGCGCATCCGCGGGTCGCCCCACATCCAGGGGGTACGAGATCCTGGGCCACAGTCGACGCCCGCGCCGGAGCCGGACCGGACTCCCGGCGGAGCCGCCCCCCACCGTTAACGCCGTTAACACCAACGGCTCACACCCCGGCCGCCAAGGGCCCCGCCAACGGCGCCCGCACCCGCAGTCCGCCCCACCGCTGTTAACGGCGTTAACGGCGTTAACGCCCACCCCGCACCCCGGACCAGCCACCGCCACCGTCCGCCGGCATTAACGCCGTTAACGCGGTCAACGCCGTCAACGCCCCACACCCGCCCCCCATGCCCCCAGAGCCCGCACCACCGGCCCCGTCGCGGCGGTCGTCACCAGGGCCATCAGCACCAATACGGTGAACAGCTCCACCCCGATCACCCCCAGCCCGAGCCCCACGTTCAGCACCACCAGCTCCGTCACCCCCCGGCAGTTCATCAGCGCCCCCAGCAGCACGGCGTCCTTCCGCCGCACCCCCACCGCCAGCGCCGCCGCCGTCCCCGCGCCCCACTTCGCCACGACGGCCAGCCCCAGCACCCCCGCCGCCCACCACCAGGCCCCGCCGCCCCGCAGCGCCCCCACGTCGGTCCGCAGCCCGCTCCCCACGAAGAACAGCGGCAGCAGCACCGGCACCGCGAACTCCCGCATCCGCCGCGCCGCCGACTCCACCGCCTTCACCCCCCTCGGCACCACCGCGCCAAAGACGAACGCCCCGAACAGCGCGTGCACCCCCAGCGCCTCCGTCGCGTACGCGGCCAGGCAGACCCCGCCGAACAGCGCCACCACCCCCGCCCCCGGCGACGGCCACCACCACCGCCAGCAGACACCAGGCGACCACGTCCACCACCGCCGCGCAGGCCATGGCCAGCGCCCCCACGGGCGTCCCGTACAGCCCCTGTTCGGTGAGGATCCGCGCCAGTACGGGAAAGGCGGTGACGCTCAGGGCCACCGCCACGAACAACACGAACTCCGCCCGCCCCACGCCCTCCGGCGCGAAGGTTCCGTACAGCCCGAGCGCCAGCAGCCCCCCGAGCCCCAGCGGTACCCACACGCTCGCCTGACTCACCGCCACCACGGCCCGCCGCAGCCCCCGCAGCATCCCCACGTCGAGCTCCAGCCCCACCAGGAACATGAAGACGACGAGCCCGAGGTTCCCCAGCTCCGCCAGATGCGGGACCACCTCACCCGGCAGCAGCCACCGCTGCCCCTCCGGCCACACCCACCCCAGGAACGTGGGCCCGAGCAGGATCCCCACGGCGATCTCGCCGACCACCGCCGGCTGCCCGGCCTTGCGGGCCAGCGCCCCGCCGGCCCCGCACGCGAGCACGACCACCGCCACGGCGCCCAGCACACCACCCGCCACGGCCCAGTCCTGCCCCGGCCCCCACCCCCCGGAACCAGAGGGCGTCCGACTTCAGGAGGTCGCCCGCCGCTCCACGAACAGCCCGATCCCGTCGAGGATCCGCTCCAGCCCGAATTCCAGGGCCTGGTCCTGCCCCCCGTGCGCGGCGACGGAGGCCAGCGCTCCGGCGAGCGCCGGATACTCCTCTCCCCTCGTCCCCACGACCTCCGCGAGCACGGCCCCGAGTTCCTCGTCCGGGCCCCCGGCGCCGGCCGTCGCCCGTTCCTGCTCGGCGATCCCCCGCACGTGTCCGGCCACCAGCACCACGGCGTCCATCGCCTCGGCCCCGGTCAGCCCGCAGCCCTCCAGCGCGGCCAGCGCCCGCTCCAGCCACCCGACCTCCCGCGGCCCCATCGCCCGCGCCCCCACCGTCGCGTCCAGCAGCCACGGATGTGCCCGGAACCCGGCCAGCAGCTCCCGTGCCCACACCCCGAGCCGCTCCCGCCAGCCGTCCCCGGCCCCCGCCAACGCGGCGTCCAGTGCCCCGGCCGGATCCGGCATGGCGGCCTCCGCCATCAGCGCGACGACCTCCGCCTTCCCCGGCACGTAGCGGTAGAGCGCCATCTTGGTGACCCCCAGCTCCCCGGCCACCCGCTGCATGGACACCCCGCCGAGCCCCTCGCCGTCGGCGATCCCCACGCCGGCCGACGCGATCTGCTCCAGGGTCAGCCCGCGCCGCGGCCCCCGCGCCGGAGTCACCGGCGGCCCCCACAACAACCGCACCGCCGCAGCCCACTGCCCGTCCGCCACCGGATCCCCTTGCCCTCGCGCCAAAACCGCGTCTACCGTACACACAAGAAACAGCATCCACTGGACGCAGTAAAACCCATCCCCACACTCCCGAAGGGCCAACCCACCATGCCCACCCCCAAAACCGTCCTGATCTCCGGAGCGAGCATCGCCGGCCCGGCCCTCGCACACTGGCTCGCCCGCCACGGCTTCCACCCCACCGTCGTCGAGATCGCCCCGGCCCCGCGCCCCGGGGGCCGGGCCGTCGACTTCCGCGGCGAGACCCACCTCCACGTCCTCGACCGCATGGGGATCCTCGACGAGCTCCGCCGCGTCCGGACCGGCGGCACCCCGATGACGTTCGTGGACGCCGACGACCGGGAACTCCTCCACCTCCCGGCCGCCTTCGCGGGCGGCGACGTGGAGGTCCTGCACGGCGACCTCTCCCGGATCCTCCGCGAGGCCTCCCGCGCCTCCACCGAGTACGTCTTCGGCGACACGGTCACCTCCCTCACCGAGACCCCGGCCGGAGTGGACGTCACCTTCCGCCACGCCCCGCCCCGCACCTTCGACATCGTCATCGGCGCCGACGGCCTGCACTCCACCGTCCGCCGGCTGGCCTTCGGCCCCGAGGAGCGGTACGTCTCCCACCTCGGCTACTACGCCGCCACCTGGAGCCTGCCGGGCGACCCGCACCCCACCGGCCCCGGCTCCGTGGGCTTCAACGCCCCCGGCCGCCTCGCCTCCGTCGCCGCCCCACCCACCGCTCCCGGCCGGGCGGGCGCCTTCTTCCTCTTCGCCTCGCCCGCGCTGCCGTACGACCGGAACGACCCGGCCGCCCACAAGGCACTCATCACCCGCGCCTTCGCGGGCCTGCCCTGGCGGGTGGGCCCGCTCCTCGACTCCCTCACGGCCGCCGACGACCTGTACTTCGACTCGATCAGCCGCGCCGACGTCGGCACCTGGTCCACCGGCCGGACGGCCCTCCTGGGGGACGCCGCCTGCGGCGCGACGATCGGCGGCATGGGCACCGGCACCGCCGTCGTCGCCGCGTACGTCCTGGCGGCCGAACTGGCCCGCACCCCCGAAGACCCCCGGTCCGCCTTCCGGCGCTACGAGTCCCTCGTCCGCCCCTACGCCCGGGCCTGCCAGCGGGGCGGCAACCGCACCGGCCCCTTCCTCGCCCCCGCCACCACCCTCGGCCTCCGCCTGCGCAACACCCTCCTGAACCAACCCCGCGCCCTGACCTGGCTCCTGAAACAGGGCCGCACCACGGCCACCCTCCCCCTGCCCCTCCTCCCCCGCCCCCGTTAACGGCGTTAACGCCGTTAACGCCCCCTCCCCCGCCCCCTCCAGCAAAAAGTAACAACCCAAACCGCCCCAACCGACCCCAAACCCCCACCCCCCAAGCCCCTTAAAAGTACTGGTCGACTGGTTTTCTTTCGTCGGCCCCCACTAGATTGACCTTCCCCACATCGGACGTAACCGGCAATCAGGAGCACACGTGGCGAGGGTCAGGCAGGAACGGGCCGAGATCACCCGGCAGGCGATCCTCGACGGCGCGGCCGTCGCCTTCGACCGCGCGGGCTTCGGCGGCACCAGCCTCAGCGACGTCGTCAAACGAGCCGGAGTCACCAAGGGCGCCCTCTACTTCCACTTCCCCTCCAAGGAAGCCCTCGCCCGCACCCTGATCGACGAGCAGTTCCAGGTGTCCAAGGACGTCCCGGCCCTGGAGGACCCGGGCCTCCAGACCGTCATCGACCTCACCCACCAGATGGCGTTCGGGCTGCGCACCAACGCCCGCATCCGCGCCGGCATCCGCCTGGTCATCGAGTTCGGCTCGTTCACCAGCCCGGACCCGTCCCCGTACAACGCCTGGATCGAGACCTGTCGCAGCTGTCTGACGCCGGCCCAGGAACGCGGCGACGTCATGCCCTCGCTCGACGTGCAGGACCTCTCGACCTTCCTCGTCGGCTCGTTCACCGGCGTCCAGGTGACCTCGCACGTCCGTGCCGACCGCGAGGACCTGCACGCCCGGGTCGTCGACCTGTGGAACTACCTCCTGCCCGGCATCGTGCCCGCCCCCCGCATCGGCCTCTTCGATCCGGCGGGCTCCGCCGCCTGCCGCGCCGAACTCGGCCTGCCCGCCCCGCAGGCACCCGTACCGGTCGGCTGACGGAGCGTCCAGGGCGGCCTCGCACACACCGTGGTGAACCACGGGGGTGCTCGCTACGGCGGGTGCGAGGCCGCCCTGCCGCGTTCCCGGGCACCCCGACACCTATTTCGTTAGCAAAACCCAAGCGTGGCGCCCACACGCACCCAAGAACGTTAGTAAAGTCCCTCTCATGACTTCGCCCTCGTCCCAGAACGACCGAGAGAAGGTCGTCTCCAAGCTCCCCCCGTGGCTCCGCCAGGAGTTGAAGATCCGCACCGCCCAACTGCGGGTCGACATCCAGGACGCCGTCCACCAGGGCATCGCACACTGGAGCGCCCTCGCATCCGCCCCCTCCCCCGTCGACACCTCCGGCGCCGAGTCGTTCTCCACCTGGCTGCCCGCCGGCCAGTGGGAGTCCTTCCGCACCGACTCCAAGGACCGCGGCGTCTCCCTCATCCAGGGGCTCGCCCAGGCGGTGCACCTCTGGCTGGAGCTGAACCCGGCCCCCACGGTGAAGCGGCCGTCCGTCGTCCGCCGCATCGTCGTGTGCAACCAGAAGGGCGGAGTCGGCAAGACGGCCATCACCGCCGGCACCGCCGAGGCCCTCGCCGAAGACCCGGCCAGCCTCCACCCGGTCCGCGTCGCCCGCCAACTGGCCCGCCGCACCACCCCCGAGGAAGCGGACGCCGGACACCCGGCTGCCTCCGCCCTCGACCTCGAAGACCTCCCGGGCCTCGGCATGCGCGTCCTGCTCGTCGACTTCGACCCGCAGGGCCACCTCACCAAGCAGCTCGGCCAGCAGCCCCTCCCCATCGGCGGCGACAGCCTCACCTGCCACATGGCCGGCGAGGCCAAGGGCCCCCTCCAGGACCTCATCGCCCCCATCGAGCACGACCGGTTCGGTGACCGCCTCCACCTCCTGCCTGCCTGCACGGACGCCTTCCTCCTCGACGTCCGCCTCTCCACCGTCCGCGCCCGCGAGGCCGCCCTCGAACGCGCCCTCGCCCCCGTCGAGTCCGACTACGACGTCATCCTCATCGACTGCCCGCCCAGCCTCGGCCTGAGCATGGACGCGGCGATCTACTACGGCCGCCGCCGCGACACCGAACAGCCGGGCGCCTCCGGCGCGCTGATCGTCGTCCAGGCGGAGGACTCCTCGGCGGACGCCTACGACCTCCTCACCTCCCAGATCAACGACCTGCGGGACGACCTCAGCCTCGACATCGACTACCTCGGCCTCGTCGTGAACCTCTACGACGGCCGCCGCGGCTACATCGCGACCTCCTCCCTCCAGGCCTGGATGGACATAAAGGATCCCCGGGTCGTGGCGATCGTCCCCGACCTCAAGGAACAGCGCGAGTCCGTCCGCCTCAAGCAGCCCCTCTTCGTCTACGCCCCCAACGGCGACCAGGCAGTCGCCCTGCGCGCCCTCGCCCGGGAGATCTCATGAGCAGCAAGGCAGACAAGCTCGGCGTCTCGGCTTCCTTCGCACGGGCCCAGCCCGTCGGCGTCAGCTCCCGCCGCGCCGCCATCGCCGAGGCCACGGGCGCCCCCACCTCCGGCGTCGTCCCGCCCTCCGAGGTTCCCATCGAGGCCCTCGCCCACAACCCGTTCAACCTCCGCGAGGACCTCACCGACCTCGACGAGCTGGCCCAGTCCCTGACCGTACGCGGCCAGCTCCAGCCCCTCGCGGTCGCGACCCGGCTGGCCTTCATGGAGGCCCACCCGGGCCAGACCGATGGCCTGGGCCGCGCCCCGTACGTGGTCATCGACGGCAACCGACGCCTCGCCGCCGCCCAGCTGGCCGGGCTCAAGACGATGCACATCCACGTCAACGACGCCCTGTCCGCCTCGGCCGCCGACATCCTCGAATCGGCGCTCATCGCCAACGTCCACCGGGTCGACGTGGCCCCCATGGACCAGGCCCGCGCCCTTCAGGAACTGGTCGACGTCCACGGCTCCCAGGCCCAGGTCGCCAAGCGGATCGGCAAGACGCCGGCCTGGGTCTCGCAGCGCCTGACCCTCCTCAACCTGACGCCCGACCTCCAGGAGAAGGTGGAGACGGGCGAGCTGAAGGTCGAGC
Organism: Streptomyces sp. NPDC044002; assembly: GCF_056434525.1. Classification (NCBI taxonomy): domain Bacteria; kingdom Bacillati; phylum Actinomycetota; class Actinomycetes; order Kitasatosporales; family Streptomycetaceae; genus Streptomyces; species Streptomyces sp. NPDC044002. The sequence continues at coordinate 148,863 of NZ_JBWKEZ010000012.1, forward strand.
CGGCCCGCCGCATCGGCCGCCTCCCCCAGGAGGAACAGACGGCCGCCGCCGCCGAGACCATTAACGCCGTTAACCCCCCGCGCCAGCGCACCCGCCCGACGCCCCCGACCGTTAACGGCGTTAACGCCGTTAACGCCCCGAAGCCCGCCCCCGCTGCCCCCACCGCCGCCACCCCCCGCATCACGATCTCCACGAACTCCCCGGAGACCATCGCGGACGCCCTCACCGCCCACCTCACCCCGGACGACCTGAAAGCCGTCACGGAACTCCTCATGCAGCGCATCTGAGCTGCCGCACCCACGCCGGGGGCGCTGACGGCGTTAACGCCGTTAACGCCCCCACGTGCGTTTCATGTGCGTTCAAGCGTGCGATTCACATATGGTGCTCCTGGAGGTAGTACCGATGAGCGAGACGAACGAACAGACCACCCTCTTCGCAGCGGTCGACGCCCTGCTCGAAGAAGCGGCAGCCCAGGACGGGCTCCCCCACCCCGACGAGCGCAAGCGCCTGCGCGAGGCCGCCGGCCTGAGCCAGGACCAGATCGCCAAGGCCCTCTCCGTCCGCCGCGAGACCGTCACCTCCTGGGAAACCGGCCGCACCGCCCCCCGCCCCCCCAAGCGCGCCGCGTACGCCCGCCTCCTCGAAGGCCTCGCCGCCCTCCACCCGGCCCCCGCCGCCGGCATTAACGCCGTTAACACCGAACCCCCCACCGCACCTGCCGCGGCCCCGACCGTTAACGCCGTTAACGCGGAACCGGCCCCCGCACCCACCCCGGCACCCGCACCCACCCCGGCACCCACACCCTCCCCCACCGTTAACGCCGTTAACGCCGTACCCGCCCAACCCCCCACCACCCCCCGCCGCCCGCCCCGACGCCCCACCCCCGCTCCCGCCCCCCTGGAAGGCCACGGCCCCCTCGCCGTCCTCGACGGCACCGGCCAGGCCCACGCCGCCGGCGGCCTCCTCCTCCCCCACCCGACCTCCGACCTCCCCGCCCTCGTCGCCTGGGCCCTCGGCCCCGACGCCGACCTCCGCGCCCCCCGCCTCCACCACAACGGCCGTGACGGCGACCCCCTCCTCGTCCTCACCGCCCCCGCCGCCGAGCAGTTCGGCCTCCCCCTCGCCCTCGAAGACCGCCGCGCCCTGCGCCTCCCGGACAACCACCCCGTCATCAAGCAGCTCACCAAGGCCAAGTGGCAGCTCACCCGCCGCGGCTTCGGCCCCTGGCCCCGCATCTACCGCCCGGCCTCCCCCACCACCGGCCGCCAGTGCGTCCAGCTCGCCGTCCTCCCCTGGGGCGCCCTCGACCCCCGCGCCTGGGGCGAGGACACCGCGGACCTCCCCGCCCCCGAGCTCGCCGAGCTGCTCACCACCTACGCCGCCCGCGTCCTCACCCCGCGCGGCTCCACCGCCGTCACCGGCCTGGAGCTCATGACGGCCCTGCGCCCGCCGACCCGCGCCGCCCGCAACCCCCAGACCGGCACCTGGGAGTCCGCCCCCGTCCCCGGCTCCCTCACCCGCCCCGTCGACCCGGCCCCGCCGGAGGCCCCCGACGAGCACCCGGTCGTCGCCGCCCTCTACCCCCGCGCCCACCAGCGGACCCCGGACGAGGTCCTCGACGAGGAGGCGTACGACTGGATCCGCGACCCGGAGCTCCTCACCGACGCCGAGTGCGCCCGCACCCACGCCGTCGGCATCGACGTGAACATGGCCTTCGCCGCGGCCGCGAACCGCCTCACCGTCGGCATCGGCCCCGCTGTGCACACGACGGCCCCCCGCTTCGACCCCAAGCTCCCCGGCTGCTGGCTCGCCGACCTCTCCTCCCTCACCCTCGACCCCCGCCTCCCGAGCCCCTTCACCCCCCACGGCAAGCCCCCCACCGGCCCCGCCTGGTACGCGACCCCGACCCTCGCCTACGCCCAGGAGCTCGGCCACGAGGTCCGCCCCGCCGAGGCCTGGACCCGCCCGGACAACGGCCCCTACCTCGACGCCTGGTACACCCGTCTCCGCGACGCCTACATGGCGACCATGGCCGACCTCGGCGTCAGCCCGTCCCTCACCGAGTCCGAGTTCCTCACGGCCATGACGACCTACAAGGAGAACGCCCCCCACACCTCGACGGCGGTCCTCTCCGCCATCAAGTCGACGGTCAAGGGCGGCATCGGCAAGCTCCGCGAGCGCCCCCAGGGTGCCGCCTACCGCCCCGGCGAAGCCTGGCCCGCCCTGGAACGCCCCACCTGGCGCCCCGACATCCGCGCCGCCGTGATCTCCACGGCCCGCGTCAACATGCACCGCAAGATGCGCAAGCTCGCCACCGAGGCCGGCCTGCACCCGATCGCGGTGCTCTCCGACTGCGCGGTCTACCTCTCCGACGGCCCCGGCCCGCTGGACTTCCTCCCCCACACCCCCGAGGGCAAGCCCCTCCCGGGCGGCTTCCGCCTCGGCGTCAGCCCCGGCATGGTCAAGCACGAGGGCACCCAGCCCCTGCTCTGGGCCGTGCAGCTCCTCGACCAACACCTCAACCCGGCCCGCCACATCAAGGGCCACGACGCGGCAGCAGACGGCGAGTAACCGATGTCCGACATCTCAGACGGCCTCACCAAGGCCGACGAACTCCACTTCACCCGCCCCATCCCGAAGTCCGCGGGCGCCCAGATGCGCTTCCTCCTGAAGCAGCTCAAGACCACGAAGGCCGTGGCGGCCACCCTGGGCATCTCCCAGCGCACGGTCGAGCGCTACGTGAAGAACGAGATCAAGCAGCCCAAGCCGGCCCTCGCCGCCCGCCTGGAAGCCGAAGTACGCCGCCGCTGGCAGCCCCTGGTCCGCAAGCGCGCCCGCGAACAGGCCGCCCGCACCACCGGACTCGTCATCGAGACCCGCGCCCGCTTCGGCTTCACTGCCGCCCCCGGCACCACCGACGACGGCCGCATGCGCCGCATCACCCAGCACCTCCCCCCGGAGTACGCACAGCGCCTCTTCGCGGCCCAGGAGACCGGAGCCACCGAAGCCCAGCTCCGCCACATCACGGCCGAGGCCCTCCAGGAGATCTACTTCAAGGACAACGGCGCCCGCGCGACGTCCCTCCTCGTCGAGTTCACGGACATCGACTACGTCGACTTCGCCTTCTGACGAGAACCGCCCCCTCCCCCCACCCCTCACCACCCCACATACTAGCCATGTACATAATAGCCATGTACGGTATTCCCCATGAGCACAGCACCCGAGAACGCCACGGCCGGCTTCCTGGTCTGGCGCCTGTCGATGAAGTGGCGGGTGGCCGTCGACCGGGCGGTCGCACCGCTGGGCATGACGCACGCGCAGTACTCCCTGATGGCCTCGCTGTACGGCATGTCCCGCTCCGGAACACGCCCCAACCAGCGCCAGCTCGCCGACCACACCGGCCTCGAACCGCTCTACGTCTCCAAGCTCGCCCGAGCCCTGGAGACCTCCGGCCTGATCGCCCGCACCCGGGACCCCGACGACCCGCGCGCCATCCAGCTGTCGCTCACCGAGCAGGGCCACGACGTCACGAAGCACGCCGTCAAGGCGGTCCAGGGCCTCCTGGACCAACTCCTCGAACCACTCGGCGGCCAGGACAGCCCCCGCACGTCCCGGTTCACCCGCGAACTGGTCACCCTGCTCGACGCACCCCTCGACCCAGCACCTCTTGACCGGACGACCGAGAACGAGAACGAGAAGGAGCAGTCATGACCACCACCGCCCCCACCCTCAACTCCCGCGTCATAGCCCTCGCCCACCACGCCGCCCGCGCCCTCGCCGAAGGCGTCCTGGACCGCCACGGCATCACGTTCCACCAGAGCGTCACGCTCCGGGCCGTCACCGTCGCGGGCGGCTCCGTTCCGCGCGGCGAACTGGTCGCCGAGATCCAGAACTCCCTCAAGACCACCGAGACGCTCGTCCAGGCCGTCATCGAGGAACTGCTCACCGCAGGGCTCCTGGCCCGGGAGGACTCCCTCCTGCGCCTCACCGGCACCGGCCGCGACCTGTACGAGACCACCGCCGCCGCGACGGCCGAGGTCTCCGCCCGCCTGTACGCCGGGATCGCCGCCGAGGACCTGGCGGTGGCCGGCCGCGTACTGACCCTGATCACGGACCGCGCCAACACCGAACTGGGCACCGACTGAGCCCCACCCACCCAAAGCCACAGGAGCCCGCCCAGGCCCCTGAAACCCTTTGAGGGCCCCGGGATACCCCGGGGCCCTCAAAGGCTCTTGAAACACCCTCAGAAGCCCTCTACGGGCCCCTTCTCAAGCATGTCACCCAACAGCGTGCAGCGTCCTCCGCCGCTTCGACTCCGCGGCCTTCTTCGCGGCGGCCTGAGCCGCACGCTTCTTCCGCTGCTCCGCCAACTGGTCCTGGTACTCCGCCACCGCCTGGTGGTAGCTGGCCACGTACCCGCGCGCGTCCAGCCGCTCGTCGGCGGCCATGTCGTTCACCGCCGCGACGGCGTCCTCGAACGAGTTGTAGCCGGCCAGCATCGGATTGATCTGGTAGACCCCGTTCCTGACCTTCCGCACGAGCTTGGCCAGCTCCAGGCTGCGCAGGGCGGCATTGACGCTCGGCCTGCTCAGCTCCAGCAGCCCCCCGATGGTGGCCTGGTCGATGAGGATCCGCCCGCCGGGCTCACTCAGCGAACGCAGCTTCAGCAGCACACGGTACGCGGCAGGCGGAAGGTCCAGGTCGGAGAGAAGCCCATCGGCGTTGACCGCAGCGAATCGCAAGGTGCTCACTGAGCTGTCCCTTCTTCCTTGCGCTGCGCCCGGCTGAGCCGGCGCGCAGCGCGCTCTTTGGACCGTTCGGCCCGCAGTTCCTCGATTGCCTGCCGCATGTGGTCCAGCGACGGGAACCGCACCAGGTCCGGCAGGCTCGTGTCGCTGCGAATCTGCGAGATGGTGCTGTGCTGCTCCACCTTCACGAACTCACCCGCCGTCTCCGTCCCCGGGATGAACTCGGCCACCCGGTAACTGTAGGGCGGGTTGAACTGGTACACACCCCGCCGCACCTTGAAGACGATCCCATGAGACATGACGGTGTGCAGCGCCTCCGAGGTCTTTGTCCGACTGACGTCGAGGATCGTAGCCATCTCCTCCTGCGTAAGTGGAATCCGCCCTCCCGCCCGCTGGCACGCGATCAGCAGCAGGATGAGCCTCAAGGGCAAGGCTTCCCTGAAGTACTGGGCAATCACCAGGAAGAACTCGAGGCTGTCCATCGAGAACGCATTTGGCTGACTCTGCGTCCCGTAGAACTCCAGCGGCTTGCGCTCACCGTCCAGCGTGAGCTTCCGGCTGGGGTACCGCTTCGCCAGGCTGTCCAGATCCTTGACCGGAGCCAGAGGCTGACTCCACGCCGAGATCGCGTCATCAACGGGGAGATCAGGACGCGGCGCGCGCGACGGACTCGGCCGGCGGCGCTGTGCTTCTGATGACACGAGGATGCTCTCCACTTCGTTGATCTGGAGAGAGAGTATGTCAACAAGGGTGACACTAATGTCACGCTCGTTGACGTTCGGCGTGTCTTGTGTCCCCCCAGGAGGGACACATCTCGGCCAAGGCCCCTCTCCGGCCCCTCTCGGACCCCCACACCCAACGCCTCCCCGCCCTCGCGCAGTTCGGCGACACATCTCCGCAGGAACGTCAGTATCCCCGACGTTTTGGCCCAAAAAGCGTCAGTCTCGCTGACGTTTTGCAGGAGTTCTGTCCCCCTACCAGCGACACATCCCCCGAGTTATGTCCCTTCTGAGGGGACATAACTTTCCCCGCGCACCCCCTCTGACCTGCGGCAACGCATATCCGTACCCTCTATAGGCCGTCCCCTGCCGCGCTGCGCGCACTCAACGCCGTCTCCAACCCGTGCGCAGACACAACTTCCTGACGCTGCGGCACCTCGGCCACAGAACCGACGGCCTCCGGACACGGTGTCCATAACCACGCAGAATCTGACTGATTCCTATCTCTATCCCGACATCACTTTGAATCAGCACCCCATCGACCCATTAACGGCGTTAACACCGACCTCAGGTTCGACCACCCCTCCAGCGGTCCAGGGGTGCTCCTCCGTCGGCATTGGTCAGGAAGGAGCGTTCTGAGCGACAGCAACCCTTCACACTCTGTCCACATCAGCAACCCATCGAACAGGCGGAACGAACATGAACAGGAGGCCTGAGTCCGTGGCTAGGGGTACTTGAGTGGGAGTGTGGGGGAGCCCAAGGCAATGGTCAGCTCTTGGGCAACTGGCATTGGGCACCTGGCCGTCACCGTGGGGCGGGAATATTCACGAGATGCGACAGCACCCCACTCTAGGAATCGGGTTTACTCCGGCACGGTCTGGGTGATGCGCCACAGCCTTCGCGGCAGGCCGCCCTCTTCGAAGGGGTGGACCTCCTCAAGGCGCCAGCCCTCTGCCAGGGCGTCGACCAGGTCGCGGGGGAAGAAGTGGACAGCGAAACCTCCGTGCTCCCAGATGTCATCCCCGTGGTTGGTACCGGCTCGGTAGTGCGCGTCTCCGGTGTGGCGGACGGTGTAGACGAAAACGCCACCCGGCCGGAGCACACGGCGGACTTCCGCGACCAGGGTGTGGATCTCTTTGGTGGACAGCGCCATGCACAGCAGCATGTGCGCGAACACCGCGTCCACCGAGGCGTCGGCAAGGGGAAGCGGCTCGCGTGCATCGTGGACGACCGTGGTGACCTGCTCGGCCACCTGTTGCACGGCACTGGCCGCGCGCAGCTGCTCCAGCCCCACCGGGCTGAAGTCTGTGGCCAGCACGGACAATCCCTCGCGGGCAAAGTACAGGGCATCGCGCCCATGGCCGGCGCCCAGCTCCAGCACCTCGCGCGCACCCGCGGCCCGGAACACCAGAACTGCGTGCACAGCTGGCGCAGACGGCTCCTCGCCATACATCCAGGGATGCTCTCCGTAGGTCTGCTGCCAGTGCGCACGCTGCACCTCTGCCAGATCCTCCTGCCCGCTCTCCGACACGCTGACGCCCTTCTCTCCACTCACCAGGTACGGGGCCAGCCTAGAAGCCTCCGAGCAGTCCTCGCGGGGCGCCCAGAATCGGGTGCTGTCCGTTCTCATGAACATCGAGCACAGTTCAGAAGAGGTGACTCCCGAAGTGCTGAACAAACGCCGTCGTAACTCGCGAATAAAGCGACTCCGCTGCATTGTCCGGAGCGCAGCGGAGCACCCTGCTTTAGCGGAGCGGGGGGATTTTCGTTTTGTTGTCCGTAGCGGAGCGGAGGGCAACCGGCTGAGCATTGGGCACGGGCCCGCGGAACGGGTCGGCACTGAGCTGGGCTGGTTCAGCAGAGCTAGCGAGCTTCGAGCCGAGTGGGTCTGGCTGGAGGACAGTGGAAGGCCCTGGTCTTTGGTTGGGGCTGGTTTTTGGTTGGGGCTGGCTGCAGAGCGGCCTGCCTCGGAGCGGAGCTAGCTCATTGGCGAGCGGAGCTCGCCCGCTCCGAGCGGAGCGAGGATGCCCGCAGCGGAGCGGAGGGCTCTCGCCGAAGGCGGGCTTTGGGCGGCGGAGCCGCCCTCCGCCGAGCGGAGCGAGGCGGTTCACGAGCGGAGCGAGTTCCTCTGGCCAGCGGAGCTGGCCCTCTGCGAGTGGAGCGAGCCTTCTGCCAGCAGAGCGAGCAGGCCCGGAGCGGAGCGGAGGGCCCCGGCCGAAGGCCGGCTCTGGGCGGCAGAGCCGCCCGCCGCCGAGCGCAGCGAGGCGGTTCACGAGCGGAGCGAGTTCCCTGGCGAGCGGAGCTCGCCCCCTGCGAGCGCAGCGAGCAAACCCGGAGCGGAGCGGAGGGCCCCCGGCCGAAGGCCGGCTCTGGGCTGCGAAGC
>NZ_JBWKEZ010000013.1:0-44497 GCF_056434525.1 Streptomyces sp. NPDC044002
CGCGAGGTCTACAAACACCTCACCCAGCCACCAACCACAGCCAACCCCCTCCCACACACCACTTGACGATCCATAGGAGCTTCAGGCCGGCACGACACGGAAGGACGATGGGACTGACGGGAAACCCCCAGACTTCTCTGATCCGGTCCAGGGGGATACCGCCCACCCGGCCCCCGGCCCGCAGACGAGGGGGCGGGTGGGCAACCCCCGCCCCGCCCCCACCCCCTCGAGGGGGAGATAGCGGGCCCCCACCGCGAGCCCCCGCCCCCTACCCCCGCACCATCCCCGTCGACCCCCGGACCACCAGTTCCGGCTGGAACACGTACTCCGTGCGCTGGACCGGGGTGCCGGCCACCGCCTCCAGGAGGGCGCCGACCGCTGCCGTGGCCATCGCGCGGACCGGCTGGCGGACCGTCGTCAGCGGGGGGTCCGTGAAGGCGATGAGCGGGGAGTCGTCGAAGCCGACCACCGAGACGTCCTCGGGGACGCGCAGGCCCCGCTCCCTCGCAGCGCGGATGACGCCGAGGGCCATCATGTCGCTGGCGCAGACCACACCCGTGCAGCCCCGGTCCAGCAGGGCGCCGCCCGCCGCGTGGCCGCCCTCGACGGTGAACAGGGTGCGCTGGACCAGCCCTTCCTCCGCCGCCCCCGGCCGCGCGGCCAGGAACCCCTGCTCCTTGCGCGCGGAGGGGACGTACCGCGTGGGCCCGATGGCGAGCCCGATGCGCCGGTGTCCGAGCTCCTCCAGGTGCCGTACGGCCATCTCCGCCGCCGCCCGGTCGTCCGGGGAGACGAAGGGGGCGCTGATGGCCTCGTTGAAGCCGTTGATCAGTACGAACGGCAGCCCGCGCGCCGAGAGCCGCTGGTAGCGCGCCGGGTCGGCCGACGAGTCCGCGTGCAGGCCGGACAGGAAGACGATGCCGGTGACCCCCCGTTCCTCCAGCTGCTCGACCAGTTCGTCCTCCGTGGCGCCGCCCGGGGTCTGGGTGCACAGCACCGGCGTGTACCCCTGCCCGGCCAGCGCCTGTTCGATGACCTGTGCGAACGCCGGAAAGATGGGGTTGGTCAGTTCGGGGATCAGCAGCCCGACCAGACCGTTGCTGCGCCGCTTCAGCCTCACCGGCCGCTCGTAGCCGAGCAGGTCCATGGCGGCCAGCACCCGGTGCCGGGTGCCGGCCGCCACGCCCGCCTTGCCGTTGAGGACGCGGCTGACCGTCGCCTCGCTGACCTGGGCCTGCGAGGCGATGTCCGTCAGCCGCAGCGGGGAACTCACCCCTGCCACCACACCGCCGTGTCACCGGGCAGGACGTCCGCCTCCGGCAGCTCGCCGCTCGCCAGCAGCACCACGCCCACGCCCGCACCCGCACCCGCACCCGGTATCCGCACCGCGTCCGCCGTCGTGTTGGCCGCGCACACGAAGCCGCCCCGGCGGAACATCAGCACCCCTTCCGGGGCGTCCAGCCATTCCACGGCGTCCCCGGCGCCCAGGTCGGCGTGCTCGCGGCGGATCCGCAGGGCGGTGCGGTAGAGCTCCAGCGTGGAGTCCTGGTCCCCGGTCTGGGCCTCGACGCTCAGGCCGGCCCACTCCGCCGGCTGGGGCAGCCAGCTGCCGCCGGTCCCGAAGCCGTACGGGGCTTCCCCGCCCGACCACGGCAGCGGGACGCGGCATCCGTCGCGCAGCCCGTCCTGCCCGTTCGCCTTGAAGAACGAGGGGTCCTGGCGCACCTCGTCGGGGAGGTCGGTGACCTCGGGCAGTCCGAGTTCCTCGCCCTGGTAGACGTACGCGGATCCGGGCAGGGCCAGCATCAGCAGTGCGGCGGCGCGCGCCCGGTCCAGGCTGCCGAAGCGGGTCCGGTGGCGGACCACGTCGTGGTTGGACAGCACCCAGGTCGTCGGGGCGCCCACGGGCCGCATGGCGTCGAGCGACGCGTCGATGGTGGCGCGCAGCGCGGCCGCGTCCCATCCGGTCGTCAGGTAGTGGAAGTTGAACGCCTGGTGCAGCTCGTCGTGGCGTACGTAGAGGGCGGTGCGTTCGACGTTGGGGGCCCACGCCTCGGCGACGCCGATGCGGTCGCCGGCGTACTCGTCGAGGACGGTGCGCCACTTCCGGTAGATCTCGTGGACGCCGTCCTGGTCGAAGAAGGGCAGCACCTGGTTGCCGAGCAGCTTGAGCTGCTCGTCGCGCCCCAGGTCGGGCAGTCCGGCGGCCTTGACCAGTCCGTGGGCGACGTCGATGCGGAAGCCGTCCACGCCCAGGTCGAGCCAGAACCGCAGCACGGACCGGAACTCGTCCTGCACCGCCGGGTGTTCCCAGTTGAAGTCGGGCTGCTCCGGGGCGAACAGGTGCAGGTACCACTCCCCGTCCTCGACCCGGGTCCAGGCGGGCCCGCCGAAGATGGACTCCCAGTCGTTCGGCGGCTCCTCGCCCGACTCCCCCTTCCCCGGCCGGAAGTGGAAGCGCTCGCGCAGCGGGGTCCCCGGGCCTTCGCGGAGCGCCTGCTTGAACCATTCGTGCTGGTCGGAGCAGTGGTTGGGGACGAGGTCGACGATGATCCGCAGGCCCAGGCCGTGCGCTTCGCGGATCACGGCGTCGGCGTCGTGCAGGGTGCCGAACATGGGGTCGATGGCCCGGTAGTCGGCGACGTCGTAGCCGGCGTCGGCCTGCGGGGAGGCGTAGAAGGGGCTGAGCCACACGGCGTCGACACCCAGGTCGCGCAGGTAGGGCAGCCGGCTGCGGATGCCTTCGAGGTCCCCCATGCCGTCCCCGTTGGAGTCGGCGAAGCTGCGCGGATAGACCTGGTAGATCACCGCGTCTCTCCACCAGCCGGGCTGGGTCCCGGTCGGGGTGGGGAGTGCGTCGGCGAGGTGCTGGGTCATGGTGTCCTTGGAAGATCGGGCCGGTACCGGAAAACGGGAGACGGACGCCGGGTGGTCAGCCCTTGGTGGCGCCCGCCGTCATACCGGCGACGAGGTGACGCTGGGCGAAGAGGAAGAAGACCGCCGCCGGGATCGCGATGAGGACGGATGCCGCGCTCATGGCGCCCCAGTTGGAGGTGTACTGCGTGACGAAGGTCTGCAGGCCGCCCGCGAGGGTGAGGTTCTCCTCGCCGACCATGAAGGCGGAGGCGTACGCGACCTCGCCCCAGGCGGTGATGAAGGCGTAGAAGCCGGTCACGGCGAGGCCGGGCTTGGCGAGCGGCAGGATCAGGCGCCAGAAGGTGCCGAAGGGGTTGAGCCCGTCGACGCGGCCGGATTCGTCGATCTCGACCGGGATGGTGTCGAAGAAGCCCTTCATCATCCAGGCGCAGAACGGCACGGCGATGGTGAGGTAGGTGATGATCAGGCCGAGCGGCTGGTTGAGCAGCCCGAGGTCGCCCATCAGGTTGTAGAGCGGGACGATGAGGATGGCCATGGGGAACATCTGCGTGATGAGCAGGGTCCACATGAGCGGCTTCATGCCCGGGAACTTGAAGCGGCTGACGGCGTAGCCCGTCGTGGCGGCGATGAACACGCCGAGCACGGTGGTGACGCCGGCGACGAGCACGGAGTTCCAGAACCAGCTGAGGAAGTGGCTGTCCTCCAGCAGGTAGGAGTAGTTCGAGAGGGTGGGTTCCTTCACGAAGTCCGTGCTGATGGCGTACTTGGCCGGCTTGAGCGAGGTCAGCAGGATCCACAGCACGGGGAAGACGGCGATGACGGACGCGACGACGAGCGTGGCGTGCAGTCCGAAGGAGGCGAGCGGGGAGCGGCTGCCGCGCGGGCGCGCCGCCGGCGCCGGGGCCGGGGCCGTCGGCTTCGAGGCGTTGTCGTTGGTGGTCACGGTCACCACACCTCTCCCTGCTTGCGCAGCGAGCGCCGGTAGACCAGCGCGAAGATCATGAGCAGGCCGAGGATCAGCACGCCCCAGGTCGCGGAGCCGGCGAAGTCGCGCGGGCTGGCGATGAAGGCCTCGCGGAAGGCCTGGGTCACCAGGATCTCGGTGGAGTCGCCGGGGCCGCCCCGCGTCAGCAGGAAGATCACCGGGAACATGTTGAAGGTCCAGATGGTGGAGAGCAGGATCACCGTCATGCTCACGGCGCGCAGTCCGGGCAGGGTGATGTGCCGGAAGCGCTGCCAGGGGCCGGCGCCGTCCATCTCGGCGGCCTCGTAGAGCTCGCCGGGGATGGACTGGAGGCCGCCGAGGAGGGCGACCATCATGAAGGGGATGCCGAGCCAGACGTTGACGGCGATGACGGAGAACTTGGCCCAGGTGGGGTCGTCGAGCCACGGGATGGCGGAGATCCCGCCGCCGTCGAGGACCTTGTTGAGGATGCCGTTGTCGCGGTTGAAGAGGAACCGCCAGGCGAAGACGGAGACGAAGCCGGGCACGGCCCAGGGCAGGATGAGCGCCATGCGGTAGGCGGCGCGGCCCCGGAACTGCCGGTTGAGCATGGTGGCCAGGGTGAGGCCGAGGACGAAGGTGACGGAGACGCAGGCGACGGTCCACACCACCGTCCACACCAGCCGCTGCCAGAAGACGGGGTCGCCGAGGACCGCCGTGTAGTTGTCGAGCCCGACGAACTCGTACGTGGCGTCGATGTGGCGCACGCCGATGGTGCGGGCGACGTTGCGCTCGTTGGCGTTCGTCAGCGACAGGTAGACGCCGCGTACGAGTGGCCAGCCCACGATCACGCCGAGGACGATGACGACCGGGGCGGTCATGGCCCAGGCGTACCAGTGCGTGGCGAGGGCGCGGCGGAGGCCGCCGCGCGGGCTTCCGGCGTTCTTGGCAGTCGTGCGGCTGGGGCCGCGGGCGGCGAGGGTCGTCTCGCCGTCCGCGGCCTTCGCCACCGACCGGCTGGTGTCAGCAGCCATCGTCCGTACTACTTCCAGCCCTTGAGGATCTTGCGGAACTCGGCGCCGGCCGCCTTGGCCGCGTCCTCGGGGGTCGAGGCGCCGGTGACGGCCTTGGTGTACTCGACCTTCAGCGGCTCGAAGAGGGAGCCGTTCTCAGGGATCCAGGCGCGCTCGACGGCCTTGTCGACGGCCGGCTTGAAGAACTGGACCATCTCGCTGCTCTTGACGTCCGGCTGCTCGTAGGCGGCGGTGCGCGTGGGCAGCAGGCTCAGGTCCTTGGCGGACTGGACCTGGACCTCCTGGGAGGTCATGTACTCGACGAAGGCGTGCGCGGCGGCGGTGTTCTTGGAGCCGGCGTAGACGGCGAGGTCGTGGCCGCCCTGCGGGGCGCCGGCCTTGGCGGAGCCGGCCGGGACGGGGGCGACGCCGAGGTTGGACTTGTCCTTGAACTGGTCGCCGGCGTAGCTGTCCGCGACGGCCCAGGGGCCGTTGATCATCATGGCGACCTCCCCGGACTTGAAGGCGGTCTGCATGTTGGTCCAGCCGTCGGTGGCGTTGGTGACCGCCGCGCCGGAGGTGACCAGGTCGCGGGCGGCCTTGAAGCCCTTGACGCCGGCCGCGTTGTCGACGGTGACCGTCTTGGTCTTGGCGTCGACGAGGTCGCCGCCCTCGCCGTAGATGAAGGGCAGGAACCAGTAGGAGTCGTCGCCGCGCAGGTAGAGGCCGGTCTTGCCGGTCTTGGCCTTGATGGCGGTGGCGGCGGTCTTCAGCTCCTCAAGGGTCTTGGGGGGCTGGACGCCGGCGTCGGCGAGCATCTTCTTGTTGTAGAAGAGGCCGAGGGTGTCGATGACCTGCGGGACGGCGTAGGTCTTGCCCTCGAACTTGCCGCTGGCCGCGGCCTGCGGGAGGAACTCGGCGTCGATCTTCTTCGCGGTGTCGGCGGGGACCTCGTCGAGGTAGCCGAGCGAGGCGAAGTCGGCGACCCAGCCGACATCGGCGCGGATCACGTCGGGGGCGTCGGCGCCGCTGCTGAAGGCGTTCTTGACCTTGTTCTGGGCGTCGCCGTAGGGCACGTTGACGTACTTGACGGTCACCTTCGGGTGCTTCGCGGTGAACGCCTCGGCGATCTTCTGGAAGCTCGCCTTCTCGGCGTCGTTCGAGGTGTCCCACCAGGTGACGGTGCCGGACAGCTCGCCGCCGGCCTTCTGCCCACCGTCGTCCTTGGTGTCACCGCCGCAAGCCGTCGCCGCGAGCGCCAGGGTCGCGACCAGCGCGGTGGCCGCTATGCCACGCCGCATATGAACTCCTTCGATGATCCCGGCCGCGCCCTCGCGGTCCCGAGTTGCGAGGAACGTAACAAGCCTGAAAGCCGACGGAAAGACCTTGCGGCAATTTTCTGCAAGCGGAGGCGATCGTTACATCCGTGTGTCCCTACGGTTGCCGCAGCTTGCTGTTAGTTCGAGTCCGCTTCGATTGCGCAGGCCCGCAACCACGGGGTGTGTACGCGCGTTGACTGCGGTATGAACCACGAGTTGACGGCCGTCCCGCTTGCAAGAGCTTCCAGCAACGCTTTCAGCGGTGCTTCCGGCGACCCCGCCGTGAGCGGCGCCTGGTGGCGCGATGCCGTCATCTACCAGGTGTACGTCCGCTCCTTCGCGGACAGCGACGGCGACGGCGTCGGGGACCTGCGCGGGGTGCGCGAGCGGCTGCCCCACCTGGCCCGGCTGGGGGTGGACGCCGTGTGGCTCACCCCCTTCTACGTGTCCCCGCAGGCGGACGGCGGCTACGACGTCGCCGACTACCGGGCCGTCGACCCCCTCTTCGGCGACCTCGCCGACGCCGACGACCTGGTCCGGGCCGCGCACGCGCTCGGCCTGCGGGTGATCGTCGACGTGGTGCCGAACCACACCTCCGAGGCCCACCCCTGGTTCCGGGAGGCCCTCGCCGGCGTGCCCGGCGCCCGCGAGCGGTACCTGTTCCGCCCGGGGCGGGGCGCGGACGGGGAGCTGCCGCCCAACGACTGGGAGTCCGTCTTCGGCGGTCCGGCCTGGACCCGGGTGCCGGACGGCGACTGGTACCTGCACCTCTTCGCCCCCGAGCAGCCCGACCTGGACTGGGAGAACCCGGAGGTCGCGGCGGAGTTCGAGTCGGTGCTGCGCTTCTGGCTCGACCTGGGCGTCGACGGCTTCCGGGTGGACGTGGCCCACGGCATGGTCAAGGCCCCGGGCCTGCCCGACATCGGCCGGGGCGCGCAGGCCACCCTGATCGGCACCGAGCCGCTCCCCTTCTTCGACCAGGACGGGGTGCACGCCATCCACCGCTCCTGGCGGCGGCTGCTCGACTCGTACGGGGACGGGCGGATCGGGGTCGCCGAGGCGTGGGCGCCCACCTCGGAGCGGCTCGCGCTGTACGTGCGGCCCGACGAGCTGCACCAGGCCTTCAACTTCCGGTTCCTGAACTGCCCCTGGGACCCGGCGGCGATGCGGACCGTGATCGACGAGTCCCTGGCCGCGACCGCCTCCGTGGGCGCCCCGACGACCTGGGTGCTGTCCAACCACGACGTCGTGCGGCACGTCACCCGGTACGGGGGCGGGGCGCGGGGCCTGGCCCGGGCGCGGGCGGCGGCGCTGCTGATGCTGGCGCTGCCCGGGTCGGCGTACGTCTACCAGGGCGAGGAGCTCGGCCTGCCGGAGGTGACCGAGCTCCCGGACGCGGCCCGCCAGGACCCGGCGTTCCGGCGCGGCCGGCGGGGCGCGGGTGCCGACGGGGCCGGGGCGGTCGGGGCCTCCGGGGCCGAGGCCGCCTCGGCCGACGGGGCCGGGGCCGTCGAGGCCGAGGGGCAGGACGGGCTGCGCGACGGGTGCCGCGTACCGCTCCCCTGGTCCGGCGCGGAGGCCCCGTACGGCTTCGGCCCCGGCGGCAGCTGGCTGCCGCAGCCCGCCGGCTGGGCGGAGCTGAGCGTCGCCGCGCAGACCGGCGACCCGCACTCGACGCTGGAGCTGTACCGCGCCGCGCTGGAACTGCGCCGGGCCATGCCGGGGCTGGGCGCGCCGGAGTCGGGACAGGGCGGGTGCCGCGAGGAGTGGCCCGGCGTGGGGGCGGGACCTGCGGTGTTCGCACGCGGGATGCGCTGGCGGCCCGCGCCCGACGGGGTCCTCCTCTTCACCCGCCCCGGCTTCGCCTGCACCCTCAACACCAGGCCCGCCGCCGTGGAGCTGCCCTCCCCGGGCCGGCCGGTGCTCTCCAGCGCCCCGGTGGAGACCGACGGCCGCACCGTCCGTCTTCCCCCCGATTCCTGCACGTGGTGGGCGATGTGAGCCGGCTACCGGTACAGTCCAGTGCCGTGACCGCACGGCTAGCCGACATCGCAGCCCAGGCGGGGGTCAGCGAAGCCACAGTCAGCCGCGTGCTCAACGGCAAGCCCGGTGTGGCCGCCGGCACCCGTGAGTCCGTGCTGGCCGCGCTCGACGTGCTCGGCTACGAGCGGCCCGTGCGGCTGCGGCAGCGCAGCGCCGGGCTCGTCGGGCTGATAACCCCCGAGCTGGACAACCCCATCTTCCCGGCGCTCGCGCAGGTCATCGGGCAGGCGCTGACCCGGCAGGGGTACACGCCGGTGCTGGCGACGCAGACGCCCGGCGGGTCCACCGAGGACGAGCTGACCGAGATGCTGGTGGACCGGGGGGTCTCCGGGATCATCTTCGTCTCGGGGCTGCACGCCGACACCACCGCCGACATGGGCCGCTACGACCAGCTCCGGGCGCAGGGCGTCCCGTACGTCCTCATCAACGGTTTCTCCGACAAGGTGCGGGCCCCCTTCGTCTCCCCCGACGACCGGGCCGCGATGCAGCTCGCCGTGACCCACCTGACGGCGCTGGGGCACACCCGGATCGGCCTCGCGGTCGGCCCGAAGCGGTTCGTGCCGGTACTCCGCAAGATCGAGGGCTTCCGGGCCGCGATGCGGGACCGGCTCGGGCTCGGCGAGGCCGAGGCGGAGGAGCTGATCCAGCACTCCCTGTACACCCTGGAGGGCGGCCAGGCCGCCGCGGCCGCGCTCATCGGGCGGGGCTGCACGGCGGTGGTGTGCGCGAGCGACATGATGGCGCTCGGTGCGATCCGGGCCGCCCGGCAGCAGGGGCTGCGGGTGCCGCAGGACGTGTCGGTGGTCGGCTTCGACGACTCGCCGCTCATAGCGTTCACCGATCCGCCGCTGACCACCATCCGGCAGCCGGTGCAGGCGATGGGGCAGGCGGCGGTACGGACCCTGCTGGAGGAGATCGGCGGTACGCCGGCCCCGCACAGCGAGTTCGTGTTCCTGCCCGAGCTGGTGGTCCGCGGCTCGACGGCCTCGGGGCCGGCGCAGCGCCGCACCCCTTAGTACTGCCCGGTACCCCCTAGGGGTTACCGGGTAGTCCCCCGGGTTGAGAAGGGGCGGGGAAGACCGTCCCGAGGGATGATCGGAGGCGGTGACGCATCTGGCAGACTCTCTGCCCATGGGTGAAGCGAGCGTGAAGACACTGGAAACTCCCCCAGCTACCGCTGGCGGGACCCCCAGGGCGGACGTCTCGTCACCCACCGGGACAGAACACGGATCCCGTCCGGAGCCTCAGGGCGCGCTCCTGACCCGGCTGCGGGCCCCTCGACGGCCCCGGATCTGGTTCGAGATCCTGCTGATCGCCGTCAGCTACTGGACGTACTCGCTGATCCGCAACGCCGTGCCCGAGCAGAAGGCGGCCGCGCTCGCGAACGCCGACTGGATCTGGTCCGTGGAGCGCGGGCTCGGCATCGCCGTGGAGCAGTCCGTCAACCACGCCGTGAACTCGGTGACCTGGCTGGTCGTCGGGATGAACTACTACTACGCGACGCTGCACTTCATCGTGACGATCGGCGTGCTGGTGTGGATCTACCGCTTCCATCCCGGGCGTTACGCCGCCACCCGCCTCGTCCTCTTCGCCACCACGGGTGTCGCCCTGGTCGGCTACTACCTCTACCCGCTCGCGCCGCCCCGGCTGATGAACGGGGAGCACTTCATCGACACCGTGCTGGTGCACCACACCTGGGGTTCCATGGCCTCGGGGAACCTCAAGCACATGTCGAACCAGTACGCGGCGATGCCCTCCATGCACATCGGGTGGTCGCTCTGGTGCGGGCTGACAATCTTCGCGGTGGCCTCGGCTCCGTGGGCGCGGATCCTGGGGCTGCTGTACCCGACGGCGACCCTGGTCGTGATCGTGGCCACCGCCAACCACTTCTGGCTCGACGCCGTCGGCGGCGTGCTCTGCCTGGCCTTCGGGTACACCGTGTCCCGCGCCTGGTACGGATCGCTGCCGCACCGGCTGCCGCGCCGGCCGGTGCACACCGGTCCGCACCCGGCGTCGGAACTGCTGAACCGCTTCCGCAGGGCGTAGGCCTGCTGAACCCCGCTAGACCCCGTCGCGGTGGGTGATCCGGCCGCCCGAGACGGTCAGGCGTACGGGGGCCTCCGCGAGTTCACCGGGGGCGGCGGTGACCGGGTCGAGGGCGAGGGCCGTCAGGTCCGCGCGGTAGCCCGGGGCGATGCGGCCCGCGACGGCCTGCTCGCCGGCCGCGAGCGCCGCGTGGGAGGTCATGCCCTCCAGTGCCATCGCCCCGGTCAGGGCCCTGCCGCCGGATGCGGCGCCCAGGGGGCGCAGGGCGGTGGCGAGGACCCGGCGGGCGTCGTGGTGGGCGATGGGCCAGTCGGAGCCGAGGGCGAGGACCGCGCCGGCGTCGCGCAGGTCCCGGCAGCGCCAGGCGCGGGCGGCGCGTTCGCCGCCGAGCCGCCTGGACCACTCGTCGGTGTGGTCGGCGCGGGTGTAGGCGGTGTGCGGGGGCTGCATGGAGGCGATCACCCCGAGCTCGGCGAACCGCTTCAGCTGGTCGTCGGGGACGGTCTCGATGTGCTCGATCCGGTGCCGCATGCGGGCGCCCTCGCCGAGCGACGCGACCGTGTCCAGGACGTGCCGGACGGCCGCGTCGCCGATGGCGTGGGTGGCGGTGCGCACGCCGGCCGCGTGGAGGAAGCGCACGGCCCGCGCGTAGGCGTGCGGGTCGGGCCAGAAGGCCTCGGTGCCCTGGCCGTGGCAGTCGGCGTGGTCCAGCCAGGCGGTGCCTCCCTCGACGGTGCCGTCCATGAAGAACTTGACGCCGTCGACCTGCCAGTGGCGTCCGCGTACGCCCTGGAGCCCTACCAGCGCGGCCAGGGCCTCCTCGTCGGCGCCGGGCATGCACCAGGGGGCGAGGCGCAGCCGCAGCGGCAGGTCGGTCTCGTACTCGACGGTGGCGAGGAGGGCGGGGACGTCCCCGTCGCCGAGGTCCATGACGTGGGCGCCGGTGAGCCCGGTGGCGGCCATGGCGTCGAGGAGGGCGAGGAGGCGGGCGCGGCGTTCGGCGGGGGCGGGCTTGGGGGCGAGGGCGCCGACCAGGGACATGGCGGCGTGCTCGACGAGGTGCCCGGTGGGGCGGCCGTCGCCGTCGCAGACGATCTCGGAGCGCTGGTCGAAGGCGCGGGGGCCGGTGACGCCGGCGGCGGCCAGGGCCGGGCCGGTGGCGAGGGCGGAGTGGCCGTCGTAGAGGCGCAGGAAGGCGGGGGTGGCGCCGAGGACGTCCTCGACGAGGTCCCGGTCGACGGGGCGGCCGCCGAAGGCGTTGTGGTCGAGGCCGAAGCCGAGGACCCAGCCGCCGGTGCGGTCGGCGGTGCGGAGGGCGGCGCGCAGCTGGTCGAGGTCGCGGACGTGCGAGAGGTCGGTTCCGGTGGCCATCTCGACGCCCCAGACGGGGTGGCTGTGGGCGTCGGTGAAGCCGGGGGTGAGGGTGGCTCCGCCGAGGTCGAGGACCTGGGTGGCGGGGCCGAGCCAGTCGCGTACGTCGGCCGCGTCGCCGACGGCCGCGATCTCGCCGCCGCGCAGGGCGACCGCGCCGGCTTCGGGGCGGGCGGGGTCGAGGGTGCGGACGCGGGCT
This sequence comes from Streptomyces sp. NPDC044002, assembly GCF_056434525.1. Lineage (NCBI taxonomy): Bacteria > Bacillati > Actinomycetota > Actinomycetes > Kitasatosporales > Streptomycetaceae > Streptomyces > Streptomyces sp. NPDC044002. Next base: position 11,812 of record NZ_JBWKEZ010000013.1, read on the forward strand.
CCGGTGAGGACGGTGTCGGCAGCGGGCACGGGGCGGTTCTCCTTCTGGTTCCGGCCTGGGCTCGGGGTTCATCATGTCGCGGCGGCGGGGGTGGCGGGCATGCGTTCACCTCCATTCATTGCAATGACCACACACCCCGATCTTGCGTTCAATTCAGATCCACTGCAACGATTCACCCGCCTTGACCAGCGCATACACCCCCTCAATCAAAGATCTGATTGCCGGATCACTGAACGCTGCATAGCTTTCCCTTGTCGCGTACGAACCCGAGGGATCAGGAAGCGAGGCATTCCCATGCGCATCGTGCTGGGTGAATTCATCAGCCTGGACGGCGTCATCCAGGCACCGGGCGGCCCGGAGGAGGACACCGACGGGGGCTTCGCCCACGGCGGGTGGACGCACCCGTTCTTCGACCCGGAGGTCATGGGCGGCGCGCTGGCCGAGTGGGCCGCCGCCACCGACGCCCTGCTGTTCGGGCGCCGCACCTGGCAGGTCATGGCCGGGGCGTGGCCGGAGCGGGCCGGCGACCCCTTCGCGGACCACATGAACGCCGTCGCCAAGTACGTCGTGTCGGGCACGCTCGGCGAGTCCGACCTGACGTGGAACAACACCACGCTCATCCCGGCCGGCGAGGCCCTCGCGCAGATCCGCAAGCTCCGCGAGGCCGAGGGCCGCGACGTGGTGGTCATGGGCAGCGCCTCGCTGGCCCGGACCCTGCTGGCCGAGGACCTGGTCGACGAACTCCGGCTGATGATCATGCCGGTGCTCCTCGGCGGCGGCAAGAGGCTCTTCCCGGACGACGGCGTGCTCCGCACGTTCGACCTGGCCTCCACGGTCACCACCGGCACCGGCGTCCACGTCACCACCTACCGCCGCCCCGCGGCGTAGCCCCGCCCGGGCCGGCCGCCCCGAGGGGTGGCCGGCCCCCGCCGTCTCGGTCGGCGGCCTGCAGGTACACCCGGCTGGGCAGTGCGACACGGCCCGCGGGTGGACCGGGCCGCGGTCAGCGGCTACGCCCCGTAGAACAGTTCGTCCACCACCGCGCGGGCGCGGCGGGTGGTGCGGCGGTAGTCGTCCAGCATCTCGCCCACCCTGCCCTCCGGGTAGCCCAGGTAGCGGCCGACGGCGGCCAGTTCGCGGGCGTCCGCGGGGAAGGTGTCCCCGGCGCGGCCGCGGACCAGCATGACGGCGTTGCGGACGCGGGTGGCGAGGACCCAGGCCTCGTCGAGGATCTGCGCCTCCTCCGTCGGGAGCAGCCCGGCGGCGTGGGCGGCGGACAGGGCCCGGCGGGTGCGGGTGGTGCGCAGGCCCGGTTCGGCCCAGGCGTGCCGCATCTGGAGCAGCTGGACGGTCCACTCGACGTCGCTGAGCCCGCCGCGGCCGAGTTTGGTGTGCAGGGTGGGGTCGGCGCCGCGCGGCAGGCGTTCGGACTCCATGCGGGCCTTGAGGCGGCGGATCTCGCGGACCGCGTCCTCGCCGAGGCCCTCCGCGGGGTAGCGCAGCGGGTCGATCAGTTCGATGAAGCGGTTGCCGAGGTCGGCGTCGCCCGCGACGGGCTCGGCGCGCAGCAGGGCCTGGCTCTCCCAGGTCAGGGACCAGCGCCGGTAGTAGGCGGCGTACGAGGACAGGGTGCGTACGAGGGGGCCGGAGCGGCCCTCGGGGCGCAGGTCGGCGTCGATGAGGAGCGGCGGGTCGGCGGTGGGGAGCTGGAGGAGCCTGCGCATTTCGGCGATGACCGTCTGGGCGGCCTTGGCGGCCTCCTGCTCGTCGACGCCCTCGCGGGGTTCGTGGACGAAGAGCACGTCGGCGTCGGAGCCGTAGCCCAGCTCGTGCCCGCCGAAGCGGCCGACGCCGATGACGGCGAAGCGGGTGGGGAGGGTCTCGCCCCAGTGGTCGCGGACGGCGGCGCGCAGGGCGCCGGCGATGGTGGCGGCGGTGAGGTCGGAGACGGCGTCGCCGACCCGGTCGACGAGGGCGCCGCAGTCCTTCTCGGCGGGGCTGTCCTCGGTGCCGTAGGAGGCGATGATGTCGGCGGCGGTGGTGCGGAACAGCTCGCGGCGGCGGACCCCGCGGGCGGCGGCGACGGCCGCTTCCCCGCTGTCGGCGCGGCCGACGGCGGAGAGCACCTCCTGTTCGAGGGCCTCGTGCGTACGGGGCTGGAGGCCTTCCGGGTCGCCGAGCAGGGCGACGGCCTCTGGGGCGCGCATCAGCAGGTCGGGGGCGAGGCGTCCGGCGGAGAGCACGCGGGCGAGGTTCTCCGCGGCGGCGCCCTCGTCGCGCAGCAGGCGCAGGTACCAGGGGGTCTTGCCGAGGGCGTCGGAGACCTTGCGGAAGCCGAGGAGTCCGGCGTCCGGGTCGGCGGAGTCCGCGAACCAGCCGAGGAGGACCGGCAGCAGGGTGCGCTGGATGGCGGCCTTGCGGCTGACGCCGGAGGAGAGGGCCTCCAGGTGGCGCAGGGCGGAGGCGGGATCGGCGTAGCCGAGCGCTTCGAGCCGCTGGCCGGCGGCGCGCGGGGAGAGCCGGGTCTCGCCGGGGGCGAGCTGGGCGACGGCGTCGAGCAGGGGCCGGTAGAAGAGCTTCTCGTGGAGGCGGCGCACGACGGAGGCATGCCTGCGCCAGGCCTTGTTGAGCTCGGCGACGGGTTCGGTGCGCAGGCCCAGGGAGCGGCCGAGGCGGCGCAGGTCGGCCTCGTCCTCGGGGACGAGGTGGGTGCGGCGCAGCCGGTAGAGCTGGATGCGGTGCTCCATGGCGCGCAGGAAGCGGTACGCGTCGTGCAGCTGGGCGGCGTCGGCTCGGCCGACGTAGCCGCCGTCGGCGAGGGCGTGCAGGGCGTCGAGGGTGGTGCCGGAGTGCAGGGTGGCGTCGCTGCGGCCGTGGACGAGCTGGAGCAGCTGGACGGCGAACTCGACGTCGCGCAGGCCGCCGGGGCCGAGCTTGAGTTCCCGGTCGACCTGGGCGGCGGGGATGTTGTCGACGACGCGGCGGCGCATCTTCTGGACGTCGGCGACGAAGTTCTCGCGTTCGGCGGCCTGCCAGACGAGGGGGGTTATGGCGGCGACGTACTGGGCCCCGAGGTCGGGGTCGCCGGCGACGGCGCGGGCCTTGAGCAGGGCCTGGAACTCCCAGGTCTTGGCCCAGCGCTGGTAGTAGGCGAGGTGGGAGGCGAGGGTGCGCACGAGGGGGCCGTTGCGGCCCTCGGGGCGCAGGTTGGCGTCGACGGGCCAGATGCTGCCCTCGACGGTGGTCTCGGAGCAGATCCGCATGAGGTGGGAGGCGAGGCGGGTGGCGGCCTGGAGCGCCTTGTGCTCCTCGGCGCCTGGGACGGCCTCGCCGACGAAGATCACGTCGACGTCGGAGACGTAGTTGAGCTCGTTGCCGCCGCACTTGCCCATGGCGATGACGGCGAGGCGGCAGCGGACGGCGTCCTCGGGGGCGGCGGCGGTCGCCATGCGCAGGGCCGCGCGGAGGGTGGCGGTGGCGAGGTCGGCGAGTTCGGCGGCGGTCTGGGCGACGTCGGTGGTGCCGCAGACGTCGCGGGCGGCGATGGAGAGCAGGCAGCGGCGGTAGGCGACGCGCAGGGCGACGGGGTCGTGGGCGTCGGCGAGGCCCTGCTCGAACTCGGCGAGGCCGGGGTGCAGGTCGGCGGCCTCGTAGGTGACGAGGGCCTGCCAGTCGCGGGGGTGGCGGGCGAGGTGGTCGGCGAGGGCCTCGGAGGCGCCGAGCACGCCGAGGAGGCGGTCGCGCAGGGGTTTGGCGCTGACGAGGGTGTCGAGGAGCAGGGGCAGGTCCTCGGGGGTCTGGGCCTCGGCGAGGCGCACCAGCCCGTGCAGGGCGAGGTCGGGGTCGGCGGTTGCGCCGAGGGCGTCGAGGAGGACCGGGTCGGCGCGTACGGAGGCCAGCGCGTCGGCGTCGAGGAGCCGGGCGGCGTGCGTGGGGTCGGTGAACCCGCTCCGCAGCAGCCTGATGAAGGTGCTGCTCCTGCGTCCCGGGACTGTCATCCCGCCGCCTCCCGAGTGGTCTCGCGGCCGGTCGGTCCTGCCGGCCTGGGGGCGAGCCTAGCCGGAGCAGGCGTTCGACTCACCGGGTGCCGTGGCCGATATCATGAGGCGGATTATCGGATTATCTGCTTACTTGTTAGATCTATGTCCGAGGGGCCCGGTCCCCGCCCGACCGGCCGCGAGGAGCCCCCATGTCCGACGGACCCCACGGCTCCGCCGCGACCCCACCCTCCACGCGCAACCCCGAGCCGCCCTCGACCCCCGCTGCACGGGTCCCCGAGCAGCGCGGCACCGAGCCCCTCGCGGGGAGCCCCGGGACCAACACGGCGGCCGCGCCCGAGCCCGCCGGGCCCCTCGCGGGCAGCTCCGAGGACGACGCCCGCACCACTGAGGCCCCCGAGCCCGCCGGGCCCCGCCCCACCGCGGACGCGGCCCACCCGTCCCCGGAGGCCCCCGCCCCCGCGGCAACCTCCGCCGGCGGTCCCGCCGAGCCCCGCGCAGGCGAAACCCCGGCCGGCGCCGCCCGCCGCGCCGGGGATGCCGGGGGCCCCGGGGACGCCCCCGCGCCCCGGATCACCGCGCAGGCTGCGGCCCCCGAAGCCGCCGGGATCCGCCCCGACGACGCCCCCGGCGCGGACGCGCCCGAGACGCGCACCCCCTCTCCCGTCCGCGGGGCCCGCGGGGAGGCCGACGCCGCCCCGGCGGACAGTCCCGCAGCCGCCGCGCGCGAGGCCGGCCCCGCAGCCCCCGCCTCCGCGCCCCGCGTACCGGCTCCCCGGGCCGCCGACCCCGCAGCCACGCCCCGGCGGGGCGACACGCCGACGGCCCGCACGCCCGGCCCGGCCGGCAGCCGCCCCGACGGCGCCCCGGGGCCGGGCCCCGGCCCCGGCCCCGGAACCGGAGCCGGGCCCGCCCGCAACACGCACGGCGCAGCCGCCCGGCATCCGGTCGCCCGGAAGATCGTCAAGGCCGTCGGCCTCGTCGCCGCCACCGCCGCCGGCGGCATGCTCGTCATCCGGGGCAACGAGGCCCTGGCCGCCTACGACGCCCCCACCGCCGCCGACTCCAGGGCCACCACCGCCACCGCCGTGGACGCCCCCGACCCCGGCCGGGTGCTGCAGATCGTCGCCCACCCCGACGACGACCTGTACTTCATGAACCCGGACCTGCGGTACTCCATAGCCGCCGGCCACCCCGTCACCTCCGTCTACCTCACCTCCGGCGAAGCCGACGGCATCAACGCCGGCGCCGCCAAGCAGGCCTCCACCCGGCCCGACAAGCCCGCCTACGCCGAGGCCCGCCAGAACGGCATCCGCGCCGCCTACGCCAAGATGGCCACCGGCGACCGCAGCAGCGCCTGGAAGCGCACCGTGATCCCGACCAAGGGCGGCGGCCAGGCCGAGGTGGACGTCCTCGTCGCGAAGCCCGAGATCAACCTCGTCTGGCTCCAGCTCCGCGAGGCCGGCAACGTCTACGCGGACGTCCCCGACAGCCTCCACGGCCTGTGGGACGGCCGCGTCCCGCACCTGGAGTCGGTGCTCGCCTCCGGCTCCCCGGTCCGGCACGGGTTCACGTACACCAAGGACCAGGTCGTCCAGACCATCAAGGGCATCCTGGAGCACTACCGGCCCACCACCATCCGCGCCCAGGACCCGACCCCCGGCCGGTTCCAGGACACCAAGCGGTACACCGACCACCAGGACCACTTCTACGGCGCCCGGTTCGCGCAGATGGCCACCGCCGCCTACGCGCAGGAGGTCAAGGACCGCCCGCACTTCGCCGTGCAGAACTACATCGGCTACTTCAACGGCTCGCTCCCCAGCGCCCTCGACCCCGGCGAGGCCAAGGAGAAGCTGGACATCCTGGACACCTACGCCTGGCTCGACAAGGAGAACCACTGCGGCAGCGAGGCCGGCTGCGGCGACCTCAAGGTCGCCGACCACCCCTCCGGCAACCGCTGGACGCAGTCCATCAACTACGCCCGCGGCACCAGCACCTCCTGGCTGGCCTCCGACGCCGAGCACGGCCTGTGGGCCTTCAAGGTGCTCGACGGCCAGGTCGCCGTCTGGCACCGCACCGGCCTGATCGGCAGCTGGACCGGCCCCCGCCTGCTTCCCGGAACCGGGATGGACCAGGGCATATCCACCGTCACCCTCAAGGACGGCCGGATCGCCGCCTTCGGCACCCGCACCTCCTTCGGCGACAAGCCCGCCGGCTACCTCCGCGAGGTCGTGTACGCGGTCCAGCAGGCCCCCGGCTCCGCCGAGTTCGGCCCCTGGCAGTCACTCGGCACCCCGGAGGGCGCCGACGACACCTGGACCTCCGACATCAGCGCGCCCGCCGTCTCCGTCGACGGTACCGGGGCGCTCGCCGTGTACGTCCGCGACGGCGCCTCCACCCTGCGCGGCCGCGTCCAGCGCCCCGACGGGGAGTGGGGCCCGTGGGACTCCCTCGGCGGCTCCGACCTGCACGGCACCCCCGCCACCGCGACCGACGGCGCCGGGCGGCGGATGGTCTTCGCCGCCACCACGAAGACGGTGACGGCCTGGGCGCAGCCGGAACCCGGCGCCCCGCTGGGCCCGGCCACCCCCACCGGGCTGCCGGACACCACGCTCCCGCTGACGGCGCAGGGGCGCGAGGGCGGCGTACGGCTGCTGTTCCGCAAGCCGGGCTCGGGCAACGTGCGCTCCGCGCTGGTGACGGCGACGGCCGACGGAGGGCTCAAGGCGGACGCCCTCACCGACCTGGGCGGGCTGCAGGGCTACGGCCCGGTGACGGCGAGCGGGCACGTGCTGGCGGGCCGCTCGGCCGGCGGGCAGCTGGGTTCGGACGTCGGCCCGGGCGGGGCGTGGCAGCGCTCGCCGCTGATGTTCGTGGGTGCCCCGTCCAGCACGATGACCGGGAAGAACCTGGTCAGCCTGGCCGTGGTCGGCCTCGACGCGCGGCTGTACGTCACCTCCTCGACGGACGACGCCGACGCGTACCTCGCGCCGTGGCAGCCGGTGGGCCCGCGCAACACCGCCCCGTAGCCGGCTCCAACCCCGTCCACGATCCGGGCGGTTCGGCACCGCCCGGGCACCGGCAGGGCACAATCACATCCGGTCGTTTTCGGAAAAGCGTGCGTCATCGGCGAAATCGGTGAACCAACTCCCCCGATTTGGCCTCTCACTGACTGCACAGCGGTTCTTCCTGCCCGAAGCGACCTCAAGAGGCCGTGACCATGCCCCTTTCCCGCCGCCGCTTCCTCCTCGCGGCCGTGCTGCCCATGCTGACCGTGGGCGCCTCCGGTGTCCTCTCCATCGCCTCCGGCCAGCAGACCTCGGCCGAGACCGCCGACGGGAAGGGCCCGGCCGCCGCCCTGCCCGCCAGCACCACCTCCGGCACGGTCGTCCAGATCGTCGCGCACCCCGACGACGACCTCTTCTTCATGAACCCCGACCTCAGCCGCTCCCTGCTGGCGGGGATCCCCGTCACCACCGCCTACCTCACCTCCGGCGAGGCCGACGGCCGCAACGAGGCGCGCGGCGGCGAGGCCAAGGACCCGGAGCAGCCCGCCGACCGCGCCCGGTACGCGGAGGCCCGGCAGAACGGCATACGGTCCGCCTACGCGCAGATGGCCACCGGCGACCGCACCAGCGCGTGGAAGCGCACGGTCATACCCACCGCCGGCGGCGGGCAGGCCGAGCTCGACGTCCTCGTCGCCCGCCCGCAGGTCAACCTGGTCTGGTTCCAGCTGCGCGAGGCCCGCAACCCGGCCGCGGAGAACCCCGACAGCCTGCGCGGCCTGTGGAACGGGCGGATACCGGCGCTGGAGGCGCAGCTCACCACGGGCACCCCGGTCAAGCAGCAGTTCTCGTACACCAAGGACCAGGTGGTCCGGTCGATAGCCGGGATCCTGGAGCGGTACCGGCCGACGACGATACGGATGCAGGACCCGACGCCGGGCCGGTACGCGGACACCGGCAAGTACACCGACCACCAGGACCACATGTACGGCGCCCGCTTCGTGCAGGCCGCCACCGCCCTGTACGCCGAGCGGGTCACGGACCGGCCGCGGTTCTCGGTCCAGAACTACCTCGGGTACCACAACGGCACCCTCCCCCACGCGCTCGACCCGCAGACCGCCGAGACGAAGATCGGCTTCCTGAAGACGTACGCCTGGCAGGACCGCGCCGACTACTGCGGCGGCTCCCCCTCCGGCTGCGGCGACCGCAAGGTGGCGGGCAGCCCGACCGGCCGCCACTGGGCCCAGTCGCTGCGCTACGCCCGCGCCGACACCTCCTCCTGGCTCACCGAGGGCAGCAGCCCCGGCCGGCTCTGGGCCTTCGCCGTGCTGGACGGGCGGATGGCCGTCTGGAACCGCGACCGGGCCGGGACCTGGACCGGGCCCGCCCTGCTCCCCGGCACCGGCATCGACCCCGGCGCCACCACTGCCCGCTTCCCCGACGGCCGCGTCGCGGTCCTCGCCACCCGCACCACCCTCGGCCCCCGGCCGGCCGACTACCGTCGCGAGGTGGTGTACGCCGCCCAGGCCGCGCCCGACGGCCCGTTCGGGGCGTGGCAGTCGCTCGGCACCCCCGAGCCGGACGACGAGCCCGGCACCTCGGCCGTCAGCGCCCCCGCCGCCGCCGTCGACGCCGGGGGCCGGCTCACCGTCTACCTCCGCGACACCCGCCGGACCCTGCGCGCCCGCGTGCAGCAGCCGTCGGGGGCCTTCACCGACTGGCAGCAGCTGGGCGGCGAGGACCTCCAGAGCGACCCGGTCACCGCCGTCGACTCCGCCGGCCGGCACCACGTCTACGCCACCACCACGAAATCCGCCCTGGCCTGGACCCAGCCCGCCCCCGGCGCCCCCCTCTCCGGCCCGCACCCGACCGGCCTCCCCGCCACCACGGTCCCCCTGTCGGCGGCCCGGGACGGCGCGGGCGTCCGGCTCTACTTCCGCCGCCCCGACTCCGGGGTGGTGCGCAGCGCCCTCGTCACCGCGGGCCCGGGCGCCCCGCAGGTCTCCAGCGTCTCGGAGTCCGGCGGCCGGGCCGGCTACGGTGCGGTCGGCGTCGCGGGCCGCTCGGTGACGGGCCGCGCGGACTCCGGCACCGTCGCCGCGACCACCCTGGGCGGGCCGCCCGCCTGGACGGAGTCCCGGATGCTGTACGCGGGCGCGCCCTCGGCCGTCCTCGACCCGTCCGGCACCACGACGACGGCGGTCCTGGGCCTGGACGCCCAGCTCCACACCACCACCGGCCGCCCCACCGCACCCGCCCCCACCTGGCACCCGGCCGTCCTGCCGCCGCCCGCCTGACCCGCCGATATCCTGGGAGGAGCATCGGGGGCTTTCCCGTCCCGGAGGGCAGCACGATGATCCGGCACCGCCACCTCACGCTCCTCGCCGCCCCCCTCCTCCTCTCCCCGGCCGCCGCCGCCCTCGCGTCCCCGGCGTCCGCGGCCCCGCTGCGGGCCGCCTCGTGCGAGCTGGTCGCGGCCGGGGAGGGCGGCAGCGGCCCGTACACCCTGGTCCTGGAGGGCTTCGAGCCGAACCAGTCCGTCACGATCAACGGCCCGCAGGGCAGCCAGCGCACCCGGGTCGGCGACGACGGCACCCTCGACAAGCAGGGCGTCCGCTACGGCCAGTACAACGTCAACGCCAAGGGCAAGCGCACCGCCTGCCTGACCCCGCCCAGGGAGAAGCCGGACGGCGGCGGCAAACAGGGGAAGGTGCGCATCACCAAGGCCGAGGTCGTCGTCCTCACCAAGCAGGGCACCCCGGTCGACTGCTCTCAGGGCGCGATGAGCAGGGTGGAGTTCGACGGCAAGCTCACCGGCACGGGCAAGGGCAAGGTGCCCTACTTCTGGACCCTCATCTCCAGCAACGACCGGATCGCCCAGGGCACGGCCGAGTTCACCGGCGGCACCCTCACCCACTCCCTCCTCGTGGTGACGAACTTCTACTCCGTGGGCGGCAGGCCGCCCACCGGATACGTCACCCTGCACGTCCCCTCGGCGGGCATCACCGTCAAGAGCCCGGAGCTCACCCTCTCCTGCATCAAGCCCTGAAACGGCCGGGCCCCCGGTCGACGACCGGAGGCCCGGAGCAGAGGCGCGACCGCCCCTACAGCACCGGCAGGTTCTTGCGGAGCTCGAAGGCGGTGACCTCGCTCCGGTACTCCTCCCACTCCTGCTTCTTGTTGCGCAGGAAGAAGTCGAAGACGTGCTCGCCGAGGGTTTCGGCGACCAGTTCGCTGCGTTCCATCAGGGAGATGGCCTCGCCCAGGTTCTGCGGGAGGGGTTCGATGCCCATCGCGCGGCGTTCGGCGTCGGAGAGGGCCCAGACGTCGTCGTCGGCGCCCGCCGGGAGTTCGTAGCCCTCCTCGATGCCCTTGAGGCCCGCCGCCAGGAGGACGGCGTACGTGAGGTACGGGTTGGCGCCCGAGTCGATCGAGCGGACCTCCACCCGGGAGGAACCGGTCTTGCCCGGCTTGTACATCGGGACGCGGATCAGGGCCGAGCGGTTGTTGTGGCCCCAGCAGATGTACGAGGGGGCCTCGCCGCCGGAGCCGGCGGTGCGGGAGGAGCCGCCCCAGATGCGCTTGTAGGAGTTGACCCACTGGTTGGTCACGGCGGCGGTTTCCGCCGCGTGGCGCAGGAGGCCCGCGATGAAGGAGCGGCCGACCTTCGAGAGCTGGTACTCGGCGCCGGACTCGTAGAAGGCGTTGCGGTCGCCCTCGAAGAGGGACAGGTGGGTGTGCATGCCGGAGCCCGGGTACTCGGAGAAGGGCTTCGGCATGAAGGTGGCCTGGACGCCCTGTTCGAGCGCGACCTGCTTCATGACCAGGCGGAACGTCATGATGTTGTCGGCCGTCGAGAGGGCGTCGGCGTAGCGGAGGTCGATCTCCTGCTGGCCGGGGGCGCCCTCGTGGTGGCTGAACTCCACGGAGATGCCCATGGATTCGAGCATGGTGATCGCCTGGCGGCGGAAGTCCATGCCCACGTTCTGCGGAGTGTGGTCGAAGTAGCCGGAGTTGTCGGCGGGGACGGGGCGGGTGCCGTCCAGGGGCTTGTCCTTCAGCAGGAAGAACTCGATCTCCGGGTGGGTGTAGAAGGTGAAGCCCAGGTCGGAGGTCTTGGCCAGGATGCGCTTGAGGACGTAGCGCGGGTCCGCGAAGGACGGGGAGCCGTCCGGCATCAGGATGTCGCAGAACATCCGGGCCGTCCCGGGTGCCTCGGCGCGCCACGGCAGTATCTGGAAGGTCCCCGGGTCCGGCTTGGCGATCATGTCGGACTCGTAGACCCGGGCGAAGCCCTCGATCGCGGAGCCGTCGAAGCCGATGCCCTCGTCGAAGGCCTGCTCCAGCTCGGCGGGGGCGACCGCGACGGACTTCAGGAAGCCCAGCACATCGGTGAACCACAGGCGCACGAAGCGGATGTCGCGCTCCTCGAGCGTCCGGAGGACGAATTCCTGCTGCTTGTCCATGCCTTCATCCTCGCAGTTCAGACGATCTGTGCACCACCACCCCAAAGGGACGGGGGGCGCAGCCGGGCCCGTCCAGTATCGCCAGTGGTGGTTTCCGCCACATTACGCACCCCCGAAGGCCGATGGCACCCCCGCTCTGACCCAGGGGCCGTCATGAGCATTACCATCAGCGCCCATGGGGGGCTGGGAGCACACGCGGAGCGGGCGCCGAGGGCGCCCCTTCCGGCGTGCCGTGCTCGTGCTGCTCGTCGCGGCCGGGGTGGCGGCCGGCATGGCCTTCCTGTGCGTGCGGCCGGCGGCGGAACCCGGACGGGTGCACGCCGGACACGGGGCGCACGCCACCTGCGTGTCCCCGTACGACCCTCCGGGCTGCTCCCCCCTCTCCCATGTGACCCCCGCCGTGCTGCCCGCCCCGCCGCCCGCCGCGGCCCTGCCCGGGAGCGGGCCGGTACCGGCCGCCCGCCCGGGTGCGGCCGCGGGGCCGGTGCGGCCGCCCGGCACCCTCGCGCGCGCCCCCGGCCTGCACGTCCTGCAAGTGCTGCGGACCTGAGCGCTCCGGCGCACCGCACGGCATTCACGGCACCACCCCCACACCCCCCTCAGCAGAAGGAATCAAGGGCACATGGCCAGCAGGACGTCACAGCAGAACTCCCGCCAGCAGCGCATAGCCGAGATGCGCCGCGCCGAGCAGTCGCGCGAGCGGCGCAACAAGTTCCTCGCGATCGGCATCTCCACGGCGATCGTCGCCGGGCTCGTCGGTTTCGGGGCCTGGGTGCTGATCGACCAGAAGCAGAAGGAGAAGGACGAGGAGGCGGCCCGCAAGGCCCCCGTCTCGGGCGAGCAGACCTGGGACGCGAAGAAGCTCGGCCGCAACCACGTCGAGACCCCGGTCAAGTACGAGATGAACCCGCCCGTCGGCGGTGACCACAACCCGCGCTGGATGAACTGCAACGGCGACGTGTACAAGAACGCGGTCCCCGAGGTGAACGCCGTGCACTCGCTGGAGCACGGCGCGGTCTGGGTGACGTACAACGAGAAGGCGGACAAGGCCGAGGTCGACAAGCTCGCGGCGAAGGTCGGCAAGACCCCCTACACGCTGCTGAGCCCCGTCAAGGAGCAGGCCGGGGCGATCATGCTCAGTGCCTGGGGCAAGCAGCTGACGGTGGACAAGGCGGACGACCCCCGGGTGGCGCAGTTCTTCACCAAGTACGTGCAGGGCCCGCAGACCCCGGAGCCGGGCGCGGCCTGCACCAACGGGCTGGGCGAGAAGTGACCCGTACGTACTGGGCGGCGGGCGCGGCGGTCGTGCTGGCCGTGCTGTTCGCGGTGGGGGCCACGGTCGCCACCGCGAACGGCCCGGACGGCCGCGGTGGCGACCGCGCCGCGGCCGCCGCGCCCGCCCTGTACTCGCCGGACGCGGGCTTCGCCCGGGACATGGCGGTGCACCACCAGCAGGCGGTGGAGATGTCCTTCATCGTCCGCGACCGCACCCAGGACGAACCGGTGCGCGGGCTCGCGTACGACATCGCGAACACGCAGGCCAACCAGCGCGGCATGCTGCTGGGCTGGCTGGACCTGTGGGGGCTGCCGAAGGTGGTGGCCGACGAGCCGCCGATGTCCTGGATGCAGGCCGGCGAGGGGCACGGCGGCCACGCGGGGCACGGCGCCGCCAAGGCCGGGGCGCTGATGCCCGGCATGGCCACCAAGGAGGAGCTGGAGCGGCTCGGTGCGGCAAACGGCCGGGACGCCGAGGTGCTGTACCTCCAGCTGATGACCGACCACCACAAGGGCGGCGTCGCGATGGCCGAGGGCTGTGCCCGCCAGTGCGCCACCCCGGCGGAGAAGGCGCTGGCCCAGGGCATGGTCGAGGCGCAGCAGTCGGAACTGAAGCTGATGGAGGACATGCTCCGCCAGCGCGGGGCGGCCCCGCGCTAGAGGGTGTCCAGGATCGCCCGTGCCACCTGGTGCGGGCGGTCGAGCATGACCAGGTGCCCGGCCGGGGCGGCGACCTCGAAGCGGGCGCCGAGCGCGTCGGCCAGGGCCGCCTGACGGACGAGCCAGTGCGGCGCGGGGCCGACGGGCGGGCCGTCGTGGCCGGCCAGGACGGTGGCGGGCGCCTTCAGCGGGTGCTCCGCGCGCAGGGCGAGCAGCTCGGCGGCGGTGTCCGGGTAGCGGGAGTTCTCCAGGAGGGCCCCGCGCCAGACCCGGCCCGTGCGGTAGCAGCGGCGTACGAGGTCCCGCGCGGCCGGGTCCGTGGCCCGGCCGGCCCGGGAGGCCCGTACGGCCGCGCCCCGCAGCGCGGGCCCCAGCGCGGCGGGGAGCCCGGCGGCCGTGACGGCCCGGCCGAGGGCGCGGGCGGCGCCGGTGCGCAGCGCGGCGGGGAGCAGCGTGCGGGAGGCCTCCTCGACGCTGGAGTCGACCAGCACCAGGGCGGCGGTGCGCTCCGGGTACAGGCGGGCGAAGGCCTCGGCGTGGAACCCGGCGATGGAGTGCCCGACGACGGTGACGGGGGCGGTGACGGGGGCGGCCCCCGGCCCCGCCGCGCCCGTTGCCAGCGCGTCCAGCAGTCCGGCGATCCGGCGGGCCTCGGCGGCGGCGCCGGAGGGCCCGTCGGCCGGGGCGCTGAGGCCGTGCCCGGGGCGGTCGAAGCGGATCACGGTGCGGCCCCGGGCCACGAGCAGGGCCGCGACGGCATCCCAGTCGAACCAGGCCATGGCGAGCCCGGCGCTCAGCACCACCGGGGGCCCCTCGCCCTCGACGACCACGTGCAGCGGGATGCCGTCGACCCGGACGAAGCGGGTGTTCACGTACGGCCCTCCTGGTGGACGGAGTGGGCCAGCAGCCCCAGCCAGAGCGCGACCAGCAGTACCTGGAGCCGCTGCCCCGCCCCGAGCGCCCAGGTCCCGTGCCCGGCGGTGAACAGGGCGATGGCGGTCAGGGTCCAGGTGGTGGCGAGCAGTTCCAGGACGACGAGGGCGGGGCCGTAGCGGGCGAGGGGCGCGTGCCGCCGGTAGCGGCGGGCCGCGACGGTGAGGGCCACTATCCCGATGAGGGCGCCGGTCATGGCGAGGCTGCTGCTGACGGCGTGGGCCTGGTGGGTGGCCGGGACGAGGCCGGCGGTCTCGCGGGCGGCGCACTCCGGGTCGGCGGTCGGCTGGCAGCTGAGCGGCAGCCAGGCGTCGGCGGCGGTGGCCGCGCCGAAGAGGGTGACCCCGGCCCAGCCCGTGACGGCCCAGAAGCCCCGGGACCCGGCATGGCGGACCAGGCGGGCCAGGGCGAGCAGCCCGCCGAGGAAGACGAGCATGCCGGCGGTGAAGTCGGTGGCCCGGAAGAGGCCGCCGAGGGGCTGGTCCTGGGCGGCGAGCTCGCTGACGTAGGTCTCGATGGGGTTGAGGCCGGTGGAGAGGACGACTTCGAGCACCCAGGCGGTGTAGGCGGCCGCGCCGAGACCGACGAGGAGGACGACGGGCCAGGTGGTGGGGGGTGGGGCTCCTTCGGGGCGGTACGGGCGGTTCGGGCGTTCTGTACGCATGGTGTGAATGATCCTCAGCAGATCCGGCGTCGGCGTGCGGCGCCCCCGGGCGGCGCCGCCGCTGGGGATCGCCGGGATGCGCGTCCTGGGCCATCCGGCCGAGTCCCACGGGGTGAGAACGTGCGGGTCCGCTGCCGCGTTCCCTCCGGGGGCCCCGGCGGATCCCGGCCCGGCCGGGCCGGCCGGGGCCTCCCCCGACTGCCGCCCGGGACATGCCCGGGCCCCCGGCGGGCGTCCGGCCGATCACGGCCGGACGGCCCGGATCCCCCCGGCGGGTGTCCGGGGCCGCCGGGCCCGGCCCTGATACGCCGGACAACCCCCTGCCGCCTGCCCCCCTGGCCGGGTGGAGGTCCTGATTCCGGCACATCGGCCGATACCGTTCCGCGGTGCGGGAGCCGGGGCCGAAACGGCTTGGAGGGGGCCGGAGGGCATGGCAGTCTGCCCGCATCGTCCGTACACCGCGTTCCCCGCCCCGTACGCCGCACACTCCAAGGACGCCGCCAGGTATGAGCACGCCCCCGAACCCGCCCGGGACCCCGTCCGGTCCGCCGTCCGAGCCCGAGGCCACGCCCATACCCGGGGCGGCGAAGCCGTCCCTGGAGAAGACCCCGCCCACGGACGCCCCTCCGGCGGAGACCCAGGCGCCGGAGCCGGAGCCGGAGCCTGCGAGGCCGTCGCTGACCAAAACCCCGCCGGACGGGGCCACACCGGCGGAGCCCGCCGCCCAGCCCGCAGACGCCCCGCCCGCGCAGGCCCCGCAGGACGGAGCCGCACCGGCGGAGCCCCCCGCGCAGCCGGGCCCGCCCCCGGCCGTGGAGTTCGACCCCTGGGCGACCCCCTCCCCCGGAGCCGCCCCGCAGCCCGCGCCGCCCGCCGCCGCGTGGGGCGCGCCCGGGCAGCCCCCGACGGCGCCCTACGCGGCGTACCCCGGCTACCCCGGCCACCCGGGTTACGCCGCGTACCAGCCCGTGCCCCCGGCGCCCTCCAACGGGATGGCCGTCGCCGCGCTGGTGCTGGGTCTGGCGGCGGTGCCGGTCGCCCTCGTGCCGTTCGTGTTCTGGGTCGGCACGCTGCTCGCCCTGACCGCCGTCGGCCTCGGCATCGGCGCCTTCGTGCGCGCCCGGGCCGGCGCCCCGCGCAGGGTGATGTCCCTGTTCGGCATCGCCCTCGGCGTCATCGGCCTCGGCGCCTCCGCCGGCGGGCTGCTCTTCACCGTGAACCTCGTCGACAAGGCCGTCGACCGCGCCCGCGAGGCCGCCGCGGTCGAGCCCGACTGGGACGAGGACTGGGAGGACGGCGAGGACTGGGAGGTGGACCCGCTCCCCACGCCCCCGCCGGGCCCCGGCATGACGACCCCGCTCGAATTCGGCCGTACGTTCACGTACCCCAACGGCGTCAAGGTGACCGTCGAGGCGCCCCGGAAGTACACGAGCAGCAGCAAGTGGACCGAGGTGGCCAACGCCGTCGAGGTGCCCTTCACCATCACCAACACCTCCACCGAGCCCCTCCGCGTCGTCCACGCGATCCCCGAGGTCCGCGACGGCAGGGGCAACACCGGCAGCCTCGTCTTCGACGGCCGGATGCCCAAGCGCGTCGACCGGTTGCTCGAACCCGGCCAGACGGCCTCCGGCAGTGCCGCGTACGAGCTGCCCGGGGGCACCACGCGGATCAGCGTGGAGCTGTCCCCCGGCGTCCTGCTGCCCCCGGTGAAGTTCGCCGGCCCCGTCGGCCAGCCGTCGTCGAACCGCTCCTGAGCCGGCCCTGAACCGCCCCTGAACCGCCCGGAACGGCCGGGGCCCAGGACATCGCGTCAGAAAGACGATTAGACTGGGCTCCGTGCCTCAACTTCGCCTCGCTCTGAATCAGATCGACTCGCAGGTCGGCAACATCGCCGCCAACTCCGACTCGGTCGTGCACTGGACGCGGCACTCCGCCGAGCAGGGCGCCCACCTGGTGGCGTTCCCGGAGATGACGCTGACGGGCTACCCCGTCGAGGACCTGGCCCTGCGGGCGTCCTTCGTCGACGCCTCCCGCACCGCCCTGACCGCGCTGGCCCGGCGGCTGGCGGACGAGGGGTTCGGCGGGCTCCCGGTCATCGTCGGCTACCTCGACCGCAGCGAGCGGGCCGCCCCCCGGCTCGGCCGCCCCGCCGGCTCCCCGGAGAACGCCGCCGCCGTGCTGTACGGCGGCGAGGTCGTGCTCAGGTTCGCCAAGCACCACCTCCCCAACTACGGCGTGTTCGACGAGTTCCGGTACTTCGTGCCCGGCGACACCCAGCCCGTGGTCCGGGTCCACGGCGTCGACGTGGCCCTCGCCATCTGCGAGGACCTCTGGCAGGAGGGCGGCCGCGTGCCCGCCACCCGCTCCGCCGGGGCCGGCCTGCTGATCTCGGTCAACGCGTCCCCGTACGAGCGCAACAAGGACGACGTACGCCTCGAACTGGTCCGCAAGCGCGCCCAGGAGGCCGGCTGCACCCTCGCCTACCTGGCGATGATCGGCGGCCAGGACGAGCTGGTCTTCGACGGCGACTCGATCGTCGTCGACGCCTCCGGCGAGGTCGTCGTCCGGGCCCCGCAGTTCTCCGAGGGCTGCGTCCTGGTCGACCTGGACCTCCCGGCCGCGCGCCCCGACGCCCCCGAGGGCGTCGTGGACGACGGGCTGCGCATCGACCGCGTGATCCTCTCCGAGGAGCCGCTGGAGGCGTACGAGCCGGTCGTGACCGGCGGCTACGCCGAGCGGCTGGACGACGACGAGGAGGTGTACGACGCGCTGGTGGTGGGCCTGCGCGCGTACGTCCGCAAGAACGGCTTCCGCTCCGTCCTGATCGGGCTCTCCGGGGGCATCGACTCGGCGCTCGTCGCGGCCATCGCCTGCGACGCGGTCGGCGCGCAGAACGTGTACGGCATCGCCATGCCCTCGAAGTACTCCTCCGAGCACTCCAGGGGCGACGCCGCCGATCTGGCGGCGCGCACCGGGCTGAACTTCCGCACCGTCCCGATCGAGCCGATGTTCGACGCCTACATGGGCTCGCTGGGCCTGACCGGCCTGGCCGAGGAGAACCTCCAGTCCCGGCTGCGCGGCACCATGCTGATGGCGGTCTCCAACCAGGAGGGCCACATCGTGCTGGCCCCGGGCAACAAGTCCGAGCTGGCCGTCGGCTACTCCACCCTGTACGGGGACTCCGTCGGCGCCTACGGGCCGATCAAGGACGTGTACAAGAGCGACGTCTTCCGGCTGGCCCGCTACCGCAACCGGGCCGCCGAGGAGCGGGGCGAGACCCCGCCCATCCCGGAGAACTCGATCGTGAAGCCGCCGAGCGCCGAGCTGCGCCCGGGGCAGGTGGACACGGACTCGCTGCCGGACTACCCGGTGCTCGACGCGATCCTCGACCGGTACGTGGACCGGGACCAGGGCCTGGAGGAGATCGTCGCGGCCGGCTTCGACCGGGAGCTCGTCGCGAAGACCCTGCGGATGGTGGACACGGCGGAGTACAAGCGCCGCCAGTACCCGCCGGGCACCAAGATCTCCGCGAAGGGCTTCGGCAAGGACCGCCGGCTGCCCATCACCAACGGCTGGCGCGAGCGACCGTAGGCCGTAGGCCGTGCGGGGCCGGCCGCCGCGGCAACGGCCGGCCCGCGCGCTACTTGCGCACGCTCAGCCGGGCGGCGACCGGCAGGTGGTCGCTGCCCGTGCGCGGCAGGGTCCAGGAGGCCTCCGGCTTCGCGCCGCGGACCATGATCTGGTCGATCCGGGCCATCGGGAACTGCGCGGGCCAGCTGAAGCCGAAGCCGTTGCCCGCGGCGCCCTGCGTGGAGCGCATCTGCGAGGTGACCTCGGACAGGGAGCGGTCGTTCATGGTGCCGTTGAGGTCTCCGAGCAGGATGACGTTCTTCAGCGGTTCGTTGGCGAGGGCGGCGCCGAGCGCGTCGGCGCTGTTGTCGCGCTGGTTGGCGGTGAAGCCGGCGTTGAGCTTGACGCGGACCGAGGGCAGGTGGGCGACGTACACGCCGATCTCGCCGAAGGGGCTCGCGACGGTGGTGCGCATGGCGCGGGTCCAGCCGAGCCGGATGTCCACGGGCTTGCTGGAGGTCAGCGGGTACTTGCTCCACACCCCGACCGTGCCCTCGACCGCGTGGTACTTGTACGCGCCTTCGAGGGCCTTCTCGTAGACGGGGACGGCGCTCGCCTTGAGCTCGGTCAGGGCCAGGACGTCGGCCCCCGACTTGGCGACCGCCTCGGCGGTGCCCTTCGGGTCCGGGTTGTCGGCGTCCACGTTGTGGGTGGCGACCGTCAGGTTGCCGCCGGAGCCCGACTTGTCGGTGACCAGGCCGCCGAAGAGGTTCACCCAGACCGCGGCCGTCAGCAGTATCGCGATCAGGGCGGTCGCGGACTTGCGGACCACCGCGATGGCCAGCAGTACCGGTACGAACACGCCCAGCCAGGGCAGGAAGGTCTCGGTGAGGCTGCCGAGGTTGCCGACGTCGTTGGGCAGCTCGGCGTGGAAGATCATGATCAGCGAGATCAGCGCGGCGAACCCGGCGGTGACGGTCCCGCGCTTCCAGATGCCCCGGTCACGGCGCAGCTCGGCCAGCCGGCGCTTCAGTCCGGATCCGGAGGGCCCGGGCTCGGAGCCGCCGTTCCCCGTCTCCGTCATGTACGCCTGTGCCATGCCCATTCCTCGCTGCCGTGCTCGCGCTCCGTCCCCGCCCCTTGACCCTAGGCGATGTTCGGAGCCTTCCGTGCCGACCTCGCGGCCGTACAACCGGGAGGACGAACGGCCGTGCGGCAAGGGTTCCGGTTGTCACGAAACGCGCACATTGACTGCGGCGCGCCCGGAAGCGGGCCGGGAGTGTGACGGACGGGTCAGCGCGTCGCGGCTCGGGCACTTCCGTCCACGGCCGGACGGGTGCCACCATGGTGGGTGAGTCCGGGGACGCCGTGAGGGCGCCTCGAGATGACACAAGGAGCAGTTGCAATGACGCATGCCGTTTCGCCTGCCCGCGAAGCCGCCTCCCCCACCCTGTACGGAGGCACTGGCACCCGGCGGATCACCGTCCGCGACCTCATGCTCGCCAAGGAACGCGGCGAGAAGTGGCCCATGCTCACCGCCTACGACGCCATGACGGCGTCCGTGTTCGACGAGGCCGGCATCCCGGTGATCCTCGTCGGCGACTCGATGGGCAACTGTCACCTCGGCTACGACACCACCGTCCCCGTGACGATGGACGAGATGACCCTGCTGTCGGCGGCCGTCGTACGGGGCACCGGCCGTGCCCTGATCGTCGGCGACCTGCCGTTCGGCTCCTACCAGGAAGGCGCCGTGCAGGCGCTGCGCAGCGCCACCCGGCTGGTGAAGGAGGCCGGTGTCGGAGCGGTCAAGCTGGAGGGCGGCGAGCGCTCTCTGCACCAGACCGAGCTGATCGTGCAGTCCGGCATCCCGGTCATGTCCCACCTGGGCCTGACCCCGCAGTCCGTGAACGCCATGGGCTACCGGGTGCAGGGCCGCACCGACGAGGCCGCGCACCAGCTGCTGCGCGACGCGAAGGCGGCGCAGGACGCGGGCGCGTTCGCGGTGGTGCTGGAGCTGGTCCCGGCCGAGCTGGCCGCCGAGGTCACCCGGTCCCTGCACATCCCGACGGTCGGCATCGGCGCCGGCTCGGAGTGCGACGCGCAGGTGCTGGTGTGGACCGACATGATGGGCCTGACCGGCGGGAAGATGCCGCGCTTCGTGAAGCAGTACGCCAACCTGCGCAAGACCATGGGTGACGCGGCGAAGGCCTTCGCCGAGGACGTGGTCGGCGGAACGTTCCCGCAGGAGGAGCACGCCTTCCACTAGTCCCGACGGTCACCGACAGCCCGCCGACAGATCCGTCGGCGGGCTGTCGTTCGAAGTCCGCTCGCCCGTCGGTGGGCTGTCGGTCGACTGTCGGAGCTTTGTCAGTGACGGCTGGTCCCATGGTGGACATGACGCGAAACGACAAGAACCCCAACGCCGTGGAAGTGCGGGGGCTGGTCAAGCACTACGGCGAGACCAAGGCCCTGGACGGGGTCGACCTGGACGTCCGCGAGGGCACCGTACTCGGTGTCCTCGGCCCGAACGGCGCCGGAAAGACCACCCTGGTCCGCTGCCTGTCCACCCTGATCGTGCCCGACGCGGGCACCGCCACCGTCGCCGGCTTCGACGTGGTCCGCCAGCCCCGGCAGCTGCGCCGCACGATCGGCCTCACCGGCCAGTACGCCTCGGTCGACGAGAAGCTCTCCGGCTGGGAGAACCTCTACATGATCGGCCGGCTGCTGGACCTGTCCCGCAAGGACGCCCGGGCCCGCGCGGACGAGCTGCTGGAACGGTTCTCCCTCACGGAGGCCGCGAAGAAGGCGGCGATGAACTACTCCGGCGGCATGCGCCGCCGCCTCGACCTGGCCGCCTCGATGATCGGCCGCCCGGCGGTGCTCTACCTGGACGAGCCGACCACCGGACTGGACCCCCGTACCCGCAACGAGGTGTGGGACGAGGTGCAGCGGATGGTCGCCGAGGGCGCCACCGTCCTGCTCACCACCCAGTACATGGAGGAGGCCGAGCAGCTCGCGAACGAGCTGACGGTCATCGACCGCGGCAAGGTCATCGCCAAGGGCGGGGTCGACGAGCTGAAGGCCCGGGTCGGCGGCCGCACCCTGCGGATCCGTCCGGTGGAGGCCTCCGACCTGCCGGGCATGGCCCGCGCGCTGGCGGAGACCGGCCTGGACGGCGTCGCCGGCTCCCAGGCGGTGCCGGACGAGGGCGTGCTGCTGGTCCCCATCCTCAGCGACGAGCAGCTGACCGCGGTGGTCGGCCTGCTGGCCGCCCGCGGGTACGCGGTCGCCGACATCGGCACGTACCTGCCCAGCCTGGACGAGGTGTTCCTGTCCATCACCGGCCAGAAGCCGGAGAAGGCCGAGGACGCCGCGCCCGCCCGGAAGACCGAGACGGATCAGGAGGTCGCGGCATGAGCACCGTAACCACGACGAAGCCCAGCACCACCGCGGCCGCCCCGGCCGCCTCCCCGCTGCCCGGCGAGGGCCGGATCGGCCTGCGGGGCAACATGCGCCACATCGGCGCGCTCGTCCGCCGCAACGCCCTTCAGATCAAGCAGGACCCGGAGTCGATGTTCGACGTCGTGTTCATGCCGATCATCTTCACGCTGCTGTTCGTGTTCGTCTTCGGCGGCGCGATCTCCGGCAAGGGCAACAACGGCGAGTACGTCAACTACGTCGTGCCGGGCCTGATGGCGATGATGGGCATGAACATCGCCATGGGCGTCGGCACCGGCGTCAACGACGACTTCAAGAAGGGCGTGATGGACCGCTTCCGGTCCATGCCCATCGCCCGCTCCTCGGTCCTCATCGCGAAGATCGTGGTCGAGCTCGGCCGCATGATGGTCGCCATCACGATCCTGCTCACCGTGGGCTTCATCCTGGGCCTGTCCATCAAGTCCTCGGTACTGGACCTGTTCCTGGCCATCGGGCTGTCGGCCGTCTTCGGCGCCTCGCTGATGTGGATCTTCATCCTGCTCGGCCTCACCCTGAAGACCGCCCAGGCCGTCCAGGGCATGGCGATGATCGTCCTCATGCCGCTCCAGTTCGGCAGCTCGATCTTCGCCCCGCCGACGACGATGCCCGGCTGGCTGCAGAGCTTCACCGACGTCAACCCGCTGTCCAACCTGGCCGACGCGGCCCGCGGCCTGATCAACGGCACCCCGCTGGGCAACTCCGTGTGGATCACCCTCGCCTGGTCGGTCGCCATCACGGCGGTCACCATGCCGATCGCGGTCCGCAAGTTCCGCCAGAAGACCTGATCCCGGGCGGCCGGTCCGTCCGGATCGCGTCCCGGACGGCACCGCACGGGGGAGCCGGCCGGATCAGATGAGGGCGGTGGCCTCCTCCAGGGAGAGGCCGCCGCCTTCGGCGTACGCGGCCTCGTACGCCGCATCACCCAGCGCCGCCCTCGCCCCTTCCTCGGTGCGGGCGGCGTCCTCGCGTTCCGTGGAGACCGGGACGTGCCCGGCCGGCAGCTGGGCGCGGTAGGCGCCGACCAGCCGGGCGGCCTCGTACGCCCGCTCGGGGCCGCCGAGGCCGAGCCGGGCCACGGCGGCCGTCAGCAGGTACAGGGCCGGCATGTACGGGGCGACCATCATCGCCAGCGGGTGCCGGACGGCCCCCGCGGCCTCGCGGGCCTGTCTCAGGGCGTCCTCGTACTTGCCCTCCTGGTTGTCCAGCCAGGCCGTCGTGGCGAGCAGGAACACGTCGAAGACGGCGAACGCGCCCGTCGCGAACTCCTCGCGCAGCAGCCGGACCTGCTCGCGGGCCGCGGGGATCCGGCCGGTGCGGCCGTAGACGGAGGCGAGGAACATCCGCGCGGCGGGCACGGACTCGTTGGCGAACCGCACCGAGGTGGTGAGGGTTTCGGTGAGGATCCGCTCGGCCTCCTCGATCCGGCCGCTCTCCACGAGGGAGCCGGCCATCCGCACGCGCAGTACCGTCACCTGCGCCTTGGCGCCCAGGCGTTCGGCGTGCTCGATGGCCGCGAGGTAGTCCTGGGCGGACAGGTCGTACTCCCCGCGCTTCTCCCGGGTCTCGGCGCGGGCCGACAGGGCCTCGGCGCAGCCCCAGTCGTCGCCGAGCTCGCGGAAGAGGACCAGGCTCTCGTCCGCGTCGCGGGAGGCGTCGCCGGCCCAGTCGGCCCGGTTGGCGAGGATGTTGGCCCTCAGCTGGAGGCCGGAGGCGAGCTCCCAGCGGTAGCCGAGCTCGCGGGCGGTGTCGATGGTGGCGTCCACGACCCGCTTGAGCAGGCCCGGGTCCCCGGCGATCATCACGGCGTAGATCCACAGGGAGGCCGGGGTGCGGCAGGTCTGCGGGAGGCCGGGCCGGTAGGTGGCGAGCACCCCGGCCACCTGCTCGCGGACCTCCGGGCTGTCCCAGTCGGTGTTCGTCTGGTCCCGGGCGGCGAGCCGTACGAGGTGCAGGGCGCGCCAGCCCTCGGCGAGCACCTCGCCGGAGTAGGGCGGGGGCGAGTCGACGAGCCGTTCATGGACGGGCTCGGCGGGGGTGTGGGGCGGGAGGAAGGGGTCGGGGCCGAGCTCGGCGGCGGCGTCGGACCAGTGCCGGGACTCGGCGCGCAGGTCCTGCATGTGCCAGTACCAGCCGAGGGAGTGGACCAGGCACAGCGCCTCGTCGGCGTCGCGGGTGGCGACGGCGCGGCGCAGGGCGCTGCGGAGGTTCTCGTACTCGGTGGCGATCCGGTCGGCGGCCGCGCGCTGGCCGTGGCCGCGGAGCAGGGGTTCGGTGGTGCGGGCGAGTTCGCGGTAGTGGACGAGGTGGCGGTGCTCGGTGGCGGCGCGGTCGCCGCCGGCGGCGGAGCCGGCGCCGGAGCCGGCTTCGGCGAGGCGCTCGGCGGCGTACTCGCCGACGGTCTCCAGGAGGCGGTAGCGCATGTCGCCGGCGGGGCCGGGGGCGGCGACGACGAGGGACTTGTCGACGAGGGTGGCCATGGCGTCGGCGACGTCGACGAGGTCCTCGGCCCCCGCGCAGACGGCTTCGGCGGCCTCCAGGTCGCAGCCGCCCGCGAAGACGGACAGCCGCCGGAGCACGGCCCGTTCGGGCTCCTCCAGCAGTTCCCAGGACCAGTCGACGACGGCGCGCAGGGTCTGCTGGCGGGGCAGGACGGTGCGGGCGCCGCCGGTCAGGAGGCGGAAGCGGTCGTCCAGCCGGTCGGCGATCTGGCGGGGGGTGAGCAGCCGCAGCCGGGCGGCGGCCAGCTCGATGGCGAGCGGCAGGCCGTCCAGGCGGCGGCAGATCTCGGCCGCGGCGGCCGGGTCGGCGGTGACACTGAACCCGGGCCGGGCCGCGGCCCCGCGGTCGTCGAGGAGCCGCAGCGCTACGGGGTCCGGCAGGGGTTCGACGGGGCGCAGGAACTCGCCCGGCACGCCGAGGGGTTCCCGGCTGGTGGCGAGTATCCGCACGCCGGGGCAGTGGGTGAGGAGGCGTTCGGCGAGGTGGGCGGCGGCGCCGATGACGTGCTCGCAGTTGTCGAGGAGCAGCAGGAGCCGGCGGCGGGAGCAGTGCTCAGCGAGGCGGTCGAGGGGGTCGTCCCCGCCCCGGTCGGTCAGCGCGCGCAGTTCCTCGGCGGCGGCGCCGCGCAGCTTGGTCTCGCGGGCGCCGAGCGCGGCGAGGACCGCCTCGGGGACGTCCTCGGGATCCTCGACGGGTGCCAGCTCGACGAACCACACCCCGTCGGGCCAGCCGTCGCCGCCGCCGGCGGTGCGGGCGTGGGTCTCGGCGGCCTCCTGCGAGAGCCGCGTCTTCCCGGCCCCGCCGGGCCCGAGCAGGGTGACGAGCCGGGCCCTGCCGAGGTCGTCGCCGATGACGCGGATGTCCTCCTCCCGCCCGACGAAGGTGGTCAGCCGCGCCCGCAGGTTCCCGGGGACCAGGGCGGCCGGGGCGGCGGGGTGCGGGGCCGGGGCGTGGCCGGCGGGCGCCGTGGCGCCGGGAGCCGCGGTGGTCGGGTGCGGGGGCGTCGGGGCGCCGGGCCACGGGGTCGGGGCGGGAGCGTGCGGGGCCGCCGGCGTGCCGCCGGGGGCGGGCGGGG
Organism: Streptomyces sp. NPDC044002; assembly: GCF_056434525.1. Classification (NCBI taxonomy): domain Bacteria; kingdom Bacillati; phylum Actinomycetota; class Actinomycetes; order Kitasatosporales; family Streptomycetaceae; genus Streptomyces; species Streptomyces sp. NPDC044002. The sequence goes on from NZ_JBWKEZ010000013.1 coordinate 37,434, forward strand.
CCGGGGCGGGTGGGGGTGTGAGGAGTTCCGCGTGGAGGGTGCGGAGGGCCGGGCCCGGGTCCGTGCCGAGGCGGGCGGCGAGGTCCTGACGGACGGTCTCGTAGGCGGCCAGCGCCTCCGCCGGGCGGCCCGCCGCACGCAGGGCCCGGATCCGCAGCACCTGCAGGGACTCGTCCAGGGGCTGCCGCGCACACAGCTCGGTCAGCTCCGGGAGGGCCGACGCCGCTTCGCCCAGCGCCAGCGCCGCGCCCAGGCGGCCCCGGCGCGCGTCCATCCGTACGGCCTCCCAGCGCGCGGACTCGGCCGCCGGGTCGGGGAGGGAGGCCAGCGCGGGGCCCCGCCACAGGGCGAGCGCCTCGTCGTACAGGGCCGCCGCCCGGGCCGGGTCCCGGTCCGCCGCGGCGGCGCGCGCGAGCCGTTCGAAGCGGTACAGGTCGACGTCGTCCCGCTCCGCCTCCAGCTGGTAGCCGCCCTCCACGGACCGCACGGCCGCGTGCCCCAGCGCCCGCCGCAGCCGCCCCACCAGCGCCTGGAGCGCTGCGACGGCGTCGGCCGGCGGGTCGGCGTCCCACACCTCGGCGACCAGCAGCCCGGCCGGGACCGCGCGGCCGGGGCGCAGGGCGAGGGCGGTCAGGAGCGCGCGCAGGCGTGCTCCGCCGACGGCGACGGGGCTGCCGTCGTCGCTGATTGCCTGGGCGGTGCCGAGAATCGCGTAGCGCACCGCCCCATTCTCCCCGGCCCCGCACCCCGCCGTCGCCGAGCCCGGGATAGGTTTCGCCGCATGGGTCATCAGGGCGTCCGCGGCGAGCGGCAGATCAGTTCCGTGTTCCTCGGCATCGTCGCCGTCATGGCGGTGACCGGCTGGGCGGTGTGGACGGGCTACGCGGCGAGCCCGGGGCTGGCGGTGTTCCTCTTCGTCACGTCGGCGTGGGTGGTCTCGCTGTGCCTGCACGAGTACGCGCACGCCCGCACCGCGCTGCACGGCGGTGACATCACGGTCGGCGCCAAGGGCTACCTGACCCTGAACCCGCTGAAGTACACGCACGCGCTGCTCAGCATCGTGCTGCCGGTGGTCTTCGTGATCCTGGGCGGGCTGGGCCTGCCCGGCGGGGCCGTGTACATCGAGCGCGACCGGATCCGGGGCCGCTGGAAGCACAGCCTGGTCTCGGCGGCGGGCCCGCTGACGAACGTGGCCTTCGCCGTGGTCTGCACGGCGCCGTTCTGGCTGGACGCCCTCGACGGGGTCCCGCTGCCCTTCCGCTTCGCGCTGGCGTTCCTGGCGCTGCTCCAGGTCTCGGCGGCGATCCTGAACTTCCTGCCGGTCCCGGGCCTGGACGGCTACGGGATCATCGAGCCGTGGCTGTCCCACCGCGTCCGCCGCGAACTGGCCCCGCTGGCGCCGTTCGCGCTGATCGGGGTGTTCGCGCTGCTGTGGATCCCGGAGGTGAACGCCGTGTTCTTCGACGCGGTGCGCGGGGTCCTGCGCGCGCTGGGCGTCTCGGACCTGGAGACGTACTGCGGCCGCGACCTGTACCGCTTCTGGCAGGACTCCGAGGGGTTCTTCTGCACGGCCCAGCAGGACTGAGCCACTGACCCGGCGGGCTACGCCGCCCGCTGCTTCTCGGCCTTGGCCTTGCGGATGTAGAACCAGGCCATGTTGGACGTGACGCCGGCCAGCAGCACCCACACGATCCCGAGGAAGCTGCCCTCCACGAAGGCGACCACGGCCGCGGCCACGGCGAGGACGCAGACGACAATGGCGAACAGGGCAAGGCGGGGCATCCGGAACAGCTCCTCGGCGACACGGAAGGGGGGTCGAACCCCTCCAGTGTCCCCCATCCCCGGTGGGGGTCGATTTCCCCCTTTGCCTGATCTTCCCCCCTGCTCCCGGTTACGGTTCGCCCGGCGCGCGATTCGATCGTGCGAGAGCAGCGGAAAGAGAACGACAGCCCGGGATCCCGTCGTCGGCGGCGGGAGGATCCGGGCAGGTGGGGGGAGTGCCATGCAGGAAATCCAGAAGGGTGCGAACGTCAGCCTGAACGCCCTCAGCGAGGACGTCGGCGCGGTCGTGGTGAGCCTGGGATGGACCAGCGCGTCGGGTGCGGGGGACGCGGACGTCTCCGTGCTGCTGGTGGACGAGAACGGCAAGATCCGCAGCGAGGACGACTTCTACTTCTACAACAACCCCGCCGCGCCGGACGGAAGCGTGCAGCTCCTGGGCAAGACGCCCACCGACAGCGGGGACGAGGACCGCATCAGCCTCGACCTGACCGCGGTGCCGCAGGACGTGGCGCGGATCGTGGTGGCGGCCAGCCAGTACGCGGGTGCCCGCTTCGGGGACCTCGACGACCTGCGGGTGACGGTCGCGGACCGGTCCGGCGAGCCGCTGGTGGGGTTCTCCATCGACGACGCGGGGGTGGAGACGGCCTTCATCTTCGGGGAGCTGTACCGGCGGGGCGAGGAGTGGAAGTTCCGCGCCGTGGGACAGGGCTACGAGACCGGGCTGGCCGGGCTCGCCACGGACTTCGGCGTGGTGGTGGAGGAGGAGGCCGACGAGCCCGAGGTCTCCGGACCGGACGCGGCGGCCGCGGACGCGGTGACTGCGGACACGGTGGCCGCGGACGCGGTGGACGCGGAGGGGACGGCGCAGGGAGCGGCCCCGGCCGAGGCCGGGGAGGCGGCGGGTGCGGCCCCCGCGGCCCCCGGGGCGGACGCCGACGCGGAGGCCGCCCAGGAGGCGCGGGACCCCGCGCCCGCACCCGTGCCCGCCGCCGGGCCGGACGCGCCGGACGTGCCGGGCGTGCCGGCGCAGACCCGCGGCAGGAGCCGTACGACCAGGAAGAAGGTCACCCTCCCCAAGGTGGCCAAGAAGTCCCTCGCCGAGAACGACTCCTGGCGCCCCGCGCGCCTGTTCCCCGTCCCCTCCCTCAAGAGCGACCGGGAGCGCGAGGTCCGCGCGACGTCCGTGCTGCTGGCCGTCATGTCGCAGGTGCCGGAGCTGGGCCGCCGGCTGACGGCGGGCTTCGGCGCGCCCGCCGGACGGATGCAGACCTTCACCGAGGTGTCCCTGCCCCACGGCGAGACGCCCCGGCGCCCGGACGGCGTGATCCGGGTCGAGCGGGCGGGCAAGCTGTGGACGGCTCTGGTCGAGACCAAGACCAACGGGAACCCCCTCAAGGCGGAGCAGGTCCAGGAGTACATGGACATAGCCGCGCGCCGTGGCTACGAGGCCGTGATCACGCTCTCGAACGACGTGGCGCTCGACGGGGCTCCCATGGTTGACGTGAAGATCGACGGCCGGCGCAAGCACAAGGTGAGCCTGTGGCACCTGTCGTGGGCGGAGGTGGCGCATCAGACCCAGATGCTGATCCGGCACGAAGGGGTGGCCAACGCCGCGCACGCCTGGCTGCTCCAGGAGCTGCTGGAGTACCTCCGGCACGAGAACTCGGGCTGCCACGGCTTCCAGAACATGGGGCCGTCCTGGGTTCCCGTGCGCAAGGGGATCGACGATGAGACGCTGAGCACCGGCGATCCGCGCGCCGTGGACGTCGTGGAGAGCTGGGAGCGGCTCATCCGGCAGGTCTGCCTCCGCCTGGGCGGGGAGCTGGGGCAGAAGGCGCTGCCGGTGCAGCGGGCGCGGCGCGGCAGCGACCCGCAGGCCCGGCGGGTCGCGGCGGCGGAGCGGCTCTGCGCGGAGGGGCGGCTGGCGGCGGAGCTGCGGATAGAGGGGACGAGTACGGTCATCGCGGTCACGGCGGATCTGCGGACGGCGAAGGTCCGCACGTCCGTGGACGTGCCGGCCCCGGTCGGCTCGTACCCGCTGACCACGGTGAAGCGGCTGGTGCGGGTGCTGGCGGAGGCGCCGGCCGACCTGCACGTGGAGAGCCTCGTGGAGGGGGCGAACGGGCCGCGCGGCACGCTGGAGCGGCTGCGGCCGGAGCCGGGTGACCTGCTGCCCAGGGACGGTGCTCAGCTCACCGGGTTCCGGCTGTCGCTGGTCAAGGGGACGGGGACCACGCGGGGGAACACGGAGTCCGGGTTCATCCGGAGCGTCGACGAGGCCGTGGAGCGCTTCTACCACGGCGTGCTGACCCACCTGGGCGCCTTCGAGACCCGTCCGGGACGCAAGGGCTGACCCCTGCCCCCGGGCCCCGCCGCCGGTGCGGGGCCCGGGGGCGGGGCGGCGGGGCGGCGGGGCGGCGGGGTCACACGTCGGTGAGGCGGAGGCCCGCGTGGGCCTTGTAGCGGCGGTTGGTGGAGATGAGGTTGGCCACCATCGCCTCGACCTGGTGGGCGTTGCGCAGCCGGCCGGCGAAGACGCCGCGCATGCCGGGGATGCGGGCCGCGAGGGCCTGGACGAGGTCGGTGTCGGCGCGGGACTCGCCGAGGACCATCACGTCGGTGTCGATCTCCTCTACCGAGGCGTCCTGGAGGAGGACGGCGGAGAGGTGGTGGAAGGCGGCGGTGACGCGGGAGCCGGGGAGCAGGGCGGCGGCCTGCTGGGCGGCGCTGCCCTCTTCGACCTGGAGGGCGTAGGCGCCCTGCTTGTCGAAGCCGAGGGGGTTGACGCAGTCCACGACGAGCTTGCCGGCGAGGTCCTCGCGGAGGGCTTCGAGGGTCTTGGCGTGGCCCTCCCACGGGACCGCGATGATCACGATGTCGCTGCGGCGGGCGCACTCGGCGTTGTCGGCGCCCTCGACGCCGAGGCCGAGCTCGGCGGCGGCGGTCTCGGCGCGGTCGGCGGCGCGGGAGCCGATGATCACCTTCTGGCCCGCGCGGGCGAGCCGGTAGGCGAGGCCGCGGCCCTGGTCGCCGGTGCCGCCGAGGACGCCGACGACGAGGCCGGAGACGTCGGGGAGGTCCCAGGGGTCCCTGGCCGGCGGCTTCTGCGTGCTGTCTGAGGAAGTCATGCTGGCGAGCGTACTGCCGGGTAGGCCGGACGAGGAGGGTCGGATGGTGCAGGATGCGGCCATGGACGCTGCCGTGGATGCCGCATGGATGCCGTGAGGGTGGCGCTGCTGCGCGAGGTGCTCACCGGGACGCGGTGGCCTGACGAGGCCCGGCGCTTCGCGGGTTCGCTGCGGCGGTCGGTGGCGCCGGCCGGCGGGAGCCTGCTGCTGGTGGGCACCGAGCAGTACGAGCCCTGGCACCTGGCGGCGCACCTGGTGGACGAGGCCGCCTGGTCGGGTCAGCCGGAGCTGGCGCCGACGCTGGTACGCCATCACGTGCGGCCGGGTGAGCCGCCGCACCTGTCGGTGGGGCTGGGCCGGCTGGAGGCCGCCCGGCGCGGGCACACGCTGCTGGTGGTGGCTCCGGAGCGGCCCGGCGGGGGGCTGCTGGAGCGGGTGCACGACGCCCGGCGCGCGGGGGCGACCGTACTGTCCCTGGACGGCGGGGACCCGGACCTGACCGCCCTCGCCCATGACGCCCTGTCGGTGCCGGCCGCCGGCTCCGAGCTGGACCTGGACACCGTTCAGCACCTGGTCAGCGCGGCGGCCGGGGAGAACGTCCCGCCGGAGCGGCGCGGCCCGCGGCGGCTGCGCGACCGGCTGGCGCGGCTGGCCGACCAGCTGACCGCCCCGCCGTCGCCCGGCCGCTGGTGAAGCAGGAGGTGCAGCCGGCGGTGCGGCCGGAGGTGCAGCCTCAGGGGGTGGCGCCGCCGCCTTCCTCCTCCTCGCGGGTCTTGTCGTTCCACTTGGGGTCGTTCTGCCATTCGAGGTTGCGCTCCTGCGCCGTCTCCATGGCGTGGGCGGCCTCCTCGCGCGTGGTGTAGGGGCCGAAGCGGTCCTTGGCGGGGCACTCGGGGCCCTCCTCCACCTTGCGGTGGACCAGGCAGTAGTACCACTCGCCCGGTTTGCCCACCTGACGCTTCTTGAACAGGGCCATCGCCTTCGGACTCCTTCCGGCGCGGTCTCCCGGTACCGCCGCTCGATACCGTTCGATACCGCTCCTCGTCGCCATGCTGCCCCATCGCCGCTGGATACACTCGCTTGCATGTCTGGCCAGTCGCTGCTCGTTCCAGGCGAGCTCTCTCCCGTCCGTTCCGTTCCCGGAAACATCCGCCGGCCCGAGTACGTGGGCAAGCCCGCGCCCGCTCCGTACACCGGACCGGAGGTGCAGTCGGCCGAGACCATCGAGGCCATGCGCATCGCCGGCCGGATCGCCGCGCAGGCGATGGAGGAGGCGGCGAAGCACATCGCTCCGGGGGTGACCACCGACGAGCTGGACCGGGTCGCGCACGAGTACATGTGCGACCACGGGGCCTACCCGTCGACGCTCGGCTACCGGGGGTTCCCGAAGTCCCTGTGCTCCTCGCTGAACGAGGTCATCTGCCACGGGATCCCGGACTCGACCGTCCTGCGGGACGGCGACATCGTGAACCTCGACGTGACCGCGTACATCGGCGGGGTACACGGCGACAACAACGCGACCTACCTGTGCGGCGAGGTCGACGAGGAGTCGCGGCTGCTGGTGGAGCGCACGCGCGAGGCCCTGAACCGGGCGATCAAGGCGGTCAAGCCCGGCCGTCAGATCAACGTCATCGGCCGCGTCATCGAGTCGTACGCGAAGCGCTTCGGGTACGGGGTGGTCCGGGACTTCACCGGGCACGGCATCAACTCGTCGTTCCACTCGGGCCTGATCATCCCGCACTACGACAGCCCGCACGCCACGACCGTCATCGAGCCCGGGATGACCTTCACCATCGAGCCGATGCTGACGCTGGGCACCCACGAGTACGACATGTGGGAGGACGGCTGGACGGTCGTCACGAAGGACCGCAGGCGGACGGCGCAGTTCGAGCACACGCTGGTGGTGACGGACACCGGCGCGGAGATCCTGACCCTGCCGTAGGGGCGGCCGGCGGACCCCGGCGGCGAGATTCCCGCCGCCCGGAGGTTTTTACCGACAAGACGTCGGGAACACATTGACTTAGGTAAGCCTAAGCAGGAGGATCGGGCGTGGCGGCGGGGGGGCGCCCCCGCCCGCCCCCCCCCCCACCAAGGGCCAGCCTTGGAGCGCTCTCCCCCGTTATCCCCGTTGCCCCGCACAAACAAAACAAAAAA
>NZ_JBWKEZ010000013.1:44507-45406 GCF_056434525.1 Streptomyces sp. NPDC044002
CGTTGGGAAACCTCTGGCTGGGGGAAAGCCGAGGGGGGGGGGGGGGGGGGGCCCCCCCCCCCCCCCCCCGGCCCGCCCCTCTCCCGACGGAGGTCAGTCTTGGACGCGTTCTCCACGGTCATCCGTGTCGCCTCGCACGAGCAGCACACCGAAGCCGAGACCTCCTCGTTCATGAGCGACCTGCTCGGCGGGCGGCTCGGCGTGGACGCGTACACCCGCTACACCGAGCAGCTGTGGTTCGTGTACCGGGCGCTGGAGGACGGCGCCGAGTCCCTGCGGGACGACCCGGTGGCGGGCCCCTTCATACAGCCGGAGCTGATGCGCGTCGCCGAGATCGAGCGCGACCTGGCGCACCTGCTGGGCGCCGGCTGGCGCGACGCGGTCAGCGCGCTGCCGGCGACGGAGGCGTACGCGGCCCGGGTCGCGGAGTGCGCCGCCTCCTGGCCGGGCGGGTACGTGGCCCACCACTACACGCGCTACCTGGGCGACCTCTCCGGGGGCCAGATCATCCGGGACAAGGCCGAGCGCACGTGGGGCTTCGAGCGCAAGGGCGACGGCGTGCGGTTCTACGTCTTCGCGGACATCTCCAACCCGGCCGCCTTCAAGCGGGGCTACCGGGAGCTGCTGGACGCGATCGCCGCGGACGACCTGGAGAAGCAGCGGATCATCGACGAGTGCAAGCGGGCCTTCGACTTCAACGGGGCGGTCTTCCGCGAGCTGGGCGAGGAGTTCCCGCTCAGCGCGTAGGCGGGGGCCCTGGCCGGGCGGTTCCGGGCGAGGGGGGGGGGGGGGGGGGGGAGCCCCCCCCCCCCCCCCCCCAAGCGCGGCGCCCGCCCCCAGCACCGGGCCCCCCAAACCAAACAGAAACAGCCACCTCCCCCCCACCCGCCGTTCGGGCC
>NZ_JBWKEZ010000013.1:45416-76759 GCF_056434525.1 Streptomyces sp. NPDC044002
TTTTCCGCAGGGGACCTACCCGCCCTCTCCTGCGGGCGCCTTCTGTGGGGGGTGGGGGGGGGGGGGGGGGGGGGGGCGCCCGCCCCCCCCCCCCCCCCCCCCTCGGCGCGTGGCGCCGGCCCCGGTCGCGGGGCCTACGAGGCGAAGCGGACGCGGCCGCCTATCTCGACCGTGCCGTCGGGGCCCGGGGCGGTGAGGATCTGGGAGCCGGCGCCCTGGGTGATGTTGAGGGCGCGGTTCAGCTCGGCGGTGAGCAGGATCGCCGCCGAGCCGGTGGCCTCGTCCTCGGTGATGACCCCGTCCGGGCGGCGCGGGAAGCCCCGGGCGCGGATGCGGCCCGCGGTCTCGTCCTCCCAGGCCCACGCGTACAGCCAGCCCTCGCCGGGCGGCGGGGCCGGCAGGGCGTCGACGTCGGCGGGGGTGGCGTACTGCTCGGTGCGCTTGCCGGTGACCCACTCGGGGCGGGCCGTGATCCAGGTGAACTCACCGTCGTCGCGGGCCCATACGGAGCCGGCCGGCGGCTGGAGCTCCTCGATGTCCAGCAGCCAGGCGACCCCGACCAGCGGGTGTCCGGCGAAGGACATCCGCGTGCCGGGGGTGCGGATGTCGACGACCCCGCGCTCGGGGTCGTCGACGAACACCGTCTCGCTGTAGCCCAGTTCGGCGGCGAGGGCCTGCCGGGAGGCGTCGTCCGGGCAGGTGCGGCCGTCTCGGACGACTCCGAGCAGGTTGCCGAAGCGGCCGTCACCCGCGCAGAACACCCTGATCACGTCTAGATCGTTCACGCTGGCATTCAAGCACGCCCCGGCGTCCGGGCTCCGTCAGCTCTGGGCGGCCCGGCGGCGGCGCCCGAGGTAGACGGCGCCCGCGCCGGCCGCGACCACGCCGGCGGAGGCGCTGAGCAGTGCACCGGCCGGGACCTCGGCCCCGGTGGAGGCGAGGTTGCCGCCCGCGGAGCCGCCGGCCGAACCGCCCGCCGAACCGCCGCCGCCCACGGAACCGCCCGTGGTGGTGGTTCCTGTGGTGCCCGTGGTGCTCGTGGTGCCCGTGCCGCTCGTCGGGGTGCCGGTGGCGCCGGCGGTCGGGAGGGGGGCGTCCTTGTCCACGGAGACGGAGAGGGTCACGGGGTCCATGGGCTTGCCCGGCTTGTACTTGTCCGGGACGGAGCCGTTGTTGGCGAAGACGGCCGAGCCCTTCTCCGTGAAGACGGCGGGGACGGATGCGAGGGTCAGCAGGCCGCCCTTGGTCTTGTAGTCGCCCTTGGACAGGTCGAGCGTGGCGAACGGGACGTCCTTGGCCGCACCCGCCGCCGTCCTGGCGTCCAGGACCAGGGTGCCGGTCTTGCCCTCGGTCTCGATCCGGATGTTGCCGAAGGTCAGGTCGAGGCCGTGGGCGGCGTACTCGAAGCGCACGGCGCCTTCGAAGGCCGCGTTCAGCTTCTGCTTCCTGACGTCGAGTTCGCCCTTGCCGAAGGAGAAGTCGAAGGTCTTGCCGTTCTTGGTGGCGCCGCCACTGGCCGTGATCCCCTTCTCGCCGACGTAGTCGTGGAAGGAGGCCATCACCCCCCAGGTGAGCTTGCCCCGGAGGACCTTCTGCGGACCGTCGGCGGACGGGGCCGGAGCCGGGGCGGAGGAGGCGGGCGCCGACGGGGACGGGGAGGTGGAGGCCGACGTGGAGGGGGACGGGGCGGGCGGCTTCTGCAACTCCAGGGCGGCCGTGAGCTTGTCGCCGTCCCGGCCCTCGTACTGGGGCGCGCCGAGCTGCTCGCCGAGCTCCTTGGTGAGCTTGGTGGCCAGGCCGTTCATGTTCATCCCGGCGAAGGCGACGTCCGCCGCCGGGACGTCCCTGGTGAGGGTGCCGTTCTTGGTGATGTCGACCGTCAGCTTCTTGGTGCCGGTGTCGATGCGGAAGTTCTCCATCTTGATGACGAAGCCGTGCGACGCGCTCTCGAAGGTGACGCTGCCCTTGAAGGCGGCCTTCACGACGTGGCCGCCGTCCTTGTCGTACTGGCCGGTGGCCGAGCCGAGGCGGAAGGTGCCGTCCGCGTTCTGCGTGGCACCGTCCGCCGGGGTGATCTTGCCCTTGGCCATGCCCGTGACGTAGTTCCGGAAGCTCGCCAGCACCCCCCAGTCGAGGGTGCCGCCCACGACGGGTATCGGTGCGGCGGCGGCCTGGGCGGCGCCGGGGGCGGCGGGGGCTCCGGGGGCTCCGGGGGCGGCACCCTCGGCCGCGGCGGGGAGGGTGAAGGCGGTGGCGCCGAGGGCGGCCGCGGTGAGCACGGCGGCCGCGAGGGTGATCGGGCGGCGGTGGGAGGACATTGCTGAGGACTCCTGGAGGTGCGTGACGAACAGGACTGGAGCGGTGAGTGGTCAGGGCGTGGTGCCGGACGCCTGCGCGCGGCGCCTGCGGACCACCAGCAGGGCGGCCCCGCCGGCCAGGACCAGGACGGCCACGGCGAGGGACGCGTACAGGCCGGCGTCGGCGGAGCCGCCCGCCGGGGCGGCGGCCGCGGGGGCCGGGGAGGCGGAGGACGGGGCGGCCGGGGCCTGGGGGGCCGGGGAGGCGGTGGAGCCGAGGTCGGGCAGGGCGGGCAGCGGCGTACCGGCTTCGAGGGCGACGGCGAGCGTGACGGGGTCCATCCCGGTGCCGGCCTTGTAGAGGGAGCCGAAGGCCTGGGAGCCGCCTTCGGTGAGGGTGGCGGGGGCTTCGGTGAGGGTGGCGAGCTTCCCCTCGGCCTTGAGGCCCTTGGCGTCGAACTCGACGAGCGCCACGGCCGGGCTGGTCCGGCCGCCGGTGGTGACGTCGGCGGAGAGCACGCCCTTGCCGTTCTCCACCTTGACGCCCACCTTGCCGAGTACGAGGTCGAGCCCGGCCGCGGCGAACCGGACGCTGCCGGCGAACTCGGCGGCGAGTACGCCCTTCTGGCCGTCGTACGTCCCCTTGCCCTGCGGGAAGCGGAACAGCGCGCCGCCGTCCTGGGCTCCGTCGGCGAGGGTCCATGCGCCCTGGCCGACGGGGCCCGTGACGTACTCGCGGAAGGTGCGGCGCACGCCCCAGTCGACGGCGGCGTCGGTGAAGGCCGCCCGGGTCTGCGGGGCGGCGGCCGGGGTGCCGGGCGGCTGTGCGGGCGGGGTGGGCTGCGGGGCGGGCGGTGCGGCCGGGGCGGCCTTGACGTCGGCGGACAGGCTGACCGGGTCGAGCTGCGCGCCGGGCTGGTAGTAGCCGGCGAAGGCCTGGGCACCCTGCTCGGTGAGGGTGGCCGGGACGTTGGTGAGGACGAGGGGGCTGCCGCCGCCCTTCATGTCGATGCCGCCGAGTCCGAGGGTGGCGAAGGGCACCTGGGACCGGCTGCTGACCGCCCCGCTGTCCTTGGCCTTGCCGGTCACGTCCAGGTAGAGGGTGCCGCGGCCGCCGGAGATGCGGACGGTGGGGCGGCTGACGGTCAGGTCCAGTTCGTACGCGCCGTCGGGCTTGCGGTGGCCCTGGAAGGTGACCCCGCCGGAGAACGCGGCCTGGAACTCCCCGGAGGCGGGGTCGTAGGAGCCGGTCGCGGAGTGGAAGCGGAACAGGCCGCCGCCGACGGTGGCGGCTCCGCCCTTCAGCTGGAAACCGCCTTTCGCGACCGGACCCGTGACGTAACTCTGGAAGGAGGATTTGAGGCCCCAGTCGAGCCGTCCCCCCTGCACGGCCCGGCTCTCCGCGCGGGCGGCGGCGGCCGGGAGCAGGGCCGCGAGCAGGGCCGCGAACAGGGTCACGGCGATCGCGCGGACGGGTCGTGCGGACATGAAGTCCCCTCCAGGGTCTGGGGGATCGAAGGGCAGGCGGACGATTCCCCGCCCAACCACTTAGGTTAGGCTAACCTAAGCCATCCCGGCCGGGCGGGAAACCCCTCGTTCCGGCCCAGCCCCCGCCCCCGCCTCCCGGCCGGACGATCAGGACGGTGTCCCGGTGCCCACGCCCGCCACCCCAACCCGCTTCCCCCGCCTGGCCGTTGCCTTCACGGTCCTCGGGCTCGCACTCGCGCTCTCCGCCGCCGGCTGCGCCGGTACGGACACCCCCGCCGGCCCCGCCGCCGGACACTCCGCCCCCGCCCTCCCCGACCGGGTGGAGCCGATCGCCGCCGCCGCGCGGCCCGCTCTGCCGGTGACCGTCGCCTCGGCCGACGGGAAGCAGGTCACCGTCACCTCGGCGGACCGGGTCATCCCGCTCACCGGCAGCCTCAACGAGATCGTGCAGACCCTCGGCCTCGGCCCGCAGGTCGTCGCCCGGGACATCACCGCCACCTTCGAACAGGCCTCCGCCCTGCCGGTGGTGACGCGCGGCCACGAGGTCTCCGCCGAGAGCGTGCTCTCGCTGCGCCCGACGCTGGTCCTGGCCGAGACCACCACCGGCCCCGCCGAGGCGGTGCAGCAGATCCGCGACGCGGGCGTCCCTGTCCTGGTGGTCGCGCCCGCCAAGGCCCTGGAGGACGTACCGGCGCGGATCGGCGCCGTCGCCGCCGCACTGGGCGTCAAGGAGGCCGGCGCGGAGCTGAACCGGCGCACCGCCGAGCGGATCGCCGCCGCCCGCAAGGGCGTTCCGGCCGGTACCGGGAAGAAGCCGCGGGTCGCCTTCCTCTACCTGCGCGGCACCGCCTCGGTCTACCTGCTGGGCGGCTCCGACTCGGGCGCCGGCTCGCTGCTGGAGGCGGCGGGCGCGGTGGACACCGGCAAGGAGTCGGGGCTCGGCAAGGACTTCACCCCGATCACCAGCGAGGCCCTGGCCGCGGCCGCCCCGGACGCCCTCCTCGTCATGTCCAAGGGCCTCGAATCGGTGGGCGGCGTCGACGGCCTGGTGAAGATCCCGGGCGTGGCCCAGACCCCGGCCGGGATGGACCGCAGGGTCGTCACCGTCGACGACGGGGTGCTGCTGAACTACGGCCCGCGCACCGACCAGGTGCTCTCCTCGCTGGTCGCGCAGCTGCACGGCAAGGGGGCCTGAGGTGGCCGTCTCCGCACGGGCCCGCCCGGAGGCCGTGGCGTCGCGGCGGCGGCCGGGCCGCAGGGCGCCGCTGCTGGCGGCCGGGCTGCTGGCCGCGCTGCTGCTGCTCGCGCTGGTCTCGGCCGGGGTCGGCGCGTACGCCATCCCCGTCGGGGACGTCCTCGCCTCCGTCCAGCACCGGGCGGGCCTCGGCGGGGCTCCGCTGGACCGGGTCGGGGAGAGCGTGCTGTGGAACGTACGCCTGCCCCGGGTCGCGCTGGCGCTGCTGGTCGGCGCGAGCCTGGGGTGCGCGGGGGCGCTGATGCAGGGGGTGTTCGGCAACCCGCTGGCCGAGCCCGGGGTGATCGGCATCTCGGCGGGCTCCGCCGTGGGCGCGGTCGCCGCGATCGGGCTGGGCCTGACCTTCCTCGGCAACTGGACGGTCACCGCGTGCGCCTTCGTGGCGGGGCTCGTCACGGTCGGCGCCGTCTACCTGCTGTCCCGCAGCGGCGGCCGGACCGAGGTGGTCACGCTGATCCTGACCGGTATCGCCGTCAACGCCTTCGCGGGCGCCCTGATCGGGCTGTTCGTCTTCTTCGCGGACAGCGGCCAGGTCAACCAGATCACCTTCTGGCAGCTCGGCTCCCTGGCGCAGGCGACCTGGCCCAAGGTGCTCGCCGTGCTGCCCTGCGCGCTCGTGGGGCTGGCCGCCGCCCCCTTCCACGCCCGCAGGCTCGACCTCCTCGCCCTCGGCGAGCGGCCCGCCCGCCACCTCGGGATCGACGTCGAGCGGCTGCGGCTGTCCCTGATCGTGGTGGTGGCCCTGCTGACGGCCGCCGCCGTGGCCGTCGCCGGGGTGATCACCTTCGTGGGGCTGCTGGTCCCGCACCTGCTGCGGATGGCGAACGGGCCCGGGCACCGCTTCCTGGTGCCCGGCAGCGCGCTGGCCGGGGCGGTGGTCCTGGCCGGGGGCGACCTGGCCGCCCGTACGGTGGCCCGGCCGGCGGAGCTGCCGCTCGGCGTGCTGACGGCGCTGCTCGGCAGCCCGTTCTTCTTCTGGCTGCTGCGCCGCACCCGCCGGGGTCAGGGGGGATGGGCGTGAGGTTCCCGTCACGCGGCCTCCTTCCCCGCGGCTTCCTTCCCCGCGGCTTCCTTCCCCGCGGTCGGCGTGCCGTGCCCGCGCGTCCCGCACCCGGGGCCGCCGTCGCGGAGGCCGTCGGGCTGCACGTCCGGCTCGGGGAGCGCGAGGTGCTCGCCGGGATCGGCCTGGCCGCCCGGGCCGGCGAGGTGCTGGCGCTGGTCGGCCCGAACGGCGCCGGGAAGTCCACCCTGCTGGCGGCCCTCGCCGCCGACCTGCCGGCCGCCTCGGGCACCGTACGGATCGACGGGCGCCCGGTGGGCGGCTGGAGCACCGCCGAGCTGGCGCTGCGCCGCTCGGTGCTCCCCCAGTCGGCCGCGCTGTCCTTCCCCTTCCCGGTCGCGGAGGTGGTCCGGATGGGCCGCGCCCCGTGGGCGGGGACGGGGCTCGCGGACGCCGACGAGGAGGCGGTGGCGGAGGCCATGGCCGCCACCGAGGTCACCCGTTTCGCCGATCGGCCCTTCCCGGATCTCTCCGGCGGCGAGCGGGCCCGGGTCGCGCTGGCCCGCGTACTGGCCCAGCGGACCCCGCTGCTGCTGCTCGACGAGCCGACGGCGGCCCTGGACCTGCGCCACCAGGAGCTGGTGCTGCGGATCTGCCGGGAGCGGGCGGGGGCCGGGGACGCGGTGGTCGTGGTCCTGCACGACCTGGGGCTGGCGGCGGCGTACGCGGACCGGGCGGCGGTGCTGCACGGTGGCCGGATCTCGGCGGCCGGGCCCCCGGCGGAGGTGTTCGAGGACGGGCTCCTGAGCCGGGTCTACCGGCAGCCCGTGGAGGTGCTGGCGCACCCCCGGACGGGTGCTCCGCTGGTGCTCCCGGTACGGGACGGAGGCGTTCCGGATCACCCTCCCGCCCAGACGGCACAAGGGATCGAACCGGACGGTAACAACGGCCCCGCACGGAATGCGGACGGCGACTTGACTCCCGCTTGACCCTCGCTTGAGCCCGTCATGGAAGGCCCGTGACGGGCTTGTGTCCGGGGCCGAAAGGTGAGAGCTGAATCACTGGACGAGTGGGTATCGGTCAGGTAAGCCTCGGTTAAGTTAGGTCCGCCTCACCGGCCCTCCCCCCAGCCTCCACTTCCACCAGGAGCCCACATGCGCCCCGCCCGCCTCACCGTCCTCACCGCGGCCGCAGCCGTCGCCGCGCTCACCGCAGTCACCGGCTGCGCCGAGAAGAGCGACAAGAGCGGCTCGGGCGCCATCCAGGTGAAGGCGACCGACAGCGCCTGCGAGGTCTCCAAGACCGAGTTCCCGGCCGGCAAGGTCACCATCGAGGTGGAGAACAAGGGCTCCAAGGTCACCGAGCTCTACATCCTCTTCCCCGACGACCGGATCGTCGCCGAGCGCGAGAACATCGGCCCCGGCACCAAGGCCACCATCACCGCCGAGATCAAGGCGGGCGACTACGCCTTCACCTGCAAGCCCGGCATGAAGGGCGACGGCATCCGCACCCAGGTCAAGGCCACCGGCAAGGGCGGCACCGAGAAGCGCAGCCCCGAGCTGGACGCCGCGGTCGCCGCGTACCGCAAGTACGTCCAGGAGCAGGCCGACGAGACCCTGCCCAAGGCCAAGGTCTTCGCCGACGCCGTCAAGGCCGGCGACCTGGAGGCCGCGAAGAAGGCCTACGCCCCCTCCCGCATCGGCTGGGAGCGCACCGAGCCCGTCGCCGAGTCCTTCGGCGACATCGACCCGAAGGTCGACGTCCGCGAGGACGGCCTGGAGGCCGGCCAGGACCCGGCCAAGGACTGGACCGGCTGGCACCGCCTGGAGAAGTCCCTCTTCCAGGACAACAAGATCGACGACAACGACAAGAAGCTCGCCGACACCCTGATCGCCGACCTGACCGAATGGCAGAAGAAGGTCGGCGAGGCCGAGATCACCCCCACCTCCATGGCGAACGGTGCCAAGGAGCTGCTCGACGAGGTCGCCACCGGCAAGGTGACGGGCGAGGAAGAGCGCTACAGCCACACCGACCTGGTCGACTTCAAGGCCAACGTCGAGGGCGCCCAGAAGTCCTACGAGCTCCTCAAGACGGTCACCGCCAAGAACGACCCGGAGCTCGCCAAGCAGCTGGACACCCAGTTCGCCGCGATGAACACCCTCCTGGACAAGTACCGCGCCGACAAGAACACCTACGAGTTCACCTCGTACGACAAGGTCGGCGAGGCCGAGCGCAAGGAACTCTCGGACGCCGTGAGCGCGCTGGGCGAGCCGCTCTCCAAGCTGGCCGCCGCGGTCGTCAAGTAGTCCAGAGCCAGGCAGAGGCGGGAGAACCACCATGACCGATCAGGTGTCGGAAGAGACCACGGGCGCCGAGGGCGCCGCAGGAGCGCCCTCGCGCCGTGCCGTGCTCGGCTGGGGCGGCGCGGGGCTGGCGGTCGGAGCGGCTGCGGCCGGCGGCGCGGTCGCCGCGTTCGGCAGCGGCCCGGACATGTCCCCGGCGGCCTCCGCCGGGGCGGCGGTGCCCTTCCACGGCGAGCACCAGTCCGGCATCGCGAGCGCCGTCCAGGACCGGCTGCACTTCGCGGCCTTCGACGTGAAGACGAAGAGCCGCGACGAGCTGGTCACGCTCCTCAAGGAATGGACGGCCGCGGCCCGGCTGATGACGGCCGGCCTGCCGGTCGGCGACGTGTTCGAGGGCGCGCCCGAGGCCCCGCCCACCGACACCGGCGAGGCCCTCGGCCTCAAGCCCTCCCGCCTCACCCTGACCATCGGCTTCGGCCCGGGGCTGTTCGCCAAGGACCGCTTCGGCCTGGAGGGCAAGCGCCCCGAGGCCCTGGTGGACTTGGAGCTCTTCCCCGGCGACAACCTGGACCAGGCCCGCTCCGGCGGCGACCTGTGCGTCCAGGCCTGCGCCGACGACCCGCAGGTCGCCGTGCACGCCATCCGCCAGCTGGCCCGCATCGGCTTCGGCAAGGTCGTCGTCCGCTGGTCCCAGCTCGGCTTCGGCAAGACCTCCTCGACCACGCCCGAGGAGCAGACCCCGCGCAACATGATGGGCTTCAAGGACGGCACCCGGAACATCTCGGGCACCGACAAGGCAGCCCTGGACAAGCACGTGTGGGTCGGCGCGGGCGACGGCAGCGACTGGCTGACCGGCGGCTCGTACCTGGTCGCCCGGCGCATCCGGATGAACATCGAGATCTGGGACCGCACCCCCCTGCAGGAGCAGGAGGACATCTTCGGCCGCGACAAGGGCGAGGGCGCCCCCGTGGGCAAGTCCAAGGAGCGCGACGAGCCGTTCCTGAAGGCGATGAAGCCGGAGGCGCACGTGCGCCTCGCGCACCCCGACACCAACAACGGGGCGACGATCCTGCGCCGCGGCTACTCCTTCACCGACGGCACGGACGGCCTGGGCCGCCTCGACGCCGGCCTGTTCTTCCTGGCCTACCAGCGCGACGTCCGCAAGGGCTTCATACCGATCCAGCGCCAGCTGGCGAAGGCGGACGTCCTGAACGAGTACATCCAGCACGTGGGTTCGGCGATCTTCGCCGTCCCGCCGGGCGTCCGCGACAAGGACGACTGGTGGGGCCGGTCCCTGTTCGCGTAGTCCCCGCCGGAGAGGAAACGCCGTGTTCGGCAACTATCTGATCGGCCTGCGCGAAGGGCTGGAGGCCAGCCTGGTCGTCTGCATCCTCGTCGCATACCTGGTCAAGACCGGGAACCGGGCGGCCCTGCGCCCGGTCTGGCTCGGCATCGGAATCGCCTGCGGGCTCTCGCTCACCTTCGGCGCGCTGCTGGAGTTCGGCACCCAGGAGCTGACCTTCCAGGCGCAGGAGCTGCTCGGCGGCAGCCTGTCGATCATCTCGGTGGGCCTGGTGACGTGGATGGTCTTCTGGATGAAGCGCACCGCGCGGCACCTGAAGGCCGAGCTGCACGGCAAGCTCGACTCGGCGCTCGCCATGGGCACCGGCGCGCTGGTCGCCACCGCCTTCCTGGCGGTGGGCCGCGAGGGCCTGGAGACGGCGCTGTTCGTGTGGGCGTCGGTCCGCGCGAGCGGCGAGGGCTCCTCGGCCCCCCTGATCGGCGTGCTGCTGGGCATCGCGACCGCGATCGTCCTCGGCTGGCTGTTCTACCGGGGCGCGCTGAAGATCAACCTGG
Source organism: Streptomyces sp. NPDC044002 (assembly GCF_056434525.1). NCBI lineage: Bacteria > Bacillati > Actinomycetota > Actinomycetes > Kitasatosporales > Streptomycetaceae > Streptomyces > Streptomyces sp. NPDC044002. The sequence goes on from NZ_JBWKEZ010000013.1 coordinate 55,617, forward strand.
CGAAGTTCTTCACGTGGACCGGCGGGATGCTGGTGGTCGTGGCCGCGGGCGTGCTCGCGTACGGGGTCCACGACCTCCAGGAGGCCGAGTTCCTCGGCGGCCTGAACGACAGGGCCTTCGACATCAGCTCGGTGATCGCGCCGGACAGCTGGTACGGGGTGCTGCTGAAGGGCGTCTTCAACTTCCAGCCGGACCCGACGGTCTACCAGCTGGTGGTGTGGTCCCTGTACCTGGCGGTCGTCCTGACCCTGTTCCTCCTCCCGGCCCGCCTGCGCACCCCCGCGGAGGCTCCGGCGAAGGCCCGGAGCCGGGCCGGGAGCTGAGCCCCGGACCGACGGCGAAGGCCCCCGCTCCGCGCACACGCGCGGAGCGGGGGCCTTCGCCGTGTGTCAGCCGCGGCCGATGTACGGCATCGCGGTGGCCATCACCGTCGCGAACTGGACGTTGGCCTCCAGCGGGAGCTCCGCCATGTGCAGCACGGTGCGGGCCACGTCGGCGGCGTCCATCACCGGTTCCACCGCCAGCTGCCCGTTGGCCTGGAGGATGCCGGTCTGCATGCGCTCGGTCATCTCGGTGGCCGCGTTGCCGATGTCGATCTGTCCGCAGGCGATCCGGTACGGGCGCCCGTCGAGCGACAGGGACTTGGTCAGGCCGGTCATGGCGTGCTTGGTCGCGGTGTAGGCGATGGAGTTCGGGCGCGGGACGTGGGCGGAGATGGAGCCGTTGTTGATGATCCGGCCGCCCTGCGGGTCCTGCTCCTTCATCACCCGGAACGCCGCCTGGGCGCAGAGGAAGGAGCCGGTGAGGTTGACGTCCACGACCTGGCGCCAGGCCTCGTAGCCGATGTCCTCCAGCGGGACCCCGGCGGGGCCGAAGGTGCCGGCGTTGTTGAAGAGCAGGTCGAGGCGCCCGTACCGCTCCCGTACGGCCTCGAAGAGCGCGGCGACGTCCTGCGGGTCGCTGACGTCGGCCGGTACGGGCAGTACGTCCGCGCCCGCTCCGGCCGCGGCGGCCGTCTCCTCCAGGGGCCCGGGCCGACGCCCGGCCACGGCCACCGACCAGCCTGCGCCGGCCAGGGCCAGGGCCACGGAACGGCCGATCCCGGAGCCGGCTCCGGTCACTACAGCGATCTTCTTCGCGGGTGCGCTCATGGGGCCGCAGGGTACGTCACAGCGCACATCCGTTCTGGGACGTTCCGACAGCTGAGAGCATGGGTCGGTCAGGGGTGCATAAAGCAGATGAAAAGACTGGAGTTCCGCATGTCGGAGAGCGGCCCTTCCACGGCCCCCTCGCACGGGCCGTCGCCCCGCACGTCGCCCGATCCCTCACCCGTTCCGGCATCCGTTCCGGCACCCCGCCAGGCACCCGAGCCGTCGCCCGCGCCGGCATCCGGCACCACGTCCGGCACCGCGTCCGGCACGGCATCCGGCACGGCGTCCCGGAAGGCTCCCGCCGCCCCCCTGACGGCCGCGCGCCGCACCGGCCTGCTGGTCACCTTCATCCTGGGCGGCCTCACCGCCCTCCCCCCGCTGTCCATGGACATGTACCTCCCGGCCCTGCCCGAGGTCACCGCCGCCCTGCACAGCCCCGCCGCGACCATCCAGCTCACCCTCACCTCCTGCCTCGCCGGCATGGCGCTCGGGCAGCTGGTCATCGGCCCGATGAGCGACAAGTGGGGCCGCCGCAGACCGCTGCTGACCGGCATGGCCGTCTACGTCCTCGCCACCGCGATCTGCGCCCTCGCCCCGAGCGCCGAGCTGCTCATCGCCTTCCGGCTGCTCCAGGGCCTGGCCGGCGCGGCCGCCATCGTGATTGCCCGGGCCGTCGTGCGCGACCTGTACGAGGGCGTCGAGATGGCCCGCTTCTTCTCCACGCTGATGCTGATATCCGGCACCGCCCCGATCATCGCCCCGCTCATCGGCGGCCAGGTGCTCCGCTTCGCCGACTGGCGCGGGGTCTTCGTCGTCCTCACCGCCGTCGGCCTCGCGCTCACCCTCGTCGTGTGGCGCAGCCTCGGCGAGACGCTGCCGCCCGAGCGCCGCCAGACCGGCGGGGTGGGCGCCGCGCTGCGCACCATGCGCGGGCTGCTCGGCGACCGGGTCTTCGCCGGCTACACCCTGGCGGGCGGCTTCGCCTTCGCGGTGCTCTTCTCGTACATATCCGCCTCGCCCTTCGTGGTGCAGGAGATCTACGGGGCCTCCCCGCAGGCCTTCAGCCTGCTGTTCGGCCTGAACTCCGTCGGGCTGATCATCGTCGGCCAGATCAACGGCAAACTGCTGGTGGGCCGGGTCAGCCTGGACAAGGCCCTGGCCACCGGGCTCGCCGTCATCACCGCCGCCTCCGTCGCCCTGCTGCTCATGTCCACCGGTGTGTTCGGGAAGGCCGGGCTGCTGCCGGTGGCCGCCGCGCTGTTCGTGCTGATGTCGGCGATGGGCCTGCTCCTGCCCAACACCAACGCGCAGGCCCTCATGCGTACCCCGCACGCCGCCGGATCGGCTTCCGCGCTGCTGGGCACCTCCTCCTTCCTGGTCGGCGCGGTCGCCTCGCCGCTGGTCGGGATCGCGGGCGAGGACACGGCGGTGCCGATGGCGCTCGTGCAGGTCAGCTGCTCGCTGCTGGCGGTGGCCTGCTTCCTCGGCATGTGCCGGCCCTGGCGGACGCGCGAGCCCATGGCCGGACCCGCGGCACCGGGCGCACCTGCGGGCTCCGGGCCGGGTTCCGGGGCGCCGTAAACTTCCCGGGTGAACGCCGCACCCGCCCCCACCACCGCCGAAACCCTCCGCAGCGCGCTCGCCGGGCTGCTCGACGGGCTCCCGCCGAAGCAGGCCTCGGCCGCCGTCGAGCGGCTGATCGCCAACTACCGGGGGGCCACTCCCACCGACGCCCCCGTGCTGCGCGACCGCTCCGACGTGGCGGCGTACGCGGCGTACCGGATGCCGGCCACCTTCGAGGCTGTGCGGTCCGCCCTGGACGGGCTGGCGGAGGCCGCCCCCGACTGGACGCCGGGCTCGCACGTGGACGTGGGCGGCGGCACGGGCGCCGCGACCTGGGCGGTGGACGCGGTCTGGGACGGGCCCCGCGCGACGACGGTGCTGGACTGGGCGGAGCCGGCGCTGGCGCTCGGCAAGGAGCTGGCGGGCCGTTCGCCGTCGGCGGCGCTGCGCGCGGCCGAGTGGCGCCGGGCCGTCATCGGCAGCGGGATCAGCCTGCCGGACGCGGACCTGGTGACCGTGTCGTACGTGCTCGGCGAACTGACCGAGCAGGCCCGCACGGCGGTCGTCGCCGAGGCGGCCCGCGCCGGGCGGGCGGTCGTCCTGATCGAGCCGGGCACGCCCCAGGGCTACCTGCGCATCCGCGAGGCCCGCGAGCAGCTGATCGCGGCCGGGATGACGGTGGCGGCGCCGTGCCCGCACGACGGGACCTGCCCCATCGAGGTCGGGCAGGACTGGTGCCACTTCTCGGCGCGGGTCAGCCGCTCCTCGCTGCACCGCAAGGTCAAGGGCGGGTCCCTGCCGTACGAGGACGAGAAGTTCAGCTACGTCGCCGCGACGCGGTTCCCCGTGACGCCGGTCCCCTCCCGGATCACGCGCAAGCCGCAGATCCGGAAGGGGCTGGTCCTGCTGGACCTGTGCGGTCCCGAGGAGACGGGGCTGGGACGGGCCACCGTGACCAAGCGCCACGGCGGCCTCTACAAGGCGGCCCGGGACGCCGAGTGGGGCGACGCCTGGCCGCCCGCCGACGCCGGCGCCGACGCCGAGTAGGGGCCTACGGCCTCAGCTCCTGGGTGCAGCACTTCACGCTGCCACCGCCCTTGAGCAGCTCGCCCAGGTCCATCGGGACCGGCTCGAACCCCCGGTCCCGCAGCGGGGCCAGCAGCCCGGTCGCGCCCTGCGGGAGGACGACGTGCCGCCCGTCGGAGACCGAGTTCAGGCCGAAGGCGGCCGCGTCCTCGTCCTCCACGACCAGGGCGTCCGGGAACAGCCGGCGCAGCACGGCCTGGCTGCCGGCGGAGAAGGCCGGCGGGTGGTACATGATCTCGTCGCCGTCGAGGACGCAGAGCGCCGTGTCCAGGTGGTAGTAGCGCGGGTCGACCAGGTCGAGGCCGATGACGGGGCGGCCGAAGAACTCCTGGGCCTCGTCGTGCGAGAGCGGACTGGAGCGGAAGCCCCGGCCGGCCAGGATGTAGGTGGCGGTGACGGCGAAGTCCCCCTCGCCCTCGTTGACGTGCGAGGGCTCGTGGACCTCCTCGAAGCCGTGCGCGCGGAACCAGTCGAGGTGGATCTCCGCCTCGGCGGCGCGTTCCGGATAGGCGAAGCGGGCGCCGAGCACCCGGCCGTCGACGACGAGCGCCCCGTTCGCGGCGAAGACCATGTCGGGCAGGCCGGGGTCGGGGACGAGCGTCTCGACGGTGTGCCCGAGGGAGAGGTAGCGGTCCCTCAGGTCTTCCCACTGGGCGAGTGCGAGGGGCAGGTCCACCGGTTTCGTGGGGTCCATCCACGGGTTGATGGAGTACGTGACCTTGAAGTGTGCGGGTGGGCACATCAGGTAGCGCCGGGGTGTGGCGTCTCTGCGCAAAGAAGGCTCCTCACGACTACGACTACGGACTCACGGTGCTGTGCGCGTGTCGAGAGAATCGTCTCTCCTCGGCGGTGGCCGCGCAGTGAACTGATCGGGTGAATTACCACAACGGCCGGAAGACGAGACGTCTCGGACCGACTTGGTACGTTGGGGCGGTGACCAAGACCCCTGACGCCACCCGCCGCAGCGACCGCTCCCGGCGCGCCATCCTCGACGCCTCCCTCGTGCTGGTCGGCGAGGTCGGCTACAACAAGCTGACCATCGAGGCCATCGCGGCCCGTGCGGGAGTCGGCAAGCAGACGATCTACCGCTGGTGGTCCTCGAAGGCCGAGGTGCTGCTGGACGCCTCGCTCGCGCTGGCCGGCGAGGCGGCCGCGGAGGGCGGCTGGACCGGCTTCCCGGACACCGGGGACCTGGCGGGCGACCTGAAGGCCGTACTGCGGGCCACGGTGGACGAGTTCGCCGACGCCCGGTACGAGGCCCCCGCGCGCGCCCTGACCGCGGCCGGGGCGACGGACCCGGAGCTCGGGGCCCGCTTCACGGAACGCCTGCTGGAGCCGCAGCTCGCGCTGTACGAGGCCCGGTTGCGGTCGGCCCGGGAGGCCGGGCAGCTCCCGGCCGGCACCGACCTGCGGCTGACCGTGGAGATGCTGCTGGGCCCGCTGACGTACCGGTGGCTGCTGCGGACCGCGCCGCTGACGCACGGGTTCGCGGACGCGTTGGTGGACGGCGTGCTGGCCGGCGTGGGATACGTCACCGCCGGGCGGCCGGAGAGCCGGTGACACCGGCACGGCCGAGAACCATATGGCCTGATTGTGCCGTTATGTGGGGCACTCGTTCGGGGAGTCCCTTCGGGGGGTGCGGTCACCCGGCGCTCCCGATGGTGGGACCATGGAATGGTCTGCCGGGGCAACGGTGAGGTGAGGGGATAGATGGGGTCTGAGTCCGGCCGCGTCAAACGCGGCGAGCTGAGCAGGATTTCCCAGTGGCTGCGCCGCCGCTCGAAACCCGCCCCCGAGGACCCCGGCAAGGAGCGCGAAGCGCTCCTGCTCGCCGTCGCCGCCGCCGGCCTGCCCCTCGCCCCCGCCGCCCATCCCTCCGACGGATACCGGTGTTCGTGCGACCGCATCGGCTGTCCCACGCCGGCCCGGCACCCCGTCTCCTTCGCCTGGCAGACCCAGTCGACCACCGACCGCGCGCAGATCGAGCGGTGGGCCCGCAACCAGCCCCAGGCCAACTTCATCACCGCGACGGGCATGGTGCACGACGTCCTGGACGTCCCCCTGGAGGCCGGCCGCAGCGCGCTGGAGCGGCTGCTGGCCGCGGGCATCGAGGTCGGCCCCGTCGCCGAGTCCGGCGGCACCGGCGACCAGGCCCGGATGCTCTTCTTCACGGCGACCCGCGGTACGCCGGAGGACGAGGACGAATGGTGGCCCTGCGAACTGGACTGCCACCCCGAGACGATGGACGAGCACCCCGGCCTGCGCTGGCACTGCCGCGGCAGCTACGTCCTGCTCCCCCCGGCGGCCCTCCCGGGCGAGCACGCGGTGACCTGGCTCCGCGACGTCCGCCATCCGCTCCCGGACCCGCTGACCCTCCTGGAAACCCTGACGGACGCCTGCGCCCAGTACGCGGGCGCGCGTGACCAGACCCCGGCCGCGGTCGCCTGGCCCCCGGGCCACTGACCCGACCGCTGCGCGGGGCTGGTCCCCTACCCGCCCTTCGCCCGTTCCCCGGGGCTCCGCCCCGGACCCCCTGGGGGCTCCGCCCCCAGACCCCCGCGCCTCAAACGCCGGCGAGGCTGGAAGTGCGCTGCGCGCACTCCAGCCCGCGCGGCGTTTGAGCGCACCGGGCGCGCAGCGTCCGGTACCGGGGTCGGGGGCGGAGCCCCGGGCCCTTCCAGCCCCGCCGGCGCTTGAGGCGCGGGTCCGGGCAGCGCCCGGGGAACGGTGGAAGGGCGGGTAGGGGACCCAGCCCCGCGCAGCGGCCCACCCACCCGCAGACGACCCACCGGCACCAGCCACCCAAACCGGCCCCGCCCCACGTACGACGGCCGGAGGCTGTCGCAGCGGCGCGAAGCCGGGGAGGCCGCCCGCGGCCGAGCCGCGCGAGCGGCGCGTCAGAAATCAGTGGATCTGGGTGACGACCACGTCGAGGGACCAGGCCTTCGCCGGCTTCGCAGGCGCCTCGGCCTCCACCACATAGCCCAGGTCCCGCAGGGCCGTCACCAGCTCCGCCGGGGACGCCGGCACGGCACCGTCGACCAGCAGGTCGCGCACCAGGCGGCCCTTGGTGGCCTTGTTGAAGTGGCTCACCACCGACCGCTTCTCCACCCCGTCCACCACCTGCGAGTGCAACACCCGCACCGTGGCGGTGCGGCCCGCCGTCTCCCCCTTCGGCTTCCACGCGGACGCGTACGCCGACGAGCGCAGGTCCAGCACCAGCCCGTCCCCCGCCGCCTGCGGCATCACCTCGGCCATCGGCGTGCGCCAGTACGCGCCCAGCGCGCCCAGCCCCGGCAGCTTGACGCCCATCGAGCAGCGGTAGGAGGGGATCCGGTCCGTCACCCGCACCGCGCCCCACAGCCCGGAGAAGACCAGCAGCGTCCGCTCGGCCGGCTCCCGCGCGGGCGCCGGCAGCCCCGCCAGGTCCAGGGCGTCGTAGAGCACACCAGTGTAGATCTCCCCGGCCGGGAGGGCCGGTGCCGAGCGCAGGGCGGCGTTCTTCGCGACCTCACCGCGCAGGCCCTCGCTGAGCCCGAGCACCTCGCGCGCCTTCAGCTCGTCCCCCGCGCACAGCTCGACGAGCTCCTCCAGGACGGCCGCCCGCGCGGGGGCCAGGCCCGGCAGCGACAGGGACGCGGGGTCGAGCGGTGCGCCGGAGCCGCCGGCGGCCTTTCCCTCGGAGGGCGGCAGCAGCACGAGCACGGTGGTTCTCCTTCAGACGACGCGGCGCAGGGGATGCGGCCCCCGGGCCAGGGTAGACGGCCCGCCGCGGCCCGGTCACGGGCGAACGGCCACGGCCGCACCCCGGCCGGTGGGGCCGGGGGGCGGGCCGTGGCCGCCGGTGGGGGGCTGGGGAAGGGGATCAGCCGCAGTCGCCGGTGAGCCGGGTGACCCCGACCCACACCTGGCCGTTGTAGTTGACGTTGACGTTGGTCCCGCCCGTGCCCAGGGTGTTGCTGGCCCACACGGCGCGGCCGGATCCGGTGTAGATCACGAAGTTGCCGTCTCCCTGGTAGACGGCCCGGTTCCCGCCGAGACCGTAGGTGTGCGAGGCCCAGCACACGCCCCGGTTGTTTCCGTACAGCACCAGGTTGCCGTCGGTCTGCATCACGAGCCGGGCGTATCCGTACCGGGTGCTGCTCTCGATCTGGCTGCCCGCCCACAGGGTGGAGCCCCGGTCGAGGTGGTCGCTGGTCGCACCCGTGGCGCCGGTGGCATCGGCGGACGACGTGCCGGCGAATCCGAGCAGGGACGTCACGGCCAGTGCCAGCGCTGCTGCTGCGGTCCTGCCTCGTTGCATGATCGGGCCTCTCGTGTCGCGGAGGGTGCTGCGGTCGGAGCGACTCTCCGACGCGCCGCCGCGCCCCGTCCACGTCTTTCGAACCTCTTCGAAAGACGTGGACGGGACCTCATCCGCGCAGTAGGAGGCTTCCCAGCGGGGTCGTCCTGTGCAGGACCGTGTTCCGGTGCCGGGTCGAGCTGATCAGGCCCGCCGCGCGCAGCACGGTGGTGTGGTGGCTGACCGACGCCTGCGACATTCCCACCAGGCGGGCGAGTTCCGAGGTGCTGTGCGGGGTCTGCGAAGTGGACCGCAGGATCGCCGTGCGGGTGCGGCCCATCAGGGGGCCGAGTCTTTCTCCCGCGCGGGCGTCGGGGTATTCCGTGCGCCGCGCCGGATAAGTGAGCACGGGCGGGAGTTCCGGGTCCAGCAGGGATACCGGGGTGCGGGTGCGGAACAGCGTGGGGACGAGGAGCAGCCCCCGCCCGTTCAGGTGGAGTTCCTGATTCACGGAGTACTGGACTTCGAGTACGGGCGGTTTCCACCGCATGCCCGGTCCGAGGCCCGACAGGACGCCTTCCGTTCCCGATTCGGCCGCGACTTTCGCCTGCGCGGCGTACTCCGCCCCCACCGTGGTCCGCATCACCTGCTCCAGGGGTGCCAGGGCCGCCTCGTGGTAGCCGCGCAGGGCCCGGGTGAGGTCCCGTAGCGCGTCGGGGCGGCCGGCGGCGAGGTCGCCCGTCCATCCGGGGAGGGTGCCGCCCGCGGCGAGGACGGCCAGGTCGCCGCGGAGGTGGCGGGCGGGTGTGGCGCCGAGGGTGTCGAGGGCGGGTTCGATGCCGAGCGTCCCGTCGGGCGGGGTCAGGAAGTCGGGGAAGTAGCCGTGCGGGCGGACGAGCGGGAACAGCGTCCGCAGGTTCCCGGCCTGCCGGGCCAGGACGTCGCGGGCCCAGCACTCGGCCGCCGGGCTCTGCGGGCGGTGCTGTAACGCCCGCAGGCTCAATACCGTCTCCCACAGGGGATCCGGTCGGCTGGCCACGCTCGTGCGGACCAGGTCGGCTCCGGTGAAATGAATGCGCAACAGCATGCCCGCCCCGTTTTTGCCGAGTTCGAATCGAATTCGAATGGATGTGGGTGTGATTGGTTCCGCCAATGGACCGCCAAAGGACCGCCAATGGACCGGCCCTTCCCCCCGGGCCGGTGAACCGCTCATCACATTGCGCCCCGGCCGCGCCCCGTATTCCAGCCGGTTTCACGCCGTCGTACGGACCCCTTTCCGCGCCGCGTTCCGCCGTGCGGCGGTTTCCGCGGCCCGCGCGGAACCGCCGTTCACGGCCTACGCTCGGTCCATGCCACGCCGTCACATGCACATGGCCGGAGCGGACGGGGCGGACGGGGCGGTCCTGCGCGCCGCACTGGACGCACTGCGGACGCGACTGGGCGTGCCCGGGACCTTCCCCGCCGGGGTGCTCGCCGAGGCCGAGCGGGCGGCCGCCGCTCCCCGGCTGCCGTCCGAGGACCTGACCGGCCTCCCCTTCTTCACGATCGACCCGCCCGCCTCCGTGGACCTCGACCAGGCCATGCACCTGGCGAAGCGGCCCGCCGGCGGCTACCGCGTGCACTACGCCATCGCCGACGTCGCCGCCTTCGTCAGCCCCGGCGGCGCCCTCGACGCCGAGGCCCACCGCCGGGTGACCACGCTCTACTTCCCCGACGGGAAGGTCCCCCTGCACCCGCCCGTGCTCTCCGAGGACGCGGCCAGCCTGCTGCCCGACCGCACCCGTCCGGCCCTCGTGTGGCGGCTGGACCTGGACTCCGACGGCCGGGTCGAGACCACCGACGTACGCCGCGCCCTGGTGCGCAGCCGGGCCAAACTCGACTACGACGGCGTGCAGAAGGCCATCGACACCGGCACCGCCGAACCGTCCCTGGCGCTGCTGAAGGACATCGGGACCCTGCGCGAGGCACTGGAGGCCGAGCGCGGCGGCGTCTCCCTGAACGTCCCCGAGCAGGAGGTCGTCGAGCACGGCGGCTCGTACAGCCTGGCCTACCGGGCCCCGCTCCCGGCCGACGGCTGGAACGCCCAGGTCTCGCTGATGACCGGCATGGCGGCCGCCCAGCTGATGCTCGCCTCGGGCACCGGGATCCTGCGCACCCTCCCCGCCGCCCCCGACGGAGCGGTCGGGCGGCTGCGCCGGGCGGCGAAGGCGCTGCGGATCGACTGGCCGCACCACGTCCCGTACGCGGCGCTGGTCCGCTCCCTCGACCCGCGCGTGCCGGCGCACGCCGCCTTCCTCCAGGAGTGCACGGCCCTGCTGCGCGGCGCCGGCTACACGGTCTTCACCGGCGGCCGGCTCCCGGACCCGGCCCTGCACGCGGCGGTCGCCGCCCCGTACGCGCACTGCACCGCCCCGCTGCGCCGGCTCGCCGACCGCTACGCGGGCGAGCTGTGCGTGGCGGCGGTGGCGGGGGCGGAGCCCCCGGCGTGGGTGGTCGAGGCGCTGGAGGCGCTGCCGGACCGGATGGCGGAGGGCACCCGGCTGGCCAACTCGGTCGAGCGGGAGTGCGTGGACCTGGTGGAGGCGGCGCTGCTCAAGGACCGCGTCGGGGAGACCTTCGAGGCGACGGTCATCGACGTGAAGGAGCAGGAGCCGAAGACCGGGACGGTCCACCTGGAGGAGCCGGCCGTGGTGGGACGGGTCGAGTCCCCGGCGGAGCGGCTGCCGCTCGGGGAGCGGATCCGGGTCCGGCTGACCCAGGCCGACCCGGGCACCGCGAAGATCCTCTTCGCGCCGGCGTAGGGGCCCGAACGGGGTCAGCACTCACTCCTGCTCACTGATCAGGAACGGTGCGGGTTGCCGCAGTGCGGCCACCAGCGCGCGGGGGTCGTCGGCGTGGAAGCGGATCGTACGGGCCCTGGCGCGGGCGCCGAGCGGCCGGCGGAAGTCCAGCGGGCGGTTCAGCTCCAGGGTGACGGTCGTCTGGCTGCCCACGATCAGGTCGAGCACCCCCTCCTCGGACAGGGTGACGAGCCGCCCCTCGGGGTAGCGGCGCTCCACCCGGGCCGAGGCCACCGCGTCCGGCGGGACCGTGAGATCGAACAGGACGCCGTAGCGGATCCGCAGCGATCCGTCGGCCCGCAGCACGTGCGGGCGGGTCACGCAGGCGGCGTGCAGGGCGAGGACCAGCAGCACCGAGTACACGTCGAGGACCAGCACCACGCGGTGCACGGCGGGCCAGGGGATGAGCACGGCCAGCCCGACGGTCTCGACCACCGACACGAAGAGCAGCCCGTACATCATGGCCGTCTGCGGTCCGGTGTACGCGGCGGCGAGGTCGCCGGGGCCCACGCCGTGCCTGCGGCGCACGACCCACCGGCCGAGCGAGACGGCGGCCCGCAGCTCGTGCAGCAGCAGCCGCAGCACCGGCTCGGGCACGGCGGCCCGTACCGCCCGCCGCCAGGAGCCGGTGCTCCGCCGCAGCGAGCCCAGCACCCAGGCCTCCAGCAGCAGCGTCCCGAGCACCAGCGCCTCGGCCGCGGCCGTCGCCCACCCGGGCGGGCGCACCCCGGCCGCGAGGCACAGGACGAGGACCAGCTCGCCGGGTATGACGGCGCAGGCCGCGATCCGCGCGGCCCGGACGGCGCTCACGCCCGGCCCTTGGCGGTGAAGGCCGCCATCACCCGGCGTACGACCTCCGCCTGCGCGGGGGCGTACTCGGCGAGCAGCGCCTCCCCGAAGCCTGGGATCACGGGCCCGCTGGTCGGGATCGCGGCGAAGGCCTCGTCCGGTACGGCGGCGACCATCGCCTCGGCGAGCGGCCCGATCCGGGGGTCGTCGACGGCGGCGTCGGCCAGCTCGTCGAGCCGCTCGTACAGCGCGAGCACGGCGGGGTCGGCGGCCAGCTGCCCGAGGACGGAGTACAGCTCCTCCCCGGCGGCGCCGGTGGCGTCGAGCAGGGTCAGGTGCTCGCGGTCCTTCGCGGCGGCGGGAGAGTCCGTCGCCGGGGCCTTGGCCAGCAGCGCGGCGAGCGCCGGGGAGACCGGCTCGCCGTCCCCGGGGCCGGCGGCGAGCAGCACGGCCAGCCGGCGGCGGCGTTCGGCCAGCTCGGCCTCCTGCCGCGCGAGGTCGGCGTCCAGTTCGTGGAGCACGTCGGCCAGCTCGCGCCCCGCGTCGTCGGCGAGGACGTCCCGCACCTCGTCGAGGCCGAGCCCCAGCTCGGTGAGCCGGCGCACCCGGGCCAGCAGCACGGCGTCGCGCACGGTGTAGGCCCGGTATCCGTTGGGGCGCCGCTCCGGTTCCGGGAGCAGCCCGACATGGTGGTAGTGCCGGACCGCCCGGGTACTGACCCCGACCAGCGCGGCGATCTCTCCGATCCGCATGCCCCCCAGTAGAAACCCTGCCGCTGCGTCAAGGTCAAGGCGGCGCGGACAGCCGGTAGCATGGTCGGCACGACAGACGAGTCGGCCGGGCGGCCGCGTCGGGGTCCCCGGATCCCGCCGAGGAACGTCCGGGCTCCACAGGGCAGGGTGGTGGGTAACGCCCACCCGGGGTGACCCGCGGGACAGTGCCACAGAAAACAGACCGCCGGGGGCTTCGGCCTCCGGTAAGGGTGAAACGGTGGTGTAAGAGACCACCAGCGCCTGAGGTGACTCAGGCGGCTAGGTAAACCCCACCTGGAGCAAGGTCAAGAGGATCCGTCCCCGGACGGGTCTGCGCGAACGCTTGAGGGCTGCCCGCCCGATGTTCGCGGGTAGACCGCACGAGGCCGGCGGCAACGCCGGTCCTAGATGGATGGCCGTCTCCCCGGCGACCGCGAGGTCTCCGGGTGACAGAACCCGGCGTACAGGCCGACTCGTCTGTCGTTCTCCTTCACTCCCCGGGACCCCCGGGACCCCCGGGCGGGGCCCGCCGGAGCGGGACCCGCCGGGACCGCGCGGCTACTTCACCGGGGCGGTGTACGTCTTGCCGATGAAGCCGTTCCGGAAGGTGACCGTCTTCGCGGTGATCTTGCCCTTGACCGTGATGGTCCCGGTGGCCTTCTCGCCCTTGGCGAGCTTGACGGTGTCGATCTGGTCCTCGGCCGCCGCCAGTTCGATCTGCCTGCGCGTGCCGTCCTCGCCCGTCACCTCGAAGTAGAAGACGTTGACGTCGACCTGCTTGGCCGCGTTGTTGACGATGGTCACCTGCACGGAGGTGTAGTCGCCGCTCTGGGCCAGGACGCTGGGCTTGAAGGCCGTGGGCGAGGCGGTCAGCGTCACGTCGGCGTTCTTGTCGGCCGTCCCGGCCGGCGCCTCGGAGTTCCCGGGCGCGGGCTGCATCGGCGCCGCGTTGGGGGCCGAGGAGCCGGCCGGCGCGGAAGGCACCGTGATCGGGGTGTCCTTCTTGGCGCTGCTCTTGGAGGCGCCGGTGAACGCCGCGCCGCAGGCGAAGAGGACCAGCGACAGCAGGACGATGCCGCCGCAGCCGAAGCCGATGATCTTGCCGGCGTTGCTCTTCTGCGGGGGCGGCGGCGGGGCCGGGTAGCCGTAGGGCGGCGGGGGCTGCTGACCGTACGGCGGGGGTGGCTGCTGGCCGTAGGCCGGGGGCTGCTGGGGGTACCCGTAGCCGGGCTGCTGCCCGTAGGGCTGCTGCGGCTGCCCGCCGTAGGGCTGGTCCGGCTGCTGGCCGGGGTAAGGGGTGGTCATGGGGACTCCTCCGCTGGGTGGTTGCCTTCTGGCTCAGGGCCGGATGCCGAACACCCTCGGAAGGAGCGCCGTGAACGCGGAACATGAGCGGCGCCCAGCTTAAATAAAACACCAAAGCGTGCCATAGGGAGTTCCAAAAATGAGACGGTCGCTTCCGAATCAGCGCGCTGACAGAGAGAAGCACCCTTGAGAAGCACCGCCCCCGGCGGGCGGGTCCACCCCGCCCACCCCGGCGACCCGAAGAGGATCGGACCCTACCGGATCCTCGGGCGCCTCGGCACCGGCGGCATGGGCACCGTCCACGCCGCCCTCGACCCCCGCGGAACGCGGGTCGCGGTCAAGTCCGTTCACCTGGCCCAGGCCCAGGACCCCGAGTTCCGGGCCCGGTTCCGCCGCGAGGTCGCGCTCTCCGCCCGCGTCCAGGGCCCCTGCCTGGTACCCGTGCTGGCGGCCGACACCGAGGCCGAACGCCCCTGGCTGGCGGCACAGTACGTACCCGGCCCGACCCTGGACCGCCACCTCGCCGCCCACGGCCCGCTCACCGGCGGCAGCCTCTACGCCTTCGCCGCCGGGACCGCCCAGGCCCTCTCCGCGATCCACCGCGCCGGCGTGGTCCACCGGGACGTGAAACCGCAGAACGTCATCCTGAGCCCGGCCGGACCGCGGATGCTGGACTTCGGCATCGCCCACGCCGCCGACGGCACCTCCGTGACCCGGACCGGCGTCATGACCGGCACGCCGGGCTGGATCAGCCCCGAGCACTACCGCTCCGGCACGACCGGCCCGGCCGGGGACCTCTTCGCCTGGGGCGCCCTCGTCGCCCACGCCGCCACCGGCCGCCTCCCCTTCGGCACCGGCGCCCCCGACGTGGTCGCGTTCCGCGTGATGTCCGGTGACCCCGACCTCGACGGGCTGCCCGCCCCGCTCCGCGAAGTCGTGGAGGCGGCCCTCGCCAAGGACCCCGCGGCCCGGCCGACCGCCGAGCGGGCCGCCGGACGCTGCTCCGCCCTGCTCGCCGCCGAGGCCACCCAGCTCCTCGCCGCCGGCCTCGCACCCGCCGCGCCCACCCTGGCCGGCGACCCGATCGCCGCCCAGTGGCACCTGCCCGCCGTCGACGACCCCGCCTGGCCCTCCCCGCCGGCTCCCGGCCGGGGGCGCCTGCTGCTCGCCGTCACCGTGGGCGCGGCCGTCCTCGGCGGGGCCGTCGGCGGGCTCCTCGCACTGCCCGCCGCCTCCCGCGACGACGGCCGGACGGCCGGGGCCCCGGCCGTCGCCACCCCGGGGAACGCGTCCCGCACCACCGGCACCCCGACCGCCCCCGGCCCGTCCACCGACCCCAAGGGCGCCACGGCCGACGGCGGGCCGACCCTCGCCACCTGGCGGCAGGCCCGCGCCGCCCGGACGCCCGCCGAGCACGACGCCCACCCGTCCATCGGCACGGGACCCTGGCTCGACACCGGCGACCACCCCGACCAGGAGTTCGCCCTCACCTTCCACCAGCCCCGGGGCGAGGTGTACGTCACCTCCGGCGGCCGGGAACTCGACGGCGGTTCGCTGCGGGAGGTCGCCAGGGCCGCCTGCCTGGGCCTGCGCCACCTGCGCAGCGCCTACCCGGACCTCCCGTACGGCACCTTCGTGATCGTCGACACCGGGCGCGCGGCGGGCCCCGGCGTCGTCTGGTCGGACGACTTCCGCACGAACGCCACCTGTTCGGCCTCCCTCACCGACCGGGGCACCACAGGAAGCACCGCCGGGAGCACCGGCGGGGACGCCGACCGCGCCGCCGACAGGCCGGCCGGGCAGGCCGCCGACTGGTACCCGGCCGCGGGCGGACTGGCCGTCGCCAAGATCCCGTCCAGCGACGCGGACGAGATCCGCGTCGCCGACCGGACCGCCAGGGCGGTCATCGACGAGTGGAACGCCGGCGGCGCCGCCGGCGGCCGGCTCGGCCACGAGAACCTGGCCGTCGGCTTCGACCCGGCCGGCCGGGTCATGTACGTCTGGGCGGTCAAGCCCCTGTGGGACCGGACCACCCGCGAGGAGTGGGCCCTCAAGGCCGCCCGGCGGGCCTGCGCCGACCTCACCTCCGAGTCCGCGAGATCGGCCGGCTGGCCCTACGCCCGGTACGCGGTCTTCGCCGAAGACGCCTCCGGCGGCGGCGAGTTCCTGCGCTGGGGCACCGCCGGCAGCTGCGGCGACTGACGGCGCGAAGGCCCCCGCCCGTGGTCGGGCGGGGGCCTTGAGGTGCGCGTGGCGGGGCCGTCAGCGCAGGTGCGAGGTGTCGTTCAGGAGCCGGACCGAGGCGTTGCCGTCGGCGTAGTAGGCCACCGCCGACAGGGACGCCGCGGACAGCTCCATCCGGAACAGGGACTCCGGCGGGGCCCCCAGCGCGAGGCGCACCAGCGTCTTGACCGGCGTCACGTGCGTGACCAGCAGCACCGTGCGGCCCGCGTGCGCGGCCAGCAGCCGGTCACGCGCCGCCGACACCCGCCGGGTGACGGCGGTGAAGCTCTCGCCGCCGCCCGTCGGGGCGGCACGCGGGGAGTCCAGCCACGCCTGGAGGTCGTCCGGGAAGCGCTCCCGCACCTCGGCGAAGGTCAGCCCCTCCCAGGCGCCGAAGTCCGTCTCGCGCAGCCCCTCTTCGACCGCCACGGGCAGCCCGAGCCGGTCGGCCACGGCCTGCGCGGTCTCCCGGCAGCGGCGCAGCGGGGAGCTGACGACGGCCTGTACGGTGCCCCGCGCGGCCAGCGCCTCGGCGACGGCGGCGGCCTGGCGGCGGCCGGCCGGGGACAGCTCCGGGTCGGTGCCGCCGCTGCCGGAGAAGCGCTTCTGCGGGGTCAGGGCGGTCTCGCCGTGGCGCAGCAGCACGAAGGTGGCGGGGGTCCCCATGTCGGGCCCGCCCCATCCGGTCCCGGACGCGGCCGGAGCCCCGTCGACGGCCGCCGCGGGCGCGCCGGCCGGGGCCGGGACGCGGGCGGCGGACGCGGTGAACGCCTCGGCCCCCGCGTCCGCGAAGAGGGTGTCGGCGCCGGACGCCGCCGCGCTGCGGGCGGCCCGCACGTCGGCGCCGGCCGCACGGGTTCCCGTACCGCCGCCGGAGGAGGCCAGGGCGGCACGCACCGCGGCCGCGCCCTTCGCCGCGTCACCGGGGGGCCCGGCGGGGGCGAGGTCGGCCGTGGAGGCCGACGGCTCCCACTGCTTGCCGCGCTTGCCCGCGTCCATGGCCTCGTTCGCGAGCCGGTCCGCGTGCTTGTTCTTCTCGCGCGGGATCCACTCGTACGTGACCTGCCCGCGCGGGAGGACCTTCGCCGCCTCGGCCGCGAGCGGCTTCATGTCGGGGTGCTTGATCTTCCAGCGGCCCGACATCTGCTCCACGACGAGCTTCGAGTCCATGCGGACCCGGACCACCGCGTCCGGCGCCAGCTCGGCCGCCGCCCTCAGGCCCGCGATCAGGCCCTTGTACTCGGCGACGTTGTTCGTCGCGACGCCGATGAACTCGGCGCGCTCGGCCAGCGTCTCACCGGTGGCCGGGTCGAGGACGACCGCCCCGTAGCCGGCGGGGCCCGGGTTGCCCCGGGAGCCGCCGTCCGCCTCCACGACGAAACGCGGCATCAGATGCCCGAGTCCGCCGCACGGACCAGGATGCGGCCGCAGTTGTCGTGGCGGACGACCTGGTCGCGGGCCGCGGCCTTGATCTCGTTGATCTCGGCCATGTCGAGCTCCAGCCGGCAGCCCTCGCAGCGGCGCTGGTACAGGCGCGCGGCGCCGACCCCGCCCTGCTTGACGCGGATCTTCTCGTACAGCGCCATCAGGTCGGACGGCATGGAGGCCACGATGACCTCGCGGTCCTTGGTGACCTTCGCGGCCTCGGTGTCGAGCTCGCCGGTGGCGGCGTCGCGGCGCGCGGTGGCGTCCGTCAGCTTGGCCTCCAGCGCGGCGACGCGCCCGGTGATCTCGGTGACGCGCTCCTGGGCGCCCTCCAGCCGCTCCATGACCTCCAGGACGACGTCCTCCAGGTCGGCCTGGCGCTTGGCGAGCGAGGCGACCTCGCTCTGCAGGTTCGCCAGGTCCCGGGCCGAGACGCCCGCGCCGGAGTCGAGCCGCTGCTGGTCCCGGGCCGCGCGCTGGCGCACCTGGTCGACGTCCTGCTCCGCCTTGGTCTGCTCGCGGGCGGCGTCGCTGGCCTGCGTCTGGGCGGCGACGAGGAGGTCGCGCTGCTGGCTGAGGTCCTTGGTCAGCGAGTCGACCTCGGCGTGCTCGGGCAGCGACTTGCGCTTGTGGGCGAGCTGAGACAGCCGGACGTCCAGGGCCTGGACGTCGAGAAGTCGGATCTGGTCGGCGGGCTCGGCGTTCAGTTGGGGGCTCCAGAGGCACTAGAAGGGGGTGTGGCGGACGGCGCGTGCGCCGTCCAGGGGTCGGTGACCGTGCGCGAGACGTGGGTCCGCAGACCCCAGCCGTGGCGCTCGGAGATCGCGTCGAGCTGCGCGGCGGCCTGCTCGCACCAGGGCCACTCGGTGGCCCAGTGCGCGGCGTCGACGAGGGCGAGCGGGCTCTGCTCGCGGGCCTCGGACACCGGGTGGTGACGCAGGTCGGCGGTGAGGAAGGCGTCCACGCCGGCGGCGCGGACCTGCGCGAAGAGGCTGTCGCCGGAGCCGCCGCTGACGGCGACGGTGCGGATGAGCGCGTCCGGGTCGCCGGCGGCGCGGATGCCCTGCGTGGTGCGCGGCAGCCGGGCGGCGGCGCGGGCGGCGAACTCGCGCAGGGTCTCGGGGTGGTCCAGCTCGCAGATCCGGCCCAGGCCGCGGCGGCCCGACGGGTCGGTGGGGTCGGGCACGAGGGGGCCGGTGACGCGCAGGTCGAGGGCGCCGGCGAGGGCGTCGGAGACGCCGGGGTCGGCGGTGTCGGCGTTGGTGTGGGCCACGTGCAGGGCGATGTCGTTCCTGATCAGGGTGTGCACGACACGGCCCTTGAAGGTGCCCGCGGCGACGGTGGTGGTGCCGCGCAGGTAGAGGGGGTGGTGGGTGACGACCAGGTCGGCGCCGAGCTTCACCGCCTCGTCGACGATCTCCTGTACGGGGTCCACGGCGAACAGCACCCGGGTGACCTCGGCATCGGGGTCGCCGCAGACGGTGCCGACGGCGTCCCACTCCTCGGCCCGCGAGGGGGGCCACAGAGCGTCCAGCGCGGCGATGACTTCAGAGAGACGGGGCACGGGCCAAGGCTACCGTCCGTGGCGACCGGTGGTCCCCTGACCGGGGCGCCAGCACAACCGCATCCCCCGCCACCGGCGAATCGGTGGTCGGCCACCCGTACGTGTGAAGCGGGCTGGGTCGTGTTGTTCGGCTGGAAGTGCGAAAACTAGCTTCCTGGTCGGAGGTGACGGCCCGGATGACTGTCTGTGCCACCGAGATCACGACGACCACCAAGCTCCCGGACCCGGAGGCCGCCGAGCCGGCCGGGGGCCCCGAGGTGCCGGAGGCCCCCGCCGCCCCGGCGGCAGCGGCCCCCGCGGCCCCGGCCCCGGTGGTCCCGGCCCCCGCTGCCCCGGCCCCCGCGCTGGCCGTGTCCGCCGACGGCGGGTACGCGGCCCGGCTGGCCGGTGTGGGCGAGGCGCGCTATCCGGAGCGGTGGACGCTGGGCGGGCCGGAGCCGTACGCGGTGCCGCTGCCGCTCGCGCAGCCCGAGGAGGCCGACAGCGAGGTGCTGGCGCTGGCCGACGGGCAGGTGCTGATCCACCGCCGGGTCGCCGACCGGCACGAGTTCTCCCTCCTCTACCCCTCGGGCGCCGCCTCCGGCCCCCGCACCGGGGAGTACCGGCTCGGCTCGGTCGACGCCGAGGAAGGGCTGCGGGTCCGCCTGCTGCCGCCGTCCCCCGACGGGTGCGGGGCCTTCGCCCTGGCCGTGGGGGACGGGGAGAGCACCGTCTGGCAGGTGGCCGGCGGCTCCGGCGGGCCCGAGCGGGTCGCGGTGGTCCCGGGCCGCTGCTCGGGCGGGGTCTGGCTGGACCGTACGGGCCGGCTGCTGGCCCTGGACCGGGAGGTGGAGGGCCGCACCAAGGCCGTCGCGGTGGACCTGGGGCGGGGCGGGGTGGTCAGCCCGCTGCTCCAGATCGCGGAGGACAGCGACGACCGGCTGCTGCTGGCGGCCCCGGACAGCGGGCTGCTGCTGATCCGCTCGGACGCCCCGGGCGAGCCGCGGCTCGGCTGGGGGGTGCTGGGCAGCGAGCGCCCGGTCCGCTTCCCGGAGTGCCTGCGGCTGGAGGACGCCCACCCCTTCGCGGTGCAGCCGGGGCAGGTCCTGATGCCGGAGACCTGCGGGGTGGCGCTCCGGGTGGGCGACGGCGGGCTCGCGCTGTGGCGTCCCGCCGACCGGTACGTCTTCCGGCTCGGCGCCCCGGAGGGCTGGCTCGGGAGCGGGCTGTGGACCCCGGACGGGCGGCTGTGCCTGCCGTACGCCACCCCCGGGGTGCCGTGCGGCGTCGTCTCCCTGAGCCAGCCCGCGGCCCCGCCGCCGCCCGTGCGCGTGGACCCGCCCCCGCCGCCGGCCCCGCGGCCGGTGCCGCTGCAGCAGGCGCCGCTGGGCTGAGCCCCGCACCGGGGCGCGTACGAACTCCCGTGATAGGGAGGGGGGATGAGCGACCTCGAAGCCCCCGGCGCCGGCAGGCCCTTCGACGCGGTCCTGTGCGACCTCGACAACGTCATCCGCTTCTACGACTCCAGCGGGCTGGCCGCGCTGGAACGCCTGGCCGGCCTCCACGAGGGCACCACGGCGGCCCTGGCGTTCTCGCCCGAGCTGGACCGGCCGCTGCTGCTGGGGCGGATCACCCGGGAGCAGTGGGCGGAGTCCATAGCCGAGCGGCTCCGCGAGGAGTACGCGGAGGCGCGGTCGTGGGAGCTGGCCGAGGCGATGACCCGGTCCCCGTTCTCGGCCGACGGGGCGGTGGTGTCCGTACTGCGCGGGGCGCGGGCGGCCGGGCTCTCGCTGGTGCTGGTGACGAACGCCGCCCTGGACCTGGACGAGGACCTGGCTGCGATGGGGCTCACCGACCTCGCGGACCACGTGGTCAGCAGTGCCCGGGAGGGCGTGGCCAAGCCGGACCGGGAGATCTACGCGATCGCCGCCGAGCGGGCGGGCGCAGCCCCGGAGCGGTGCCTGTTCGTGGACGACCGGCTGGAGAACGTGGCGGCGGCCGAAGCCTTCGGCATGACCGGCGTCCACTACCGCGGGCCGGACGACCTGCGCGCGGCGCTCGCCTTCCTCGGCTGACGCGCGGCGGGCGCGGGGGGGGGGGGGGGGGGGGGGGGGGGGGGGGGGGGGGGGGGGGGGCGGGGAGGGGGGGGGGGGGGGGGGGGGGGGGCGGGCGCGAGGCGATGCC